>NZ_QOSA01000019.1:0-132270 GCF_008368795.1 Bacillus sp. BF2-3
ACAATTGGGGTGCAGTTCACATCAGCACGGCTTCTCACTTTAGATACGGACAGCAGTCCCGCTCACAGCAACCATTAGCATTCCTTCGCGAACTACCTCGTAATCCACGTCGATACCAACAATTGCATTTGCATTTTTTTGTCTTGCGAAAGTTTTCATCTCTTCCATTGCGATGTCGCGTGCTTCTTTTAATTTACTTTCATAAGCACCCGCACGACCGCCGACAACGTCACGGACGGAGGCGAAAAGGTCACGAACGATATTCGCACCCATAATCGCTTCTCCATTGACAATATCGATATACTCAATAATTTCTTTTCCTTGAATTGTAGACGTTGTTGTTACAATCATACTTTATAGCCTCCCATATGAGATTTTTACCTACTTATGGTGCACTAATTCTGTACAAATTATATTTACGAACTAAACTGAGCTTCGTATAACCTACTGTACCCTCCGCCTTGCTCAATTAATTCATTATGTGAACCTTGTTCTGCAATACCATCTTTATTTACAACGACGATGCGATCTGCATTTTTAATCGTTGCTAGTCTGTGAGCGATAACTAATGTTGTACGACCAACAGATAGCTCCGCAAGCGATTTTTGAATCGCAAGTTCCGTCTCTGTATCTAACGCAGAAGTTGCTTCATCCAATATTAAAATTGGCGGGTTTTTCAAGAACATACGAGCAATTGCTAGACGCTGCTTCTGTCCACCAGAAAGTTTTACACCACGCTCACCGATAACAGTATCTAAACCGTCTGGTTGTGAGTAAATTAAGTCTTCTAACTGCGCACGTTTTACTGCCTGCCAAATTTCAGCCTCTGACGCCTTTAAATTGCCGTAAGCAATATTTTCACGAATTGTTCCTGAGAATAAGAACACATCTTGCTGCACAATTCCAATTTGCTTACGAAGTGAAGATAATGTCATATCTTTCGTATCAATACCATCAATTTGAATTGATCCAGATGATTGCTCATAAAAACGTGGTAATAGGCTACATAACGTCGTTTTCCCTGCTCCTGATGGTCCAACGAACGCAACCGTTTCACCTGCATGTATGTTCAAACTAATGTCATTTAAAATCGGTTCTTTATTTTCATATCCGAACGTAATGTTGTTATATTGAATATCACCATGTACCTGTTTAACTTCCATTGCATCTTTAGAGTCTACAATGTCAGGCTCTGTTTCAAGAAGCTCTACATACCTTTTAAAACCAGCGATTCCTTTCGGATAGCTTTCGATTACCGCGTTAATTTTTTCAATTGGACGGAAGAAAATATTCGTTAATAGAACGAATCCGATAAATCCACCGTATGTTAATTCTCCTTGCAGAACAAACCATGTACCGCATATTAATACGAAGAGCGTTACGAGACGCATGAGCATATAACTAATCGATGAATTTAAAGCCATAATTTTATACGCCATTAATTTCGTTGTACGGAAACGAGCGTTGTTCACAGCGAATTGCTCTTTCTCAAACTTTTCATTTCCGAATGCTTGTACAACACGAATGCCCCCTACATTGTTCTCAATGCATGCATTAAAATCAGCAACATCTGAGAATAAACGTCTAAATGTACCTGTCATTTTTTTATTGAAGTACAGCGCTAACCATAATAGGAATGGAATGACGAAGAACGTTAATAACGCTAACTTCCAGTTGATCATCATCATAAATGAGAATGCCCCAACTAAAGTCATTACGGCGATAAATAAATCTTCTGGTCCATGGTGAGCAATTTCCCCAATTTCCATTAAATCGTTTGTAAGGCGTGAAATTAAATGACCTGTTTTATTATTATCAAAAAATCTGAATGATAGCTTTTGAATATGATCAAATAATTTCTGCCTCATATCTGTTTCAATGTTAACACCAAGCATATGTCCCCAATATGTAACGACATATTGTAAGCCTGCATTTAACATATAAACTGCGAGTAAACCGAAACAAGCCCATAAAATAAGCGTCCAGTTTTGCCCTGGCAATAACTTATCAATAAATTGATTTACGATAAGCGGGAAGCCGAGTTCTAATAATCCTGCGACAACCGCACAAGAAAAGTCGAGTATAAATAAACCTTTATACGGTTTATAGTACGAGAAAAATTTACGCAGCATATTTTACCTCCATTTTCCAAAATTAAAAAGACTCCCTAAATGATAACCATTATCAAATAATTATTCAAGTTATCCGTCTATGAAACTGAAAATAAGCTTTGCGATAGTTGTCGTTTTTTGCTGGAAAGTCGATATATTCGAATAATCGCCGATATATTTCGAGTTGCGCTGATATATTTGCAAAATCACCGATATATTTCAAGTTGCGCTGATATATTCGGAAAATCGCCGATATAAATTTCATTTACTAACTACTCTCCCATCCCCCAAAAACAAAAAAGGTACCACCACAAGGTGATACCATTCCTTCTATTACATCGCTTCCGAATCCCACTCATGCTCCTGTTCAACGAATACAATACCTAATTCGTGATGTCCACCAGCATATAATGCAGTTTGTGCAAGACGAAGCTCACCATTTGTATCTAATACTTCTAATTTACAAAATGCTCCTGTCGTCTTCGTTTGAAGCGCATCATAAAATTCCTCGGCGCTTTTTGGAATGACTCCATTTACTTTCGTAATAATTTCTCCAGGCAGTAATTTCAGCTCTGCTCCAATTGTATTTGGAATTGTATCTAGTACAACGAGCCCATCATTGCGTGCAGCAAAATACGCTGGTCTTGTTTCATCGGCAATTTTTTCTTGCATCGAAATTGTGAAACGCCCAAGCATAGCGACTCCCATCGCGATAATTGCAAGTACGTGCCACCAGTAACTTGCGATTCCTAAAACGAGCACAAGTCCTGCTAACCCATAAACACGTCTTCCTGTAAATAATAAAGCTTCCGTCGGCTCATAACTTTTAATATTTCTCATAAATCCAATTAAAAATGGAACGAGGAATAGAGAATATGTATTTGAACCTATTGAAACGACAGGCCACCATGAAATAAACTGCGTTACCGCATCACCCGGTACAAGAATAAAAATAGGAACGATCCATAAACGCTTTGATTCGTGTAAACCAATCTTTAATCCACGCTTCCCCTGCCTAATCCTCGGCGTCGAATATCCTACTGCATTTTTAGAAATCAATAAGCCTTCTACAATAAGCATAACGCCTAGTAAAATAACAAGGGATACAATGGTACTCTCTTCACCTTCTCGAAGCTGTAAAAAGGAAACTGGTAGCTTAGAAGATAATAGAACACATACGATCGCAATGCTAAATGTATAAGCCGCCGATAAACATCGATACATAGCCGTTAATCCAAATAGTAACGTCCAAATTAAAATGGCCCATAAGCTTGCTTTAGAAACAACAAGTCCAAGCCCAATCGTAATAATAGATACTACTAATCCGTATCCAATCCCTGCAAATAGAGAGGTTCGCAGTTCAAACCAAATATCATAAACTTTAAAAGAAAAATCTTTTCGTTCTCTTAACATACGTAAGTATCCAACGAAGATACTACTTATTACAAATATATAGACAGCAGGGTGTAAGAAAAAACGTCCAACTGCCCGCATTATTTCAAAAATCCATGCCTCCATGAACCCATTCACCACCATTTATATCATTCTTTCTTTTTATATTATCATAACTAAACAAACGTTTGTTTAACACAAAAAAATACAGGCAGCAAACTGCCTGTATTTCTTCTTATTTTGCCATTAATTTTAATGCTGACTGTAATTGTAGATCATTTTCTCCAGAACGGATTTTTTCGATAATTTTAGTTTGAATCGCTTCAGCTGTCTTTTTATCAAGCTGTCCTGTCGCTTCCATTTCATTTGCATTTTGGAATGCTTTCAGAGCCGATTCTGTCTCTTTACTAAAGTATCCATCTTCACGACCTGGTACATAACCTAAGCTCTTAAGCATTTCCTGAGCATGTTTTACTTGTACATCATTTGAATTGTATGAAAGTGTTTTTTCAATTTGAATTGGTGTCGAATGATAATAATTTGGTTGCTTCACTTCTACTGTTGGCGCGATTCCTTTTTTATGAATCCAGTTCCCATCCGGTGTTAACCATTTAAACATCGTTAATTTAATGTTGCTGCCGTCTTTAAATGGAACAGCTTGCTGGACAGTACCTTTACCAAATGTCTTTTCACCAATTAAATCGTATCCTTCTCCTTCTTTTAACGCACCTGCTAAAATCTCTGAAGCAGAAGCACTTCCATTATCAATTAATACTGAAATTGGATATGGTTTTCTCTCTTTCAGTTCCGTAGAGAATTTCTTCTTCTCACCATTTCGCTGCTCTACTTGTAGCATCGGCTTTTTATTCGTCATAATTTCCCCTAGTATATCTTCTACACTATTTAAGTAGCCACCAGGATTACCACGCACGTCAATAACTAAGCCTTTTATATTTTTCTTCTCTAACTCTTTTAACTGATCCTTAAATTCTTTCGCTGTATTTTCAGCAAAAGACGTGATTTGCATATAACCGATATCTTTTCCGCTCTCTTGCTTCACAGAACTAAACACTGTAAAGATCGGAATCTTTTCACGCTTAATTTTAAATACAATCGGATCAGTTACTCCCGCGCGTTTAATTTCAATTGCGACAGTCGTTCCCTTTTTACCACGAATTTTTAATACTGCTTCTTCACGTGATAAGTCTTTCACACTGTTTCCATCTACAGATAAAATTTGGTCATTCGGTTTAATTCCTATCTTTTCTGCTGGTGAACCTTTAATTGGCGATACGATAATAAGCTTACCGTCCGTCTTGTTCACCTCAGCCCCAATCCCCTCTAATTCGGGATCAAGCGATTCACTAAACTGTTTGGCTGTTTCTTTATCCATATACGTGGAATAAGGGTCCTTCAGCGTAGACAACATACCTTGTATTGCACCTTCAACTAACTTTTCATCTTTCACGTCTTCCACATAACGTGAATCAATTAGTGCATACGCCTCATTAATTTTTGCCAAATTCCCTTGCGCAGTGCTAGCATTCCCACTCGAAATTGTTTGCGTTACTTCTGATGGGTTAACCCCAAATACAGACATGCCTGCAAACATTCCGCCAGCACCAATTAAAAATGCAACAACCATTCCAATAATTGCAACTCTACGTTTCAATGCGGAATTCCCCTTTCCAAAACACACAGGTGGTGTAGCAAAAGGCATCACACAGTGTGTGATGCCTTTACCTATTTCTACTATATGATAAGCTTGTACGAATTATGTTTGCAACTTTTTATACTTTTAAGAAGCGACGAATTGACATTACACTTCCCCACATACCGATTAAAGCACCGATTAACACTAGTAAACCAGCTAATTGGAATACGAATGGACTGTATGGTAGAAGCTCGAAAATTGTTCCGCCAAGTTTTTCATTAAACACACCTTGCAACGAATTATACGTAATTAGAATTAGGCCAATTGGAATAATTGATCCTAATACTCCTAAGAATAATCCCTCTAGCAAGAATGGCCAACGAATAAACCAGTTTGTTGCACCAACAAGTTTCATAATTTCAATTTCTGTACTACGAGCATAAATTGTAATTTTAATTGTATTAGAGATTAAGAACATCGCTGTGAATAAAAGACCAGCAATTAACGCAATCCCAATGTTACGACCAGTTTTTACAGTATCAAATAATCGTTCAACTTGCCCTTTTCCGTACTGAACATTACTAACAAACTGCATTTTTTCAACCTTCTTCGCGATTGTCGCTGTATCGGTTGGTTCTTTCGCTTTTACAACGAATACGTTTTTAAGTGGGTTATCTTGTTCAAATAACTCAAACGTTTTTCCACTATCACCTAAGCTTTTAATTAAACGTTTTAACTCTTCTTCTTTAGAAGAATATTTAATAGAATCTACTTTTGCAATCTTACTCATATCTTCTTCTAATTTCTTTTGATCCGCTTCTTTTGCAGCTGGATCAATGTGTACACGAATCTCTACATCTTGCTCTACTTTCGTCGCAAAATGGTTCATATTCATAATCGCTGTTAAAAAGACACCTACAAGTAATAATGTAACTGTTACTGCACTAACAGAAGCAAATGTCATCCATCCGTTACGTGATAGATTCTTTACACCTTCTCGCAAATGTCGACTAAGGGTCTTAGCCTTCATATCCGTATCCTCCCTCAATCTCATCTCGAACAATTTTTCCGCCTTCAATCGCGATTACACGATGACGGATTGTATTTACGATATCTGCATTATGCGTCGCCATAACAATCGTTGTGCCGCGCTCATTAATGCGAGTAAAAATATTCATAATATCAAGAGCTGTTTCAATATCTAAGTTACCTGTTGGCTCATCGGCAATTACAACCTTTGGTCTATTTACAATTGCTCTTGCAATAGCCACACGTTGTTGCTCCCCGCCCGAAAGCTCACTTGGAAGTGCGTCTGCACGATCTTCAAGGCCTACAAGACCTAGAACTTCTGTTACACGCTCACGAATTGCATCCGGTTCTTCTTCAATTACTTCTAAAGCAAACGAAACATTCTCATATACCGTTAATTTAGGTAGCAATTTGAAATCTTGGAAAATCACGCCTAATTGACGACGGAAATACGGAACATCTCTTTCTGCCAATGTTTCGATAGTAAGTCCATTTACATTAATAGATCCTGTAGATGGTTTCTCTTCACGATACATCATTTTAATAAATGTAGATTTTCCGGCTCCACTCGGTCCAACTACGTATACGAATTCACCTTGTTTAATGTTAACTGTAAGACCAGCAATGGCTTTCATACCATTCGGGTACTCCTTATAAACATTCGTCATTTTTATCATTATTTATCACCCAATACTTAATGATTTTTTTCGAAATACTTTTCTGTACATCTGAAAACAAAAGACATTCTTCATTTTCATTTAGTCATCCTTGTTGAAGATAGTTTACTTATGCTTTCTCATAAGCAATACCACTCTATGTAATATATTTCAGCAAAATTCTACAAACCTCATTGTAACATCAAACGGTTTCCAATTTGGATACATTTTTGTTACAGTTATGTTACATACCAGAAAAAAGGAAAACGAGTTGACTATATTATCAACTCGTCCATTTCACCTTTTTTATTTATGTTCAGCTAACCATTCAGACACTTTTTTCGCATCTTCACCTTGAATAAGTCCTGGTGACATTGAACCGCGGCCTTTTTTAATAATCTCTTCGATATCTGCAGCGTCGTACTTACCGCCTACTTTTCTTAAATCAGGTCCAGTTGCCCCTGATAAATCTGTTGCGTGACATCCCGCACAACTTCTTTGGAAAATTTGTTCTGCGCTGTCTGTGCTTGCAGACTGTTTCGAAGACTTACTCTCTTCTTTATTTCCGCATGCTCCTAAAGCAAAAACAACCGATGTCCCTAGCGCAATAGCCAACAATTTCTTTTTCACTTCTATCGCTCCCCATTGTTGATATTCTTTTTATTCATAACACACTCATTTTCATTATAAGCATTATCTTTATATAGAAAAACTAAGGTGTATTTCATATTCCTCAAAAATACAGTGAGAACCTTGATAAAATAATGCTTTCATAAGTTGTTTCAATTCTGTGAACAACTTAAAAAACTCCTATAAAGCATCCTTTTTAAAAGGAAAATTAGAAAGTTCTATATAAATCTTTACCATATTACCGCTCTATTTTACTATTCTCTACTTTTTACAAAACAATATACAGCATTGTAATCTACATATAATCCCATCAAAAAGAGAAGTTGTCGTTTCCAACTTCTCTTCCTCTTTACTTCATCTATAAAAATAAAATCAAATTCTTTATATCCTCTATTGTCCTCAGCATGCGCCAACAATTTCGTTGGCTTTTTTTCGCTTATTAGATGCGAGAACGTAAGTAAGCATCAATAAATGGATCAATCTCTCCATCCATAACAGCTTGTACGTTACCAACCTCCGTATTTGTACGATGGTCTTTTACAAGAGAATACGGGTGGAATACGTAAGAACGGATTTGGCTACCCCATCCGATTTCTTTTTGCTCTCCGCGAATTTCATCTAATTCTGCTTGTTGCTCTTCTAGTTTCTTTTGATATAATTTCGCTTTTAACATTTTCATCGCATGCTCACGGTTTTTAATTTGAGAACGCTCCGACTGACATGTTACAACCGTATTTGTCGGTGTATGTGTAATACGAACTGCTGAATCTGTCGTATTTACGTGCTGTCCACCAGCTCCACTTGCTCGGTACGTATCAATTTTTAAATCTTCTGTACGTACTTCGATTTCAACTTCATCATTGAACTCTGGTACAACTTCACAAGATACGAATGATGTATGACGACGCCCTGAAGAATCGAATGGTGAAATACGTACAAGACGATGTACACCTTTCTCTGCTTTTAAGTAACCGTAAGCGTTATGACCTTTAATTAATAAAGTTACACTCTTAATACCAGCTTCATCACCTGGTAAATAGTCAACCGTTTCTACTTTGAATCCGCGTTTTTCAGCCCAGCGTGTGTACATACGTAATAGCATAGAACCCCAGTCTTGTGACTCAGTTCCACCTGCACCTGGATGTAATTCTAAAATCGCATTATTTTTATCATAAGGATCACTTAATAGTAACTGAAGCTCATACTCATTCATTTCTTGAATTAAGCCTTTTACTTCTGATTCTAATTCCTCATGTAAATCTTCATCATACTCTTCTTTTAAAAGCTCATGCGTGATTTCTAAATTTTCGAACGTCTCATCTAACTGACGGAACTTTCCAACCATATCTTTTAACGCATTCGCTTCATTAATTACAGCTTGTGCTCCTTGTTGGTCATCCCAAAATCCTGCGCCCATCATTTTCTCTTCTAATTCTGCAATTTGTTTCTCCTTAGTAGGGAGGTCAAAGAGACCCCCTAAAAGCCGCTAATCGCTTAGCCATTTTCTCTAATTCCTGTCTAATTTCTACTAATTCCATTTCCTTCACCTCTATGTAATTGCTGTTACTTTCGTATGAAAACAAGGGAAACTCTCTCCACTTATTACGGAGAGAGTTTAATCCTTCTTAATTATACATTTTTGATATAAAAGTTTGCAAAACAGCCAAAGCTACCGTCCTATATTACTGAACGATACCACAGCAGTTTTTATATTTTTTACCACTACCACATTTACATAAATCGTTGCGGCCCACTTGGTCACCTTTTACAACTGGCTTTTTCTTTGCTTCTTCGCCATCGCTAGAAGGATGAACAGCTTCACCTTGAACAACTTCTTGACGTTCTAAGTTTTGTTCAATTTCAGCTTTCATAATGTAACGAGAAATTTCCTCTTCAATAGAAGCAACCATTGACTCGAACATCGCGAACCCTTCCATTTGGTACTCACGAAGTGGATCGATTTGACCGTAAGCACGTAAATGAATACCTTCACGAAGGTGATCCATCGCATCAATATGCTCTGTCCATTTCGTATCTACAACGCGGAATACAACAACCTTCTCAAACTCACGCATTTGCTCTTCTGGCATAAGCTTTTCTTTTTCATTGTATCGCTCAATTAATTTCGCAATAATTGGCTCGCTCATTTCCTCAGGAGCAAGGCGACGTAATTCTTCTTCTTTTACATCTCCGTCTTGAAGAAGGTTTGTATTTAAGTAGTCAACAAGACCTTTAATGTTCCAATCTTCTTCAATTTCCTCTTGTGTATGAAGAGCAACAGCACGTTCTACTGTAGATTTCATCATACCTTCAATAATGCCGCGTAAGTTGTCAGACTCCATTACCTCTTGACGCTGTTTGTAAATAACTTCACGTTGCTGACGAAGTACATCATCATATTGCAGTAACTGCTTACGTGCATCATAGTTATTTCCTTCAACACGTTTTTGTGCAGATTCTACCGCACGAGAAACCATTTTACTTTCAATCGGCTGAGAATCATCCATACCAAGGCGGTCCATCATTGCTTTCATATTATCTGAACCAAATCGGCGCATTAATTCATCTTCCATCGATAAGTAGAACTGCGTAACACCAGGGTCCCCTTGACGACCAGCACGACCACGTAACTGATTATCAATACGACGACTTTCGTGACGCTCTGTACCGATAACTGCTAAACCAACGTTTTTCACATCGTCTCCAAGCTTAATATCTGTACCACGACCTGCCATGTTCGTCGCGATTGTTACAGCACCTTTAATACCAGCCTCTGCAATGATATCTGCTTCACGAGCATGGTTTTTCGCATTTAAGATGTTATGACGTACACCTTTACGCGTTAACATTTTTGAAATAAGCTCTGAAGTTTCAATTGCAACTGTACCTACAAGAACAGGTTGTCCTTTTTTATGACGATTTACAATATCCTCAACAACAGCATTGAACTTACCTTCCATTGATTTAAAGATTAAATCGGCACGATCATCACGAATAATCGGTTTGTTTGTCGGAATTACAATAACGTTCATATTGTAAATGTTACGGAATTCCTCTTCCTCTGTTTTCGCTGTACCAGTCATACCAGATAATTTTTCATACATACGGAAGTAGTTCTGGAATGTAATTGTTGCAAGCGTCATGCTTTCATTTTGAATTTCTACACCTTCTTTTGCTTCGATCGCTTGGTGTAATCCTTCGCTATAACGACGACCTTTCATAAGACGACCAGTGAATTGGTCTACAATTACGATTTCGCCTTCTTGTACAACATAATCTGTATCACGATGCATAACAACGTGTGCACGAAGCCCCTGATTAATATGGTGAAGAAGTGCTACATGTTTTAAATCGAATAAGTTTTCAATATGGAAAGCTTTCTCTGCTTTCGTAATACCATCTTCTGTTAGCATTACATTTTTCGTTTTCACATCAAATGAATAATCTTTTTCATTTTCTAACGTACGAACAAATGCATTTGCAAACATGTATAGCTCTGTTGATTTTTGAGCTTGTCCTGAAATAATAAGCGGCGTACGTGCTTCATCGACTAAAATAGAATCGACTTCATCGATAATAGCAAAGTGAAGTGGACGTTGAACGCACTGCTCTTTATATAAAACCATGTTATCACGTAAGTAATCGAATCCAAGCTCATTATTTGTGCTATACGTAATATCAGCAGCATAAGCCTCTTGTTTCTCTTCGCGTGACATACTATTTAAGTTAATTCCTACCGTTAAGCCAAGGAACTCATGAAGTTGTCCCATTTCGCTCGCATCACGTTGTGCTAAATATTCATTGACTGTAACAACGTGAACACCTTTTCCTGTTAAAGCATTTAAATATACAGGTAATGTAGATGTTAACGTCTTACCTTCACCCGTTTTCATCTCAGAAATATTCCCTTCATGTAAGGCAATACCACCCATTAACTGTACGCCATATGGACGCATTCCAAGAACACGAGTTGCCGCTTCGCGAACAACTGCAAAAGCTTCAGGTAGTAAATCATCTACTGTTTCACCTTTTGTTAGACGTTCTTTAAATTCAAGCGTCTTTCCTTTTAATTGTTCATCAGTTAGTGGCTTAATAGATGACTCTAATGCATCAATTTGCTCAACTGTCTTTTGCATACGTTTAATTTGGCGTTGATTTACATCAAACACCTTTTTTAAAATACCGATCATAGGAAATACGCTCCTCTTTTTATTAAAATAAAACTTCCGATTGTTTTTCTTTTTCTCTATTACAATCAGTCGTTATAAAAATCAAATGTATGTTATGCCAATTTTTCTCCTAATTAAAAAAACTAAAATGTATATACCTAATGATAATTGTAACACTTGTCTTATAACTATGACAACAATCGGCCGATTGTCTCGTTCTAAATTAAGAAAAGTTTTTTAAAAATCTATTTTCAGCAAAAAAAGCGCAGCCTCATTCGGCTGCGCTTTCGAATTATTATTTAGTTTCGATTAAACCGTATTTCCCATCTTTACGGCCATATACAACATTAGTTTCATTTGTATCAGCATTTGTGAAGACGAAGAAATTATGTCCTAGCATATCCATTTGTAGGATTGCCTCTTCAACGTCCATCGGTTTTAAATCGAATCGTTTTGTACGTACAAGTTCTAATTCATCTTCTTCTACCTCATCCAAAACAGCTACTGCTTCCGGAAGGATAAAGTTCGTTTTTATAGAACCTTTCTCACGTAACTTACGATTTACTTTTGTTTTATGTTTACGAATTTGTCGCTCAATTTTATCAACTACTAAATCGATAGCAGCGTACATATCGCTATTAGTTTCTTCTGCACGAAGTAATAAATCAGTAAATGGAATTGTTACCTCGACACGTTGCTTGTCAGAGTATACTTTTAAATTAACTTTAATCTCTGGGAATGTATCAAAATAACGCTCTAACTTACTTAGTTTTTTCTCTACATATTCCTTTAATGCTGGAGTTACTTCAATATTTTCACCACGAATGTTGAATTTCATAGATGAATTCCTCCTTTCAAGCCTATGTACTATAATTTCGACATTGGCTTAAAAACTCCTTCTAACTTTTTTAAAAAAATTAGTGGAATTGCGATTTTTTTATCGTTTTTTGTTGAAATGAAAAGATGCATCGTTTCTATCTTTATTTTATCCTATTAACATCGTGAATAACGAATATTTCTGTGGACAATTCGTTACAGAAAAGAAACAACTTTTTGACAACTTACCCTATAACAAATACCCCTTGCGAAAAACAAGAGGTTCTACTACATATATATAACGTTGCCACAAACGCAGCTTTCTCTTCCCAAAACAATATACCCTACAGTTTCACAACATTAGCTGCTTGTGGTCCACGTGCTCCATCTACAATGTCAAACTCTACTTGTTGCCCTTCTTCCAATGACTTATACCCATCTTGTTGAATAGCAGAAAAATGGACAAATACATCGTCACCATCTTCACGCTCAATAAACCCAAATCCCTTTTCTGCATTGAACCATTTCACTCTTCCTTGCATGTTCATTCCATTCCCTTCACTCTAAAAATCAGGGCATTCGCCCCATATTTTGACTATAACGAATGACAACATATGAAGTCAAAGAAGACTTATCGCCTTTTTATTATCGCTTTCGACACTGTCATATTAACTTCTACAAAGTGTCAAACTAGATACTTCCCTTGCCCCTCTTTCATATAACAAACTTCCGATTTGCCTAACTGTAATCCCTGTCGTATACACGTCATCAACGAGTAAAATATGTTGCCCAGAAAACATCTCTTCTCCCTGAAAATAAAAAAGATTGCTTCCTGACACCCTTTCTTTACGTGTCTTCTTACTTTGCTTTTCTGTTTCCCTTCTTCTTAATGATGGATAAGAAATTTTGACAGGCAAACAAGTTGCTAATAACTCAGCTTGATTAAAACCACGTTCAATTTCCCTTTCCTTACTAAGCGGAACAGCGATAACAGTTGAAACATTGGCAAAACACTTTTGAAATAAACTTCGAAAAGAACGATAAAAAATGTGCACTAACTCTGCATCCCCCCGAAACTTAAACTGCGCTACTATTTCTTTCATCTCATCATCATACATATATAACGAACGGTTTTTAAAAGAACGATACTTCTCCTCTTTCATCCACCTTATACAATCTATACAAATACCGTCTTCTTGAAATGAGGCAGGAACAAATTCTAAAGGTCGCCCGCACTCCATGCAAATTTCTCCTATAATATAGGAAAGTTTCTGCTCACATCTATCACATATATATTTTCTATGACACTTTACAAAAAAAGTGTACCAACTAACCTTTTCTACAAAACACTCATCACAAAGTAAACAATGCATTAATCGATCAATCCTTGTTCTTTCGCATTTTTATTCATACCTTGAATATGTTTTTTCGCGCGCACCATCGCCTCTGTCTTGCCATAGTGAAAATAAATGACCTCTCCATACGGTGCTTCAAAGCTCCGCCCTGCTCGGCCCGCAATTTGTACGAGCGCACTTTCTGAAAATATTTCTTCTTCCGCCCCTAAAACTGCAACTTGCAAATTTTTCACCGTTACGCCTCGCTCTAAAATTGTCGTTGTAACTAATAATGGGATTTCTCCCTTTCTGAACGCTGCGACTTTCTCTTTTCTCATCGGATCTTCTGCATGTACCCCTTCAACTTTATTATGCAATGATTTCAATAACGAGCTTATTTCTTCTATATATCGTACATGGGGAACGAATAAAAAAACAGGATACTTTTTGTTTAAGTACATCTTTAACCATTGTAGTAAAACTCGAGGAATTCTTTCACGGTTGAGGCTTTTCTTCCAATTTCCGCACCAGCAAAATAGAGGAACTGGCAACGGATGACGGTGATATCGTCCAGAAACAATAACACCTTTTTGTTCACCTTTTCTAAATTTTCGCTTCCACGTTTCATCTGGAGTCGCAGTTAAATAAATACGCGCCGCTTTTTCTTTCATCGCTTGTTTTACCGCGTACTGTAACATTTGATCTGCACAATATGGAAAAGCATCTATCTCATCTACAACTATGACATGAAACGCCCTATAATAACGTAATAATTGATGCGTGGTCGCAACGACTAGTACTGCATCTTTTTCTTTATCTACACTCCCTCCATATAAAGCCACTACCTTTATATATGGAAATACTTCTTGTAATCTCGGTGCTAATTCCAAAACAACATCCGTTCTTGGCGTTGCGATACAAACTCTTTCTCCTTTTTGAAGCGCTTCGTTAATACCGTAAAACAACATCTCTGTTTTCCCAGCCCCGCATACAGCCCAAATAAAAAATGATTCTTTTTGCTTAATAGCCTCTATAACTCCTTGCGCCGCCAAATTCTGGCCAGTAGACAACGTCCCGTTCCACTGTAACAAATTTGAATTCTTTTCTCTCTTTCTTTCAGCAATCCCGCGAACAAGTACAGTACATTCACTTACTCTCCCCATCGTTATACACTTCCGGCAATATGTGCACACTTTACTGCACCTTTTACATAAAAACGACGCAAATAGCCGCCGATCTACATTTCCACAGCGTTGGCACATATATTTAGAATTCTTCTTTTTTACACCTTGTACACATACGATCTCTCCCTTCTTTTTCAAATCGTTTAATTTCCTCTGTAAATCTGAAGAAAGTTCTTCTAATAGCAACTGTTTCCCCGCTACCATCAACAATCACCTCCAGCACTACTATAAACCTTTCTCATCATCTCGTAAAAACTCAAAAAAGCCGATAACCTACTTATAAAATAGTAAGCTATCGACTTTATACACTTGTTTTATTCTTTTATAAATCCTAGAATCGACCGTATCCTAAGAAATGTTTTTTGTTATACGAACTGTTAATATCACCGTACGCAATTCCTTTATCACTAGCATGGATCATTTGGCCATTACCAACGTAAATACCGATGTGAGATGGACCTGCTTTATAAGTACCTTGGAAGAATACTAAGTCTCCCGGTTGCGGGCTACTTACTTTTGAAACAGAATTCCAGTAACCATTAACGTCTTGACGACCTACACCAAAAATGTAAGAAATGAATCCACTACAGTCAAAACCACCGTTTGATGGAGATGCACTTCCCCAAACATATGGCATACCTAAGTATTGCTTTGCCTTACCAATTACGCCCGGAGTCGGATTTGAATCTGGTGTTGGAGCTGGCTTTTTCTCTTCTTGTTTAGGTGCTTCTTTCTTAGGCTCTTCTTTTTTTGGTTCCTCTTTTTTAGGTTCTTCTTTTTGAGCTTGTCCACCATTGTTTGCTGGTGCAGCTTGCTCTGCAGGTGCTTGTGCTGGTTGAGCTTGCGCAGCTTTAGCAGCTTGCTCTGCTTGTTTTTGAGCAGCAGCTTCTTGTGCAGCTTTTGCTTGTGCTTCTTCTTCTGCAATGCGTTGTAATTGCAGTGCTTGTTTCTCAAGCTCTTTCAATTGACCTTCCGTACTTGTCATTGAAGTTACAACTGTATCCATTTTACCGCTTAAATCGTTTACCGCTGTTGCTTTTTTCTCTTTTTCAGCGTCAAGTTCTTTCTTAGCAGTTTCAATTTGAGCTTGTGCTTCTTTTAATTCTTTTTGTTTCTCTTTTACCGTTGCAACATCTTTTTTCACACTAGCTTGGTCTTCTTGTTGTGTTTTCATGATATCTTCATCAGACTCAAGAATTTTAGAAACTGAAGTTAAACGATCAACTAAATCAGCAACGTTTTTAGAGTTTACAAGAACTTCTGTTACAACGTTCGTATTTGGTTGTTCTTGAAGTGCAACTAAACGCTTTCTTAATAGCTCTTCACGTTTTGCAATCTTTGTTTGTAATTCTGCAATATCTTTATTTTTCTTTTCAATTAATTGCTCAGTATCAGAAACTTTTTTCATTGTTTCATCAAGCTTTGCAGCATTCTCTTGAACAGATTTATCTAAACCTTGAATTGTTTTGTTTAAGTCATTCATTTGCTTTTGTAATTCATCACGTTCTTGTTGTTGTTTATGTAAAGTGTCATTTTGTGTATTAATTTGTGATTTCACGTCAGAAATTTTATCTTCTGCAAATACATTTGGTGTTAGCCCAGAAAACATTAACCCTGCAACTAATGCGCAAGATGCCATTTTTAGCTTTTTCATTTTATTTTTTACACCGCTTTCTTTTTTCTTTTTCCGTATATAACCTATAAAATTTATACCATAATTCGGGATTTTTTTTGCTAATGTTACGTTTTTGTAAAACAAATGTAATATTATATGTAGCTCTAGCGCAAAATTCGTATATTTTTGTATGTGTGTGTAGAAATTTACATACTTTTCTTACTTCTATAAACAAAGAAAAAACGTAAGGAATCCCTTACGTTTTATTAAATATACGAATACAAATGAAATGCTACTTCATCCATTTCTCAGCCCAATTTTGGACCTCATCCATAACACTTTCTAACGCTTTCCCCTTGTCAGTTAAGCCATACTCGATTCGAACTGGTACTTCTGGATAGACATTACGAACTACAATGCCCTCGCTTTCCAATTCCTTCAAACGCTCTGACAACATACGATCGCTCATATTTGGGATAATATCTGCGATTTCTCTAAAACGTTTCGACTCTTCAAGCAAAGATTTAATAATTAAGCCAGTCCACTTCTTACTAAGCAGAGTAAAAGCTGACTCAAACTTTGGACATAAACAAGAATTATGCTCCATATGTTTCACCTCTCTTCTATTATAATATAGTTTCTTGTAAAAAGTAAGTTATAAAACTTTCCTCATTATTTTATTTTACGTACATTTTACCATTTCCAAATATTAACTTGTCAACCAAACGTAACATACCCGTAAAAAAACCCTCTTAAAAAGAGAGCTTTTTATATCTTTATTACTTCGTATACCATCCAAGACCTAATGCACCTTCACCTAAGTGCGTACCAATTACAGCTCCAAAATAACCTGTACGAATTGTGACGTGAGGATATTTTGCTTCTAATTCTTTCTTCCATTCATTCGCTTCTTCTTCACGTTGTGCATGAATGATAACTGCTTCCATAGGTACACCTTTACTTGCTTGCTCATCAAAAATTTCAATGATACGTTTTAATGCTTTTTTACGTGTACGAATCTTTTCAAACGGAATAATGATTTTATCTCTAAAATATAAAACTGGCTTCACTTGTAACAGACTGCCGATGAAAGCTTGCGCGCTATTCAATCGACCACCACGTTGTAAATGATGTAAATCATCAACTACAAAATAGGCGTCCATCGTTTTCTTCATTTCATCAAAACGAGCGATAATCTCTTTTGGGTTCTTTCCTTCACTTGCTAACTTTGCACCTTCACGCACATAAAATCCTTGTACTTCACAACTAATTTCAGAGTCATACGTGTATACATCAATACCCTCTACCATCTGTCCAGCTGTCGTTGATGTTTGATATGTACCACTAATTCCACTTGATAGGTGAATACTAATAACTGCATCATAATCTTTAGCTAGTTCTTCATATAGCTCAACAAACTTTCCGATTGCTGGTTGAGAAGTTTTTGGAAGTTCCTCTTGTTCACGTACTTTCACATAAAAATCATCTGCTGAAATTTCAGCTTCTTCTTGATAAGATTCTGTTCCAAACACAACGTTTAATGGAATCATATATATATTGAGTTCATCACGAATTTGCTTCGGTATATATGCCGTACTATCAGTAACAATAGCTATTTTCATTTTCGTACCTGCCTTATAAAAAGTTTTATTTCCTAATTTTACACGAAAACTACAAATGGTGCATCCATACATGAAAATGCCGGTTGAAATTATACCTACCATCTCGACAAATTACAACAAAAAGATAAAATACTCACCAAAAACTTCAGCATATTTAGAAAAAATGTTTGAATATAAAAAGGCTCGCTTTTAAAATGGAAAGTACTAGTCATTTTGATAGATAGGGGCGTACACAAGTGCTATTACAATATTTAACAATCAAAGACTACGGCGAACACGAAATCGTCATTCAAAAATCAAGATTTATTTGTTATATTAGCCGAGCAACGACTGAGGAAGAGGCTCAAGAATTTATACAAAAAATAAAAAAACAACATTGGAATGCAACACATAATTGTTCCGCTTATTTAATTGGCGAACAAGATCATATTCAAAAAGCAAATGATGACGGCGAGCCTAGCGGTACAGCTGGCGTACCAATGCTGGAAGTACTTAAAAAACGTGGACTAAAAGATACCGTTGTTGTTGTAACACGCTATTTTGGTGGCATTAAACTTGGTGCAGGTGGATTAATTCGTGCATATGGAAAGTGTACAAGCGAAGGCATTAATCATGTCGGTGTTGTCCAGCGAAAACTAATGCGTGTGATGCAAACCGAGATTGATTACACATTACTTGGCAAAGTGGAAAATGAATTACGCAATTCAAAATATGCCATTAAAGATATTCATTATCTAGAAAATGTCACATTTGATACGTATGTAGAAGAAGACGGCAAACAAGCATTTACAGATTGGATGATTGAATTAACAAACGGGAAATGTACAATTACAGAAGGAGATATGTTGTACTTAGAACAAGATGTTATCTAAGCATAACCCATTTATCACCTTCAAAGATTAATGTAGTGAATTACTTCCCTACAAATGAACTAACGAACTAAGGAGATTATATATGGAAGAACGTTATTATCATCTCCAAAATAGCAGAATAAAAAAGAAGCGAAGAAGGAAACTTTTCTTCTTCCTTATTTTCGCATTTTTATTTGGCAGCATAGGAGTTTATGTGTTAAATTCTTACTCTTCTCTCATGGGGATGTATAGTGGTTTTACTCGTGAAAAATCAGATTTAAGAAACAAAGATGTAGAAATTACAAAAGAACCTTTTACAATTCTCATTATGGGTATAGAAGATTATGCGACAGATGGTCAAAATGGTCGTACAGACTCATTAATGTTTGCAACAGTCAATCCAAAAACGCAAAAGATTTCACTTATGAGTATTCCTCGTGATTCTCGAGTTAAAATTGTTGGCAAAAATAAGGAAGACAAAATTAACGCTGCCCATGCTTACGGCGGAGAAGAAATGGCAATCAAAACTGTCGAAGGCTTTCTAAAAGTTCCTGTAGACCATTATCTGAAAATTGATTTCCAAGGCTTTAAAGGTATCGTTGATGCTGTTGGCGGCGTTACCGTTGACGTACCCTTCGATTTCTGGGAGCGCTCTGACGTGGATTACTACAAAAAAATTCAATTTAAGCAAGGACAGCAAAACTTAAACGGTGAAGAAGCACTTGCTTACGTCCGTATGCGAAAGCAAGATCCAAATGGCGATTATGGTCGAGCTGCTAGACAAAGACAATTACTGGCCGCTGTTGCTCATAAACTAAACTCCACCTCTACTGTATTTAAAATTAAAGATTTAACAGCTGTCGTTGGAAAATATATAAAAACCGACATTCCTATTTCAGACGGACTTGCTCTTTACAATAAACTTTCTGGATTTGATCCTTCTACAATGCAAACGTTAAAGCTTGAAGGCGAAGACAAAAAGATAGGCGGTATTTATTACTTCCTTCCAGATCCAATCAGTGTAGAAACGGTGCGTAACGAAATTGAAAAAGAATTAGGAGAAAAAGCAAAAAATCCAACTACAAAAAACAACTCAAATCCTGATTCAAGTTCTAACTCTAACGAACAAACAAAAAAAGAGACAAACCAAAATAAAACACCAACTGATCCGCCACCTTCTACAAATGCTCATGCAGAGTGGATTATGCGCAATCAGCCGTAAAAAAAAAGGCCCAATCTATCCGATTGGGCCCTTTTTATTTACTTATTAAAGTGTTGTAAAATCGCTTCTACAATACGCTCTGATGCACGACCATCACCGTAAGGGTTAGATGCTTTCGCCATCTTATCATGAGCTTCTTTATCTGATAACAACTCATCAGCAAGACCAAAGATTGTCTCTTCGTCTGTTCCTGCTAATTTCAGCGTACCTGCTTCAATACCTTCAGGGCGCTCTGTTGTATCACGAAGAACAAGAACTGGTACCCCAAGTGATGGAGCTTCTTCTTGTACACCACCAGAATCCGTTAACATTAAGTATGAACGAGCTGCAACATTGTGGAAATCAATTACATCTAGCGGCTCAATTAAATGAATACGGTTATGTTCACCTAAAATTTCATTTGCTATTTCACGAACAACAGGGTTCATATGAACAGGGTACACAACTTGTACATCTTCATGCTTATCAACAAGACGCTTAATTGCACGGAACATATTACGCATCGGTTCACCTAAGTTTTCACGACGGTGAGCTGTCATAAGTACAAGACGATCATTCCCAAGTTTCTCTAGTACAGGATGACTATATGTTTCTTTTACAGTCGTTTGTAGCGCGTCAATCGCTGTATTTCCTGTAATGAAAATACGTGACTCATCTTTATTTTCCTTCTGTAAGTTCGTTGCTGATTTTGCTGTTGGTGAGAAATGAAGATCCGCCATTACACCTGTTAATTGACGATTCATCTCTTCTGGATATGGAGAATACTTATCCCACGTACGAAGGCCCGCCTCAACATGACCTACTGGAATTTGATTATAAAAAGCAGCTAAGCTTGCAATAAATGTTGTTGTTGTATCACCATGTACAAGTACAATATCCGGCTTCGCTTCTTTCATTACTTTATCCAAACCTTCTAAACCACGCGTTGTAACATCAATTAAAGTTTGGCGGTCTTTCATGATATTTAAATCGAAATCTGGCGTAATTCCAAAGATACTTAATACTTGATCTAACATTTGGCGATGTTGTGCTGTTACAGTCACAATCGATTCAATTTTTTCTGGGTGTTTTTGCAACTCTAATACAAGAGGTGCCATTTTAATTGCTTCTGGACGTGTCCCGAAAATTGTCATTACTTTTAAACGTTCAGTCATGTGATTGCCTCTTTTCTTTCACTAATTACAGCTTCTATTATGACATATAAAAATATGCATGAGTACTTTCCTTTTTAACGCATAACAGAAACTTTTCTATTACAAATACTTTTTCTTCCCACCGAGTAATAATCTATCTTTTGTTTCTTAACATCTTCATCAGTATAACAATTTCTCCCATCAAATAAAATAGGCTCCCTCATAAGTTGTACGTACTTTTCTAACGGATATGTTTGAATATCTTTCCATTCTGTTACGATAAAAGCCGCACTCGCATCTCTAATCGATTCATCTATACATCTACTATATTGTATAGCATCTCCAAATATATTTTTCACATATTGAATTGCTTTTGGGTCGTAAAGAGCAATATCTGCACCTATATTAAGTAATGCTTCTATTATAATAAGAGATGATGCTTCTCTAATATCATCCGTATTCGGTTTAAAGGATGCGCCAAGAACTGCAATCCGCTTTTTATTCATATTCATAACTTTTTTGGCTTTTTCAATCAATAGCAGCTGCTGCTTATTATTTACTTCAATAACCGCTTTTAACAAACGAAAATCATGAGCAACATTTCCCGCAATTTGTACCAGTGCTTTCGTATCTTTCGGAAAACACGACCCTCCGTAGCCAATGCCCGCATTTAAAAAAGATGCACCAATTCTCTTATCCATTCCCATCCCTTTGGCAACATCCAATACATTCGCGCCTACCTTCTCACATATATTTGAAATTTCATTAATGAAACTAATCTTTGTAGCTAAAAAGGCATTCGACGCGTATTTAATCATCTCTGCACTTTTAATATCTGTAACATACGTTTCTAAACATAATTCACTATACAAACTCTCTACTCTTCTTGCTACTTCCTCACTATCCGCTCCAATTACAATACGATCTCCATGAAAGAAATCATAAATACCTGAACCTTCACGCAAAAACTCTGGATTCGATACGATATGTACTGTATGCCTCCCTTTTAACTTCTCCTCAATCCATCCCTTCATTACATCATTTGTACCTACTGGAACTGTACTTTTCGTAACAACAATAATATCGTTCGTCGCATATAATCCAATATCGTTACAAGCACTCTGAATATACGTTAAATCTGCCGTCCCATCTAATAAAGGCGGTGTTCCAACTGCAATAAATATAAACTCTACATCATCAAATGCCTCTTCTTTATTTGATGTAAAAGTTAAAGCATTATTCTCATATGCATAATTTATTAATTCATGTAATCTAACCTCATAAATAGGTAAATCCCCTTGTTTTATCCGTTCAATTTTTTCATTATCTATATCAAAACATGTAACTGAATGCCCTAATTTTGCCAATCCTACTCCTGTAATCAACCCAACATATCCAGTACCTACTATCGTAATTTTCATTTCCTTTTCGCACAGGAATTTACAATAGAAAAGATATGAAATATAGAACTCTCCCTGCGCTTCCCCCTCTCACGTTAAAAATGAGAAAACCCTTTTCCTTTTTCATTATATGAATTACTTCCCTTACTTTTTTAAAGTTTTTGTAAAATTAAATGCACTATAAAGTAAAACTTAATCAGTGAGAATGAGGCTGCCAGGTCACGTGTAATAAATTCCCACATTTTAACACGAGACTTACTCATTTCTACGTGCAACACTTATAATACTGAAATAAAAGTATTCACTATCGAAGAAAAAGAGAAAATGTCACATTCCGAAGTCCAGTACGATTAACCTTCTTATATGATTCAACATTCTATATACAATTGTCATATATTTTATTCGCTTCCATTAACCGTAAAAAGAAAAAAAGATTGAATTCTAATCTTTTTGTGATACCATATGTTATGAGCCTGTAAACAAACATCATAATTTTCAGATAAATATATTTTCAAAAAAAAAAATTACGTTAGACTATAAAGGGTGGGGTATTAATGGACTCACAAGTGATTTATGCCATTTTGGCATCTTTCATCACTGTACTTGTCGTTACTCCTTTAGTTATTAAATTAGCTTTTAAAATAGGAGCGACAGATAAGCCAAACGCACGTAAAGTGCACCAAAAGATTATGCCACGTCTTGGCGGGTTAGCAATATTTATTGGTGTAGCTGTAGGATTTGTTGTCGGTGGCTTATATGAGCAAAGAATGTTATCGATAACGCTAGGTGCAATTATCATTGTAATCATCGGAATTTTAGATGATATGTACGAGTTATCTGCGAGAGTAAAATTCGGTGGACAACTGTTAGTTGCCATTATGATTGTAAAAAGTGGATTATTAGTGCAAGTATTATATATCCCATTCATTGGGGATACTGAACTTGGATGGCTTGCTTATCCAATTACAGTATTTTGGCTTGTAGGTATTACGAATGCAATCAACTTAATTGACGGCTTAGATGGATTATCTGCTGGGATTTCATCTATCGTACTTGCAACGCTAGCATATATGGCCTTCACTAGCCCATGGGGTACTGGAACAGCTATTATCTTGCCACTTGCATTAATTATATTAGCAAGTACAATTGGATTTTTATTCTACAACTTCCATCCAGCAAAAATTTTCATGGGAGATACAGGAGCACTATTTTTAGGATACTGTATTTCTGTTATATCGTTACTTGGATTATACAAAAGTGTAACGTTATTCAGTTTTATCGTTCCAATTATCATTTTAGGTGTACCTATATTTGATACGATATTTGCAATCATCCGTCGTATCGTAAATAAAAAACCTATTTCAGCACCAGATAAATCGCATTTACATCACCGCTTACTTGCAATGGGATTCTCTCATCGCAAAACGGTACTAATTATATACGCATTCGGTATTTTCTTTAGTGTAAATGCTATTATTTTTACTACTGCAACGTTATGGTTATCCATTATTCTTCTTTTCGCTTTGATTTTCTTCACAGAAATCATCGCTGAAATAATCGGGCTTGTACATGAACGCTACAAACCAATCATTTCCTTTTATAAAAAAGTGAAAAAACGCGAAGACTAATTGTAGTATAGCCTTTTCAATTATGAAATATTCAAATAGCATCCTCTTTCTTATAAGAGGATGCTATTTTTTATTCTCATTTTATATTTCCAAAATATAGATTGTTTGAGAGTTCCTCTATTGGAGAAAGATATACATAATAAGAAAAGTATCAAGTTTTCTTTTTTACATCTTGATTGTCAAACTGAGGGTGAATGTTATGATCAAGCGAGTATTTCAATGTATTATTTTATTTTTAACGATTACTATGTACGTATCATCTAATACTGAAGCAACAATTGTTATTCCTGCTGAATATCATCCAAATACTGCAACAACTTCTCCTACACAAAAAATTGCGTACTTAACATTTGATGACGGGCCAAACAAATATACTACACAAATTTTAAACATCTTAAAAGAAAAGAACGGAAAAGCAACTTTCTTTGTTATTGGTGGAAAAGTACCACATTATAAAAAGACAATGCAACGATTAATTAAAGACGGACATTATATCGGACTTCACAGTATGTCACATGATGTAAAACGCCTTTACACTGGTGACCCTTCCACTTTAATTGCAGAAATGGAACAAACACAAAGCATTGTCCAGCAAGTTACGAAATTAAATACACATCTCGTTCGCGTTCCATATGGTAGTATGCCTTACTTAAAGAAGAATTACCGTGACGCACTTGTATCGGCCCAGTATAAAATGTGGGATTGGACGATCGATACATACGACTGGAAAAGCTATGACAATCCTTCTGCCATACTCGAAAGAGTACGTAATCAAAGTGATGAACAAGTCGAAGTCATTTTAATGCATGATTCGAGTGTAACCGTACAAATACTGCCAAAAGTAATTGATTACTTACAGTCACAAGGATACAAACTTCTTCCCTATAATCCTTCTTCTCATCTCAAGGTGAATTTTTGGAAAGACACAAGATTGTAACAGCTTTAGTGCCTATGTGCTAAAGCTGTTTTATTTTTCTCTTCCCACCCTTCCCATTTTTGTGTAAAATTTTAAATAGTGATGAAGTTTCGAGGTGAATAGAAATGAAACGAATAGATCTCATTTTTAACGCAATACAAAAAGGCAATTATACAGAAGGTGTAACCGCATCAGAACTCGCTACATTTCTGCAACTAGATCGCGCCAATGTAAGTAGCGATTTAAACAAACTTGTAAAAGATAAACGTTTATTAAAAACAAATACGCGACCTGTTCGTTTTTACATAGAAACGAACACTTCGTTGGAAACGCATTCAAAAGACATAACTTCATTGGATACATTTGCAATTGAAAATACGAGCCTTAAAATTGCAATTGAAAAAGCGAAAGCTTCTATTCTCTATCCTCCAAACGGTATGCATACTTTACTACTGGGAGAAACAGGGGTCGGAAAGTCTATGTTTGCTTCTTTAATGCACGAATATGCAATTGAAGTTGAACAGCTTCCCAAAGATGCACCATTTATCGTCTTTAACTGTGCTGATTATGCAAATAATCCACAGTTACTACTCGGGCAATTATTTGGGATTAAAAAAGGAGCTTATACAGGAGCAAGTGATCAAAAAGGGTTAATTGAAAAAGCACATGAAGGAATTCTTTTCTTAGATGAAGTACATCGCCTGCCTCCAGAGGGACAAGAAATGCTTTTCACCTTTATTGACCGCGGAGTATACCGCCGCCTTGGAGAAACAGAGAACGAACGTAAAGCACAAGTATTAATCATTACTGCAACAACAGAAGAACCAAATTCATTTTTATTAAAAACATTTACAAGACGTATACCGATGACTGTTACGCTGCCACCACTTCGTGAGCGTACACATAAAGAGCGCTTTGCTTTACTACAGCTATTTTTCACAAATGAAGCAATTCGTCTGCGAAAAGACATTCACGTTAGCCCAAATGCAATGCGTGCTTTCGTCTTTTACAATTGTCCCAATAACATCGGTCAATTAAAAACAGATGTTCAAATTGCCTGTGCGAAAGCCTATTCTGATTTGGTCACAAAGAAACGTGATTCTGTCTATGTTTCAAGTACAGATTTACCTTGGTATATGAAAGAAGGGTTGTTCATTGAAAGGAAGAGCCGTCACTTATACCAAATACCAAATGAAACATTTGTATTTACAGGTGAGGAAGGTTGGAGTAATCATAAAACAGAAGATGAAAAACGCTCTTCTATTTACGATTATATTGACTATAAATACGAAGAACTTCAAGCACGTGGTATCGAAGAGGAAGAATTAGAATTACTAATAGAAAATGATGTTCAAAGCTTTTTCGTACAATATTTTAACCAAATATCCAAAAAAACAAGCCATGAAAATGTTTTTAAAATTGTGGATCGTAATATCGTTTCCGTATGTGAAAAAATAGCGGAACTTGCTGAAAAGCATTTATCTAAGACGTTTGATGAAAAAGTATTTCTTGCTTTAAGTTTACATGTACAGACAACTCTACAACGTTTACGAAGCGGAAAACAAATACATCACCCACAATTAAATCAAATTCGTACGAAATATAAAGAAGCTTTTTCCGTAGCTATGCAATGCATTCAACTACTGGAGGAAGAATTACAAATAACAATGCCTATTGATGAAGCTGGCTTTTTAACAATGTTCTTCGTTGTTGATCCAATTCCTGCCTCACAAACAGAAGTAAAAGTATTAATATTAGCACACGGTAATGGTATCGCAACTGAAATGGCAAACGTTGCAAACGAACTTCTCGGCATTGAGGAAGTAACCGGTATTGATATGCCGTTACACGAATCACCGAAAGATTTCTTGGAACGTGTGAAAGTGTATATGAAAACACTACAAAATGTAAATGGGCTTCTCTTACTTGTCGATATGGGGTCACTTGCTTATATCGGTGACATATTAGAAACGGAGTTCAAAATCCCTGTACGTGTTCTCTCGATGACGAGCACACCACATGCACTAGAAGCAGCTCGAAAAGCTCAGCTCGGTTATTCATTAGATGCGCTGTATGAAACAGTAAAAAATTTAACACCGTTTTACTTAAACGTACAAGAAGAAAAGAAAAAACCTCTCTCTCCAATGAAATCTGTTATTTTAACAGCTTGTTTAACTGGTGAAGGAAGTGCTTTAGCTATTCAAAAAATGTTAGAGAACTATTTACGATTTGATAAAGACTTAATTGAAATTATTCCGATTAGTATCGTCCATGAAAAAGATTTAACGAAAATGATCGAGAACATAAAAAAAGAGCGTAATATCATTTGTATCGTCACGAATTTCGATGTGCAAGTGCCGTGCTTAACATATCATTTCCAAGACATCGTAAACTACACAGCGATTCAGCCCATTCAAGAATTAATTACGTATGAAGAAACATATGCAAAAATGGCGGATATTCTTGAACAACAAATGCAGCGTAACGATGGGGCATTACTTATTAAAACAATTCGTTACGCATTAAATACAATTCAAGAATTAATTTCCTTACAGCTAACTCCTGATAGCTTAATGGGGGTTATTCTGCATATGAGCTGTATGGTTGACCGTCTTCAAAAAGGAGAAAGCCTTCTTCCTCACCCTGATAAAGAGAAAAGAAGACAAGATGAATACTGGATGTATATGAAAGTAAAAAAAGCATTGCAACCGATTGAAAATACATTTGAAATACAAATACCTGATGACGAAGTATTTTACGTTATGGACTTCTTTATTAAAAATCAGCCTGTTAAAAATTAATTGAGGCCGTTTTTAAAAATATCGACCGTAACGTGAGTTATATCGGCGATTTTCAAAACATATCGATTTACCGACAATAATCGCTAAAACTAGCACCTTATATAATGAGAAAAGGCTGTTCCAACATATGGACAGCCTTTTCATCTACTTCTTTACTTTTCTAACTCGCCCTCTTATTTCTCCTCTTTTTTGTGATTTCGTATGGACATTAACATATACATTTGCTTGAATAATTTCTTGAAGTAAATGTACAAATGATTTCCCTTGTAAAGGTCCCTCAAAATCCTCTACATTCACTACACCAGTAATACTTCCCTCGTTCAAACTAATCCCTTGCTCCAGTGGACCATACAAATATAAAACAACAGGACCAATTTGAGTAGACTTCCCTAAATGAATTTGACACGATGTAACCTTTTCTATATTTTTTAGTATTACTCTGTAATGCAATTTCGTTAAATCATCACTAAAAATAAACTCTGCTACCCCAAAAGCTTCTGTATTTACAGGAGGCACTTCCCTCTTACCTGTTAACCTGGCAAAGAAATGTGTTGTCATAAGGCATTCTCCTTATATAAATTTCCCAGCACTACTTCTACTACTTTATGGTTTAGACATAATCATTTATGACTTTTTCAATTTTTAATTACAAAGAAAAGATTCACAAAATCTTTACATTAAAATCGTTCCTGTAGATTGAAAGTCTCTTGTATAATGCACATAGAAAAACATTATAGGAGGTTATTTTGAAAAAAAACAAACACATCTTTCACACATTATTAGAGATTTTTCTCGTCTCATTTAAATTAGGACTTACTTCATTCGGCGGTCCTGTCGCTCATCTCGGCTATTTTCACCACGAATACGTGCAAAAAAGAAAATGGATGGATGAACGAAGCTATGGAGATTTAGTAGCGCTATGTCAATTCCTTCCTGGTCCTGCCAGCAGTCAAGTCGGTATGGGGGTTGGATTAGTAAGAGGCGGACTATTAGGAGCTATTATTTCATGGATTGGATTCACTTTACCGTCTGTACTTGTTTTGGTTTTCTTCGCCTCATTCCTTAATCAGTTCGATCTTGGAAGTGCTGGCTGGATTCATGGACTAAAACTTGTAGCAGTAGCTATTGTCGCTCATGCCATATGGGGAATGGCGCGAAAGTTAACTCCAGATCGCAACCGTGCGACGATTGCGATTGTAACTGCCGCAATTGCCTTATTATGGCCAAGTAGTTGGACACAAGTCATCCTTATTATAATATGTGGCTTTATCGGCTGGTTTTTATATCGCAACCAACCAATTAGCCAATCACAAAATATAAAAGTACCTATTTCAAAAAAGATAGCAGTTTCTTGTCTCGTCTTATTCTTTGGACTATTACTGCTGCTACCGATATTAAGACCGTTTTCTTATTACATCGCTTTATTTGATAGTTTCTATCGTTCTGGCGCACTTGTATTTGGAGGAGGACACGTCGTGCTGCCCCTTCTTGAAGGTGAGTTCGTACAAAACGGAATGATGACGAAAGAACAGTTCCTAGCTGGATACGGATTAACACAAGCAGTACCAGGACCACTATTTACATTCGCCTCTTATATAGGAGCAGTATTAAACGGGACGCTTGGGGCAACACTCGCAACAATTGCGATTTTCCTCCCTGCTTTCTTACTCGTTATTGGTGTTTTACCATTTTGGAACAGTGTGAGAAAAATATCATTCATACAAGGCGCACTACTTGGTGTTAACGCCGCAGTTGTTGGTATTTTAATTGCCGCTTTTTACGATCCTATTTGGACGAGTACAGTTATAAATGCTTCAGATTTCGTTTTCGCTTCGCTTCTTTTTTGCTTACTAGCTTTTTGGAAAACACCACCTTGGGTTATCGTTATACTGGGAGCCTTTGGCGGATATATTCTGTCCATTTTATAAATAAAAAACGACGGCATGATGTAGCCGTCGTTTTTTCTATTAAAACTTCACAAGCTCTATGCCTTCTGGCAACTCACTCTCTGTTAAAATACGCAATTCCTTCACACGATCCATTACGTAAGAAGAACGCTTCACAAGCTCTGGATCAATATATGCTGGATGAACCATAATTTCTACCGTTTGTTCACCTTGTACTCTTTCTTTTAACTTCACAAAGTAATCTTCCGTCACACCATCCGCATAAAAATCACTGTAAAACACATCAGAAAATGGATGCACCGCTCTATCTTCCTCACAACGACGAATCGGAACATTATATTTAGCCGCTAATCTCTCAAGAACATCATGTAAGATCGGTAAACCATGCACATGATGATGACTATCTAAATGAGTTGGTGTTAATCCGTAAGATAAAAACTTCTCAATTTGAGCAGTCCATTCTCTCTCAACTTCTTCTGGATTTATATTCCCTTCCCTTACAACACTTTGTTTATGAAACGATCCGTTTTCCCCTACGAGTGACGGTACATCCTTTAACAGTGGTTCTCCTGCCGTTAATACGAGATGTACGCCTACTCCGAGTAGGTTGTACTCTTTCGCTAAGCGTACCGCATGCTCTGTTCCTGGCATATTCATCATCATCGTCGTTGAATTTACAAGTCCATTTATATGCCCATCAATAATGCCGTAATTTGTACCTTCTGTAAGACCGAAATCATCTGCATTTACAATTAACTTAATCATCATAATACCTCCTAATAGAATAAAAAAAGCGGGCTAAATAGCGCCGCTTTTACTTCTCTACCTTTTTGAAGAACTGCGGAAGATACTCTTTATGTGCTTCCAACATTTCATCTAAAATTTGTTTTGCAACTTTATCTGATGGTACAAGTGGATTGATTGTCATAGCAAGCAGCGCCTTATGATAATCCCCTGTAACAGCAGCTTCAATTGTTGTGCGCTCAAATGATTTAATTTGTTGTACTAAACCGCGAACTGGTACTGGAAGATCTCCCACTGCAATTGGTTTTGGGCCTTCTTTCGTAATAATACAGTTCACTTCAACAGCTGAATCATGTGGTAAGCTTGCAATTGTTCCGTTGTTTCGTGTATTAACAGGCTGGATATCACCTTTATTATTGTAAATAGACGTAATTAAGCTACATGCTGCATCACTATAATAAGCTCCGCCACGTTTTTCTAATTGTGGTGGTTTAATATCTAAGTTCGGGTCTTTATATAACTCAAATAAATCATTTTCTAATTGTTTTACTACTTCTGCACGTGTACCTTTTTCAACAGAAGCTTCTTTCTCTTCTTCTAACATTTCACGTGTTTTGTAGTAGTAACGGTGGTATGGACATGGAATTACACGAAGTCCTCGAATAAAGTCTGGTTCCCAGTTAAGCGCTGCGATATTTTCCATCGTAATTTGCTTTTCTGGATCTGTCACAAGCTCTAACACACGGTCCATTACACTCACGCCATCTAAATATACGTCTAATCCATATACCATATGATTTAAACCTGCGAAATCAACGTGAACACGACTCGCATCTACTTCAAGTAATTTTGCAAGACCCATACGAATTCCGATTGGAACGTTACATAGACCAACTACTCTTTGAATATTTGTATAACGAAGAACAGCTTCTGTTACCATACCAGCTGGATTTGCAAAGTTAATTAACCATGCATTCGGACAGAGCTCCTCCATATCTTTACAAATATCTAAAATAACAGGAATCGTTCTCAACGCTTTGAATAAACCACCAGGACCATTCGTTTCCTGACCGATTACATCATATTTTAATGGGATTGCTTCATCTTTTGCACGTGCTTCTAATAAACCAACGCGAAGTTGTGTTGTTACGAAGTCAGCATCTTTTAATGCCTCGCGACGATCAAGTGTTAAATGTACCTCGATTGGTAAACCTGATTTTTTCACCATACGTTTCGCTAAGTTACCAACGATTTCTAACTTTTCTTTTCCTGCCTCAATATCTACTAACCAAATTTCACGAACAGGCAGTTCATCATAACGCTTAATAAATCCTTCAATTAACTCTGGTGTATAACTAGATCCACCGCCGATTGTAGCAATTTTAATTCCAGTCATGCTTTATTCCCCTTTCGCTTCAAGCTTTTTATAAAGATCGATAAACTCTGCTGCTAATTCTTTCACTGTAATCGCATTCATTAAATGATCTTGTGCGTGAATTAAAAGAACACTAACCTCTGTTTTTTCTCCTCTTGCTTCTGATTGTATGAGCTCTGTTTGAAAATGATGCGCTTCATTAATCGCTTCTTTTGCCTTTACCATCGCTTCATCTGCTTCTGCCATTTTCCCCTGTTTGGCAAATTGAAGTGCCTCCATCGCAAAGCTTCGTGCGTTACCACTATTTAAAATCAATTGGAATGGAATTTGTTCTGCTGTAGTCATCATAATTACCGCCCTCTCTATAAAGTTCAACCGATTTAAATACCCCTTCAGTTTGAACATGTCTATTAAAGTATGAATTTATTAATGATAGTTTAGTGTTCATATAGATGTTTTTCATCTTTTTGAACATGATATAAAGGTAATTATTCTGACGAGCTATAGGAACTCGCCAGAATAATATTTTTTAAAGTGATACTGAATTGTCGCTTCCTTTTGTTTCAGCTTTTGCAGCCTGTACATAAGTACGGTCACACATTAATACGAATGGATAGTAAATTACTACCGCGATTGCAAAGTTCACCACTTGTAGTGCTGCACCAGCGATGCTTCCGCCCGATACAAGATAACCACTAAAGATTGGTGGCATTGTCCATGGAACTAACGCAACTGTTTTTGGTACCCATCCTAAAGTAATTGCTGTATAAGAAGTAATAACTAATACAACCGGTGTAAGTACGAATGGGATAATTAACGTTGGGTTTAATACAATTGGCGTACCAAAAATAACTGGTTCGTTAATATTAAAGAAACCAGGACCGATAGATACACGGCCTACACCGCGAAGCTGCGCACTTTTCGCTACAAGCATTACTGCCACTAAGAACGCTAACGTTGCACCCGATCCCCCGATATATACGTATACATCAAAGAATGGTTTTGTGAAGATATGCGGTACGTCATATGCAGACATACCATCATTAAATAATTTCATATTTTTCTCTAATGCTGGTAAATAGATTGGGTCAATAATCCCCCCAATAATATTTGGACCATGTAATCCGAAGAACCATAATACGTGAATAAGTAACGCGATAATAATTGCACTTGGTAATGTACCCGCTAAACCTTGTAATGGTAATTGAATTGTTTCAAATACCATTTTATGAATGCTTGTTCCCGCAAGTTTCACAGCTAATTGAATACCTGCTGTTACAATCAAAATAACGAATGCTGGAACTAACGCTGCGAATGATTTCATTACTGCCGGTGGAACACCATCTGGCATTTTAATTGTAATATCCCTTTGAACAAAGAATCTAAACACTTCTGTTACAAGAAGAGCCACTATAATGGAAACGAATAGACCTTGTGCCCCTGTCCACGCTAAATCAATACCGCCTTCTTTTGGCGTTGTCGGAGAAATAATAATTAATGCACCGAATGTAATGATTGCTGCTGACAACGCATCGACGCCGTAAGATTTCGCTAAATTGTAACTTATCCCAACTGCGACTATGAGGGCGAGTATAGCAAAGGAACCAGTCCACATACCGCCACCGACATCTTTCCAAGCGTCACCAAATGTGCCCTTCATAAAGTTTTGGAAAGCATCAATTGGTAAGTTATTTATAAGTACTGCAAATGATCCAACTAAAATAAGAGGCATAACTGCGATAAATCCGTCACGGATTGCAACTAAGTGGCGCTGCGATCCAATTCTACCTGCGACTGGAACTAAATATTTCTCCATGAATGCAATAAACTTTTGCATTTCGCTTCCCCCCTAATTATTTTTTAAGTGTTAATGCGTGATCTAAAACTGCTTCTCCATTCATCATGCCGTAGTGCATTGGATTGATAACGTCGATTCCAACGTTTCTCTCATCAGCAAGCGTTTTCATTGAAGAAAGCATGTAACGAACTTGTGGTCCTAGTAATAATACATCTGCTTGATCGATATTCGTTTTTACTGCATCCCCAGATACAGCCCAAATCTTTCCTTCTAAACCGCGAGCTTTTGCAGCCGCTTCCATTTTTGTAACTAGTAAACTTGTAGACATCCCTGCTGAGCAACATAATAAAATATTCATTTGAAAATCCCCCTTGTGTAGTATAAAAAATTTATGTTTTATTTATTTTTCTTTACGCTATTTATTAATGCAATTAGCGTGCCAACTTTTTAAAACCACTAAAATCAGTGCTTTTTCGAGCATTTTCTTTGTGTGTTAACGCTTTCAATTAGTGTGTCGTCTAAAAAACACACAGTGTGTTATAAAACAACACGCTTTTAACACATAACTGTATGAAAATAGATTAGTGTTTAGTTGTCTAGTTATGTTTAATATGAAAAAACACTAAAAAAATTTTTTATCGTAGAAATCTAGTAAAAAACAACATTTTCTTGAGCTCAGTCTTCTATCTATTCTATTGTCCAAGCATACTCTACTAGATTACATAAAATAAAATAGAATAAAATAACACAATTCGAAAGGGGATTCCTATGCCAAAACATAGAAAACAAAGCAAAATAAAGATTTATAGAATAACAAGCTATAAAAAAGACAAGCGTTCTGAATTAGACTCTGACAAATTTGAACTAGAACAGCAGGACAAGCATGATATACAAGACAAACAGGACAAACAGGATGAGCAGAATAAGCAAGATAAGCAAGTACAATCGGAAAATGTAACTATAGTACCTACAGATTCACACAGCTTAGATGTGTGGGATGAAATTTCTCTAAAGGAAATACAAGCTGGTGAACATACGAGCCTATTTGAAGAAAAGAGTAATTATCAAAATATTAATTTAGTCCAAGTAAACGATGTTCGCTTATACTTGGACAAGCAACTACAATTCAGTTCCGTTGATGAGCAAATTTATCATGAAGCACTTGTACATCCGATTATGGCAAAAGTAATTGATCCAAAACGTGTTCTCATATTAGGTGGTGGCGATGGCCTTGCCTTACGAGAAGTTTTGAAATATGAAACTGTGCTACATGTAGACCTTGTTGATTTAGACGAGGCAATGATTAATATGGCACGTAATGTTCCAGAAATAGTATCTTTAAACAAAAATGCTTTTTTTGATAATCGTGTGAACGTGCACGTATGCGATGCAAAAGAATTTCTAAATTCACCTTCATCTTTATACGATGTAATCATTATTGATTTTCCAGACCCAGCGACAGAATTATTAAGTACTTTATATACAAGCGAACTATTTGCTCGTATAGCTACATTCTTAACAGAAGATGGGGCTTTCGTCTGTCAATCTAATTCACCTGCTGATGCACCTCTAGTATATTGGAGTATCGGTAATACAATTGAACACGCTGGATTAACTGTGAAGAGTTATCATACAATCGTTCCTTCTTTCGGAACTGACTGGGGATTTCATCTTGCTACTAATTCTGCACATGTACTCGATCAAATTGAACAATTATATGTAGTACCAACTCCTCGAACATTGCCTGCTCTTCTTTTTCCTTTATTTCAATTTAAAGAAGAACATCTAGAACAACGTAACCTCGCTCTTTTAAATTCAGAATCAAATCTTATCTTACATCAATGCTACAAACAGGAAATGAAGTTTTGACAATATTATAATAAGGAGTGCTACCCTATGGAATATTCTACTTTTGGCAAGCATATAATAGTAGATTTGTGGGGAGTGGACTTTTCCCTATTAGATGATATGCACTTTTTAGAATATCATCTAGTTACAGCTGCAGATTACTCTGGTGCCCATGTTTTAAACGTAAGTAAAAAAGAGTTCCAGCCATATGGTGTTACTGTATTAGTGTTATTATCAGAAAGCCATCTTTCCATTCACACTTACCCGGAACAAAATTTTGCGGCTATTGACTGTTATACTTGCGGTACAACCGTTGAACCACAAATAGCGATTGATTATATCGTAAATATATTAAAACCGGAACGGATGCATATAAAAAGATTAATTCGTGGTATAGGAGAAATTGTTACTGCCGATTAATTATAACTCTTACTCATCCGAAAAAAGGAGGATTGTAAAATACCATCAGTGGGATGAACATTCCACTGATGGTACAGGCACATACATAAAATGAAATTTTAATTAGTGGAAGTTTTACTGCCCGTTAATTCGAGATAAAAAAACCTTGCATAAGCAAGGTTCATTCATCCACCGACATCTTCCTATATAACTCTACAAACTCACTCGCTAATTCTTTCACCGTAATTGCATTCATTAAATGGTCTTGTGCGTGTACCATTAAAAGAGTAACTTCGGTCTTTTCACCACCAGCTTCTTTCTGGATAAGCTCCGTTTGTACACGGTGCGCCTCTTTTAATTCCTCTAGTGCTTCTTGTAATTTAGCTTCAGCTTCTGTAAACTCCCCACGCTTCGCACAATCAATTGCTTCCATTGAACAACTTCTCGCGTTTCCCCCATGCAAGATTAAATGAAAAGCTTTCGTCTCTATCGTATCCATTTTAGTTCTTTACTCCCCCTTTTCTTCCGCCAGTTTTTGTTTATCCCATATTTTTAAGAACGGTAAATAAATGAAGAATGCTAGCGCAAAGTTAACAAGTTGTAAAATAACACCTGAAATTTTCCCGCCCGATCCTAAATATCCACTAAAAAGAATAGGTGTCGTCCAAGGTACAGCGGCCCCACTCGGACGTGCGACCCATCCCCATTCCATTGCAAAGTACGAAACAATTGTTAACACAACTGGAACTAATATAAATGGAATTAGTAAAAGTGGGTTCATCACAATCGGCATACCAAAAGTTACCATCTCATTAATATTAAATATACCAGGTGCAATTGACAATCTCCCTAAACTTTTTAATTGTTGACTTCGTGCAAATAGTAACATTCCGACAACTAGAGCAAGCGTTGCACCAGAACCGCCCATATAAATCCATAAGTCAAAAAACTGTGCCGTAATCGTATTTGGTACATCTTGCCCAGCTTGAAAAGCGACTCGGTTTTGATCCATTAACGACAACCAAACGGGGCTCATTACACCACCAACAATAGTAGCACCATGAATTCCACACGACCAAAGAACATGAACGAGAATAACTGCTATTATTGCGCCCCAAAGACTAGCACCAAGTACACTAAGTGGTTCCTGTAAAATTTGTCCTACAATATTATGGATACTGCCAAAAGAAGTATTTTCTATAATTAAGCGTAAAATCCAAATAACTGTTACAACAATAAATCCTGGAACAAGTGCCGCAAATGAACGCGTGACAGCTGGTGGAACTGTCTCTGGCATCTTTATGATTATCTTTTTTTGTACAATAAATCGATAAAGTTCAGTAGATATAAGTGCAATAATCATTGCTACAAATAACCCTTGGCTTCCCATTAATGCAGCTGGGATAGCGCCTTCTACAAGTACACTTTCTTTTGTACTTGGTATAATATATGCAACTTGAAATGGCGTCGCAAGTAAAAACGTCACAAGCGACAATGCCCCGGATGCTAAAGCATCCACTTTATAATACTCTCCAAGCCTGTAAGCGATTCCAAAAACAGCTATTAAAGCCATTATATTAAAAGTTGCACTAACTGGATACCCTAAAGCTCTCTGCCAATTCTCACCAAACAAACCTGCCATAAACTCGTTATATCCGGGTATTGGCAGTGCACTAATAATGAGGAAAAACGATCCAATAATTAAGAAAGGCATCGTTAAAATAATTCCATCTCGAATTGCTTGTAAATGCCTCTGCTCTGCAACCTTCCCTGCTACTGGCATCACGTACTTCTCTAAAAACCGTATCATCTATCCCACTCTCCTCATGGTTTCATTGACAAAGCTGCTTGCAAGATAGCTTCTCCATTACAAAGTCCGTAATGAACGGATTGAATGACATCAACAGGTATCCCTTTATCCTTACATAATTCTTTCATTTTCGGTAATAAATAACGTACTTGCGGTCCAAGTAAAAGGACATCAGCTTTATCAATATGACTATTCACTTCAGAACCTGATACTGCCCAGATTTTCACTTCTATCCCTCTTGCCTCTGCTGCTTTCTCCATCTTTGTAACAATCAAACTGGAAGACATTCCCGCTGCACAGCAAAGTAAAATATTCATCCCGCTTCCCTCCCCTTTTTTCTCTACCTAAATTATGGTGCACTCCTTGCCACCACTAGGTTACAAATATATATGTCTAGATTTCCTGCTGTATGCCGAGCTTAAAAACAAAAATTTCTTGGTTTTCGCGCTATTCCATCTATCCGTATTCTCCTAGTAAAGAGAACTCTAACTCGCTATAATGATTCAGTATGACTTTTTTTAATTGATAGGAGGATATATTTATGAAGGCATATCGCTTTCCACTTATTTTATTATCTTCTATCCTAATTGGTGGTTTCATTGGTTATTTCATGGGTGCCGATGCAGTTGCTTTAAAGCCGCTTGGTGACATTTTCTTAAACTTAATGTTTACGATTGTTGTACCTCTAGTGTTCTTTAGCATCGCATCGTCTATTGCTAATATGGATGGATTAAAACGTTTCGGTAAAATTATGTCTAGTATGGCTGGGACTTTCTTATTTACAAGTATTTTAGCTGCTATTTTTATGATTATTGTTGTGAAAATATTCCCGCCAGCACAAGGTGTTGTACTAGAACTAACACAACCTGACAAAGCCGGCAAAGCTGTTAGTGTTGCAGATCAAATCGTCGGTATTTTAACAGTATCTGACTTCTCGAAGTTACTATCTCGTGAAAATATGTTAGCTCTTATTTTCTTCTCTATCTTAATGGGGATTGCAACTTCAGCAGTTGGCGAAAAAGGAAAGCCATTCGCTACATTCCTACAGGCTGGTGCAGAGATTTCAATGAAGGTTGTATCTTTCATTATGTACTACGCCCCAATCGGACTTGCTGCTTACTTCGCAGCATTAGTTGGTGAATTCGGACCACAACTTCTTGGAACTTACTTCCGAGCGGCAATGGTATACTATCCAGCTTCTCTAATTTATTTCTTTGTATTCTTCACATTCTATGCATACCTTGCAGGTCGCAAGCAAGGTGTACAAGTATTTTGGAAGAACATGGTCTCTCCTACAGTTACATCACTTGCAACTTGTAGTAGTGCCGCAAGTATTCCAGCGAACTTAGAAGCAACGAAGAAAATGGGTATTTCTTCAGACGTTCGTGAAACAGTTGTCCTTCTTGGTTCTACACTTCATAAAGACGGCTCTGTTTTAGGTGGCGTATTAAAAATTGCTTTCTTATTCGGTATTTTCAACATGGAATTCGAAGGGCCGAAAACATTAGCAATCGCACTTGTTGTTTCTTTATTAGTAGGAACAGTAATGGGTGCTATTCCAGGCGGTGGTATGATTGGTGAAATGTTAATCGTATCTCTATACGGTTTCCCGCCAGAAGCACTGCCAATTATCGCAGCAATTAGTACAATCATTGATCCACCTGCAACGATGTTAAACGTAACAGCAGATAACGCTTGTGCGGTAATGACAGCTCGCCTTGTAGAAGGTAAGAATTGGATCAAAAACAAATTTGCTTAATAGAAAGAGGATGCTCGTTTAGAGCATCCTCTTTTTGTCTTTATTTATTGATTAGTCGATACCACTCATTCTCTCTCGCCACAAATTTGTTAAAATCTTCACAAATATTCCACATCCATTATCCATTCTCCGTACTATAATCATGTATGGAAAAGGAGATGGAAACGATGACACAAAGCGCACCTGAATTTAAAGTTTTGCAAAGCATTGCATTTCTCGCTGTCGTTTTGCAAAGTTCCTTATTATATACAATGAATCAAGGAAATGTCTTACTTGAGCAATCCCTCATTATGGGCATGCTATTTAATCTTGCAAAATTCTCAGCACCAGCATTCATATTTATCGTTGGATTTCACTTAATTCGTCACTATACGAAGCAATTAGTATATAAAGAATATATTTCTGAAAAAGCGACACACTTACTCATTCCTTATTTCTTTTGGTCTATTCTTTACTTATTAACAACAAATGATCTTATTACATTACAAGGCGGAATAAAAAGTTTATTACTCGGAACAGCCGCGCCCCATCTTTGGTACGTTATTATGATGTTCCAAATTCACTTATTGTTCCCTTTACTATGCACACTTTTTTATTGGTTTCAAAAACGAACAGAAAATAAAAAAGACATATATAAATATATGACCTTTTTCGCTTGCCTATATTTTCTATTAATGTGGTTCTCTTCTCACTATATTTTTAATGGAGAAAAATTAACAAGTTCAACAATTTTACATTATACAGATCGATCATTTCTATTCTACTCATTCTATTTCGTTATGGGTGGCATTGCCGCTGTAGCACTAAAAACTTGGCGTCTATTCGTCATGAAACATATCCCGCTTATAACAATATTATTTTTCATCTTATTTTTATTCATCAATTATGAGTTGTTTAGTTTTTACGGAGCAAACTCTATTCATTTAACTGTTTCTACCTATTTAAAGCCATCTATGTTTTTATATATCGTATGCGAAATTATCATACTGTATGTGTTATCTATTATGATAGTACAGCGTCGTGGTTTCTTATATAAAACGTTACGTTTCATTGGAAATTACACGTATGGTGCTTATTTAGCTCATTTATTCTTCTTGCAACTATGCACAAAACTTCTTTCCTTATTCACGCTGCAAGAAAATACTATATTATATACCCTATTACTATTTGTGTTAACGGCCATTATCTCTATTTCAACAATGGTCATTTGTAGCACAATACCATTTCATACTTGGATTACAGGACCTTCTCCTACAACAAAGATGAAATGGACGAAGGTTGTATTCCGAAAAAATCATAAAAAACTATTCAAGCCATATATTTGATATAATAATACGCATATAAAAAGAAAGCGAGAGACACCTATGATTAATCAAGTTGGACAAATTATGCTATATGTAAATAACCAAGACGAAACAGTACAATTTTGGACAGAAAAAGTAGGGTTCCAAATCATTGCGGAAGAAAATAACGGAAACGGATTCCGCTGGATTGAAATTGCACCGGCGAAAGAAGCAGGAACAAGCATCGTCCTTCACGATAAAGCGTTAATCGCGAAGATGCAACCTGAACTAAACCTAAATACACCTTCACTTATGTTCTTCTCAGATGACTTAGACCGTCTATATAAAGATCTTTCTGAGAAAAATGTCACAGTTGGACAGGTTGTAGATTTACCTACTGGTAGAGCATTCAACTTTGCTGATAATGAAAATAATTACTTTGCAGTAATGGAACGTAAATAAAAAATAAGCTATCCGAAAAAATCGGATAGCTTATTTCATCTTAAGAAACTTGTTCTACATTCGTTTCTCTATGCTGTATATGACTCGTGATCCAAGCAATTCCACCGGCAACAACGAGATAACATAACAATATTAAAATTTGCATTTGTAATTGCGACCAATCTCCTAAAGAGATAACATCTTGTAATCCTCTAAGAGAATGAGACATTGGGAGAAACTGTCCAATTTTGCTAAGAACAGCTATGTTTAATTCTCCTGGGAAAGTACCTCCGCTCGTCGCTAATTGCAGGACAAGAAGGGTTACCGCTAAGAACTTTCCAACAAGACCAAATACTGTTACTAACATAAGAATAAATGTCATGAACGTAAAGGAAATAACAATACTTGATAAAACAAAGAGTGGCACACTTGCGACTTCTAATTTCATAACACCTAGCACAACTACATCTACGAGTAGCGCTTGAATAAGTCCAATTAAATATACCAATCCTAGTTTATTAATAAAATGTACCGTTCCGCTTACCTTCATATTTTGTCTGCGGCCAAGAGGTAAAATATTCGATGCCATAATTCCGCCAACATAAAATGCAAGTGATAAGAAATATGGCGCAATGCCTGAACCGTAGTTAGGCACGTCAGAAACTGTTGACTTCACTAACTGAACTGGCTCTGAGAACATCGTATTACGTGCATCATCATTACGAACATCCGCTATCTTCTCTGCGCCCTCTCCCAATTTCGTAGAAAGTTCTTTCGCACCATCATCAAGTTTAACAAGTCCATTTGTTAATTTACCAGCACCGTTATTCAGCTCCGTTCCACCACTCGCAAGCTGATTTACACCTTCTTGCAATGATGTAAACCCATTTCCCCACTTCGTAAATCCATCAGCCAAATTCGATGCACCATCTGCTACCTTTTTCGTTCCAGCAGTAGCTTCATTTAACTTAACTCCGAATGTATTCATGCCTTCTTCAATCTTATGTTGACCGTCAGCAATCTTCTTCGCACCTTGTGTCAATTGTTGTTGGCTATTATTTAAAGTATTTGTTGCTTTAGCTAGTCCATCAGACGTAGCAACAATTTTTTGAAAAGCGGGATCTTGCTGCACTTCTGGATGATTTTTCACGTACTCTTCTAATTGTTGTTTTATACTATTAGCTGCACCATCCGCTTTTACTTGGCCTTCAGCAAGCTTCTCACTTCCGCTCACCCATTCATTTGTACCAGCACTTAATTCACTAACCCCTGATTGTAACGTTTTTTCACCTTGTGCTAATAACTCCATACCGCTATGAAGTGAAGTTGCTCCTTGACTTAGCTCATTCGCTCCGTCAGTTAAGGCTGATTTGCTAGAAGCAAGTTTTTCACTTCCCTCTTTCACTTTTGATGTCCCGTCACTTAAACGATGAATACCATCTGCAAGCTGATTTGCCCCATTTCTTGCATCTGTCGTTCCTTCATGTAACTTCCCAGCACCATTACTTGCATCACTCAACCCTTGTGCTAAGTCTTGAAACTTTGAAAACACACCTTCTGTATAAGATTTCGTAATACTATTTGAAATTTTTGTTTTCATATTTTCAACAGCTGTCGTTCCAATTTGCGCTGCTACAAAGTTTTTACCCGGATTTACTTTGTACTGCAATTGTGCTGGTTCTGGTTTCTCATCCATAAGTGTACTTACCTTTTTAGAGAAATCAGCTGGAATCGTAACAACCATATAGTACTTATCTTCTTTTAGCCCTTCATCAGCATTTTTTTCTGATACGAAATGAAAAGCCAGTTCTTTATTCTCCTTTAAATTTTTTACAAAATCGTCTCCTGCATGAATTGTTTTCTCATCCATCGCAGCACCTTTATCTAAATTCACAACCGCAACAGGTAATTTATCTAATTTTCCGTACGGATCCCAATATCCGGCTAAAAAGAATCCTGAATAAATTAACGGAACGATTAATAAAAAAATTAAAGCGATACGTCCATGTTTATGGTGCCACATCGCTTTCCAATCTTTAAATACAAGTTGAATTCCCTTCATGAAACATACTCCTTCTCCGAATTTAACACCATTAGAATGGTTTAACAGATTTACTATACACGTCACTTTCCATACTGTATAATACATCTTTAATTATTAATTCATTCTTTTTGGTCTATAGAAAGGAGACTCGAAATGGAACTGCTCCAGTTAAAATACTTTCAGACAGTGGCACGACTAGAACATATGACAAAGGCAGCTGAAGAATTGCATATCGCACAACCTTCACTCAGCAAAACAATCGCTAGACTCGAAAAGGATTTAGGCGTCCCTTTATTTGATCGCCAAGGTCGACAGATTACTTTAAATTCTTTCGGAAAAGTATTTTTGAAACGAGTAGAGCGTATTTTTCATGAATTAAGCGAAGGGGAACGAGAAATTAAAGATTTAGCCGAATTACAACAAAGCTCTATTACACTAGCCGTTTCTATTCCGAGAATATTGCCAGAACTACTTGGCTCTTTTTTACTAGAACATCCTAACGTTCGGTTCCAACAATTTCTGGCATCCACTCCTTCTATGAAACGACAACTAGATAATATAGAAATTGACTTTTGTATCTCCTCTGTGCCAATTGAAGGAGAAGAAATTGTTTGGGAACCACTTATTACAGAAGAAATTTTCTTAGTCGTCCCTTCAGGCCATCGTTTATCAGGCCGAGAAAATATCCACCTCCATGAAGTAAAGGACGAACCGTTCATTAGTATGAACACTGGCTATGGATTTCGGCACTTAACAGATGAATTTTGTAAAGAAGCTGGTTTCACTCCGCATATTGCTTTTGAAGTCGATGAACCGACCGTAATTAGCGACCTCATTAAGCAAGGTCTCGGCATCGCTTTTGTTCCAAGTTTAACTTTATTAAAAAACTCTACTTTAGCATCAAGCAAGTTGCGTATTATTGAACCCACTTGTCAGCGAACCATCGGATTAAGTTGGTCAAAAAAACGCTACTTATCAAAAACAGCTCAGCAATTCCGTGAATTCGTGATTGACTACTTCTCTAATATTAGGACATAAAATTATATGAACAAATAAAAGGTGCCAACCTCATATGGTGGCACCTTTTATTGTTCACTCTTTTTTAATTCCATTTCAGCTAAAAGCGGCAATACGTTATCAAAAATATGCGTATTATTATTTTCACCTGTTACATATCCACCGTAATATCTACTAAATACATTGTCATTTCGGAATGTGGCCATATGATCATACAATTCCTTCGCAAACTTTGTATCACCTGTTTGTAGTACGTACAAAATCGTTAGTCCGTACGCGGCCGGCGATTCATAATTCACAGTTTGTTTTCCCGTTTCTAAATTGTAACGACCGTATAGCTTTCCATCCTCCTGGAACTTCTTCTTTATAAATTCCAAATAAGCGGCTGATGAAAGACCACCTAAACTTCGATGATATGCAACGTATGATTGGTCAATAAGATTCACTTCTTTATCGTACGTAAATGTACCATCTTCTTTATACTCTTTTGGGAATGCCCAGCCATGCCTTGGATAATCAGCTAAAAATTGAACGACTTCCTGATATTGCTGAGCAGAAACTTTGCCGTACTTCTTCATATAGGAGAATGCACGCGGATTTATGTATGATGTTGTTACAAAATTATTTTGTTTTCCTGCATCTGCATCATAATAATCAACATAATAATTATCTTTTTTATTATAACGAAGTACAGCATCACTTAATTGATCGGCAAGGTTTTTATAACGCTCTTCCTTATACATTTCATAAGCACGATATAATTGTTCTATAATACGAAGATCATCTATAAGTGCATTTGTAGCTGACTGCCTCTCTCCCTTTTCAGAGAGTTTCCATAAAACGATATGATTCTTATATATGAAATTATCTTGAATAACCTTTACTTGCTCATCAAATAACGCCTGATCATCTTTATCAAGTGTATACTGTAACCATAATCCCGCCGATTCTGATAAAGCTTCGCGTCCCTTAGCTTCACCCGTACCTGCCTTAGTATCTACTAAACGATACGTGGCAAGTGTTCCATTGTCATTCACCATATGTCTTAAAATAAAATTTTCTGTACGGTTTCCTTGTAAAGCTGACCAAAATACAATTCCACCTAAAGCGATTAAGAAGATAACTCCAATCCCTATATATAAACGTTTCCGCAATCTTTTCACCTCCCTAGTAAGGCTAACCTTAATTTTATCAGAACATACATAAATTTAAAAAAGACAATCTATTAGATTGTCTCCCGCATTTCTATCCCCCGCAAACCTCTTTAGAAGGTTTATATAGCGATTGTACAAGTCGATCATATTCACGACGTGTAATTTCTTTATTATATAGCTTCAATAATAAATCTCTATGCTCTTTTGAAAATGCCATCTTTTTAATGACTTCAGGATACATAAAACACCCTCTCCATTTCACATAAACTTCTTGATTCCGAAAAACAGAACTTATGTTCGCATAAAAGATTATAAAAGATTCCTGAGCAAAAAACAAACAAAACATGACCAACTATTTATTTCTTTCTATTCAAAATATTACAACATTATATTATCATATTCACTTTTTAAATACATATATATTTTTGGTAGTTTTTTTGAATAAATCTTCCAATTCAATCAGAAAATAATGGCAAAAAAGAAGAGGAGTTTACATATGGATACGGTAACATTAGCAAGAGCATTTTTTGGTTCTTCATTAGCATTCCACATTATCTTTGCAACACTTGGTGTCGGTCTTTCATTGATGATTTTTATAAGCGAAATACTCTATCACTGGAAGAAAGACTCCGACTATGCCATTATGGCGAAAAGATGGACAAAGGCGTTTGCTATTCTTCTCGGTGTAGCAATTCCAACTGGAACAATTGTTGGTGTGCAAATCTCACTTCTTTGGCCTGGTTTCGCCAAAATTGTTGGGCAAGTTATTTCTGTTCCCTTCCAAATTGAGATTTTCGCCTTCTTTTTGGAGGCTTTATTCATGTCGATTTACGTATATGCAGCTGATAAACTTCCTCCATTTATGAGATTAATCTCGCTATTTTTCGTCATGCTTGGTGCCACGGCATCCGCCGTGCTCATTACATCAGCAAATACATGGATGAATACACCAGCAGGCTTTTCAATGAATCCAGATGGATCTGTTTTTAACGTTGATCCGTGGAAAGCTTTCTTTAATCCAAGTTTTGGCACAAGTGCATTCCATGTTGTTATTACGGCTTATGCAACTGGTGCGGCTGTCATTGCTTCTATCGCTGGATTTAAATTATTGAAGAAAAATTTAAGTACACGTGAAATTGCTTATCATAAAAAAGGGCTACTATTAGGGCTTGTCGTTACATTTATTACAGGCGCTACGATGTGGCTTTCAGGACATGAATCAGCGATCGCCTTACATAAACACTCACCTGAAAAACTTGCATCTGCTGAAGCTTTATTTGAAACGACATCACACGCACCGCTATCCATTGGCGGAGTTGTGGATCCCAATACACTTGAACTAAACTATGCACTTGAAATTCCCAACATGCTTAGCTTATTAGTGGGATTAGACCCTAGCACTGTCGTAAAAGGTCTAAAGGAATTTCCCCAAGAAACATGGCCACCATTTTATACACATACACTATTCAACTTAATGGTCGGCACCGCTGCGTTTACCTTTGCAGTTGCAGCAATTGCGCTCTTATATTGGTACTTCGTTTACCGAAAAAAGGGAACAGAACTACCGAAGTGGCTACTTTGGGGGGCTGCCGCATGCGGACCAATTATGATGCTCGGTATTGAATTCGGATGGATTTTCAGTTGTAGCGGTCGTCAACCATGGACAATTTATGGTATGCAACGTACCGTCGATGCATCTACACGCGCCGATTTCGTCGGTCCTTTATTTGTTTTGTTCATCATTTTATATATTGGACTCGCTATTTTAACAGTCATTGTTCTACGGACATTCTTTAGAAGACATCCATTAAAGAATGATTTACAACACCAAGGAGGCGATTCTCATGCATGAGGAAAGTATTGCAATCATCATCTTATGGGCCCTTATTTTCGTATACAGTATACTAGGGTCCATCGATTTTGGAGCTGGTTTTTGGGGCATGGTATACGCAAAACATCCGACGCTCGCTGCTAAACTTGCGAATCGGTACTTATCACCAACTTGGGAGGTAACAAATACGTTTCTCGTCTTCGTCGTTGTCGCATTTCTCGGCTTCTTTCCGAAAGCGGCCTTTACTCTTGCGACAGTAATGTTCGTACCAGTTATGTTAATTTTAGTGCTCGTTGCAGTACGTAGTACGTTTATGGTATTTGCTTACTCCTTGCCAAAATATCAGTACCTTCTTCGGGTTATTTCAGGTATTACTGGTCTCTTAATTCCAGCACTATTAATTACCGTTTTACCCGTTACAGAGGGAGCCTATATTACAATGTCTGAAGGAAAAGAAGTACTTCTGTATGGAAAACTTCTTTCTAGCCCGGTTATCTACTGTTATATGCTTTTCGGACTAACGTCTGAACTATTTCTCTCCTCTCTCTTTCTTGCTGATTTTGCGAGAGAACAAAGTTCAGAAGATACGTATAGAATTTATAGAAGAAATGCTATCATTCTTGGTCCTGCAACGCTCGTTACAGCAATCATCGCCCTCGTTGTAATGGACCCAGAAACACATTGGCTTATGCAAGGATTAATAAAGCAATTCCCGTGGTTTACAGTTTCTATTGTTTTATTCGTTATCGGATACTCGTCCCTTTGGTGGACAAACAAAAAATACAATACACTAGGATACCCTCGCATTGCCGTTTTAGCTGTCGTCGCTCAATATGCATTTGCAAGCTACGCTTACGGCGTCGCGCATTTACCGTATATTATTTATCCTGACGTAACTGTATTTACAAGCTTCACAACGACAGAAACGTTCTATGCACTGCTCATTCTATACGCAATTGGGATTGCAATTTTATTACCAGGATTTATTTTCTTCTGGAATTTATTCTTGAAGGATCGTACTTTTTTGAAGGAAAAATAATATAGTCTTGGAGTCTGTCCCAAAAGGCATTTTGGAATAGACTCCTTTTGTCATGTTTTGTCGATAAGTCGATATATTTTAAAAATCGCTGATATATTTTGAGTTGCGCCGATATATCTCCATAATCGCTGATATATTTTAAGTTGCGCCGATATATTTCAATAATCGCTGATATATTTTAAGTTGCGCCGATATACCTCCATAATCGCTGATATATTTTAAGTTGCGCCGATATATTTCAATAATCGCTGATATATTTTAAGTTGCGTCAATATATCTCCATAATTGCCCATATAAATTTCATTTACTATTTTACTGCCCCAATAATTTATAGACTCCTATCACAATAGTTATTTCACTACGAGTGACACTTGTCCTTTAGCTTGAAAAACACATATTCGGTTCATCTCGTTATACGTCTAGTTCTTCTTATTTTTTGCTGAATATACTACCAATATAAACTTGAGACAAGCTACATCTGTTCAAGGGAAAATAGAAAGGTAGGCAAAATATGAGCATTGAAATATGGATTACTATTATTGTATTCTTCTTAACGATGATTGTTATCTTTTGGCGGCCTCGCGGTTTAAATGAGGCGTGGCCAGCAGCAATTGGTGCTGGCATTATCCTAATTACTGGACTTGTGTCAAAACCAGACGTCATAGATATTGTTAGTAAAATAGGAGGGGCCTCCATAACAATATTAGCGACCATCGTCATGGCAGTTATATTAGAAAGCTTCGGCTTCTTCCATTGGTCCGCAGCGAAACTGGCAAATCTAGCGAAGGGTTCTGGACGCCGTCTATACTGGTATATTCAATTATTATGTTTTCTTATGACTCTTTTATTTAATAACGACGGTAGTATTTTAATTACAACTCCCATTTTAATTCTTCTTCTAAAAAACCTTCAATTAAAACCACATCAACAAATTCCTTATTTATTAAGTGGCGCTTTAATCGCTACTGCATCTAGTGCACCAATTGGTGTAAGTAATATCGTAAACTTAATTGCATTAAATATCGTTAATATGACTCTTTATATGCATACTGCTATGATGTTTGTACCTGCAACATTAGGCTTATTATTTATGTCATGGCTCATGTATACAGTTTTGAAGAAAAAACTTCCGAAAAAATTACCTGTTTCTTCATATGATATTGAAGAAATTTTCTTCACGAAAAACTTCCATCCACTAAAAGGAAATAATTCTGTTGATACGAAACAAAAACGGACAAGATTCATGTTAAAAGTATTAGGTTTCGTCTTCCTGATGCGCTGTCTTCTATTCGTTGCATCCTTCTTATCCATCCCAATTGAAATCGTTGCAGTACTTGGTTCACTTGTTCTTCTCATTTGGAGATGGTACTACTTACGAACAAACCCTGTCGACATTTTGAAAAAGACACCGTGGCACATTTTAATTTTCGCCTTCTCTATGTACGTCATTATTTACGGACTCCACAACGCAGGATTAACAGCAGCGCTTGTTCAATGGCTTGAACCAGTTGTAAGTCAACATTTACTTTATGCTAGCTTTGCAATGGGTGGACTCGTTTCTCTCCTCTCCAATGTCTTCAATAATCACCCTGCACTTATGATTGGTACCATTACGTTAACAGAAATGGGGTTAGATCCAGTCACATTAAAAACTATCTATCTCGCAAATATCATTGGTAGTGACATCGGTTCACTATTACTACCAATCGGTACGCTAGCTTCCCTCATTTGGATGTATATCCTGAAACAAAACAAAATTAAAGTAAAATGGAAAGACTATTTAAGTGTATCCCTTATCGTTATCCCACTTACAACAGTCGTCACATTATTCCTCTTATTCTATTGGGTACATCTCTTCTTCGCCTTATAAACAATAGAAGCCCCATTTACTACCGTCTTAGCAAATGGGGCTTCTTCTATAATAAAGTTAGGTACTACAGTGTGATCAATCAAGTAAAGAGGTGTAACATATTATTGATATAAATGACTACCAGCTTCTTTAAATTCTTCTGCTTTCTCTTTCATTCCTTTTTCAATTGCTTCTGTCGTTTCTAAATCATTTTCTTTTGCATACTCACGAATATCATGCGAAATTCTCATACTACAAAACTTCGGTCCACACATTGAACAGAAGTGAGCTGTCTTTGCCCCTTCTGCAGGCAACGTTTCATCGTGATATTCCATCGCACGTTCAGGATCTAAAGATAAATTAAATTGATCGCGCCAACGGAATTCGAAACGTGCTTTTGAAAGTGCATCATCACGCTGATGAGCCGTTTTATGTCCTTTCGCAAGATCAGCCGCATGCGCTGCAATTTTATACGTAATAACACCCGTGCGTACATCATCTTTGTTTGGCAAACCTAAATGTTCTTTCGGCGTTACATAACAAAGCATCGCTGTTCCAAACCAGCCAATCATCGCAGCTCCAATTGCCGATGTAATATGGTCATAACCTGGTGCAATATCTGTCGTTAGTGGCCCAAGTGTATAAAACGGCGCGCCCTGACAAATATCAAGCTCTTTCTCCATATTCTCTTTAATTAAGTGCATCGGTACGTGTCCAGGTCCTTCGATCATAACTTGCACATCATGTTTCCAAGCAATTTTCGTTAATTCACCAAGTGTTTCAAGCTCAGAGAATTGTGCTTCGTCATTTGCATCTGCAATCGATCCTGGACGTAATCCATCTCCAAGAGAGAACGAAACATCGTACTGCTTCATAATTTCACAAATCTCTTCAAAATGAGTATATAGGAAGTTTTCTTTATGATGGAATAAACACCACTGCGCCATAATCGAACCACCACGCGAAACGATACCTGTCGTACGCTTTGCAGTAATTGGAATGTAACGAAGCAATACACCAGCGTGAATCGTAAAGTAATCAACGCCTTGCTCCGCTTGCTCAATTAACGTATCACGATATACTTCCCACGTTAAATCTTCTGCAATTCCGTTTACTTTTTCCAGCGCTTGATAAATCGGTACAGTTCCAACTGGTACAGGCGCGTTACGAATAATCCACTCACGCGTCGTATGAATATTTTTACCTGTAGATAAATCCATAATCGTATCTGCACCCCAGCGCGTAGCCCACGTCATCTTCTCTACTTCTTCTGCAATCGAAGAAGATACAGCTGAGTTTCCGATATTCGCGTTTACCTTCACATGGAAATTACGCCCGATGATCATCGGTTCAGCTTCTGGATGATTAATATTCGCTGGTAAAATAGCGCGGCCTTCTGCGATTTCCTTACGAACAAACTCCGGCTCTACCCCTTCACGAATCGCAACATATTCCATCTCAGAAGTAATAATGCCATTACGTGCATAGTGCATTTGCGTAACGTTTGCACCTTGCTTTGCTCTAAGTGGCTGGCGATCCATTTGCGGGAAAACAGGTGTATGTTTCGAAGCCACTTTCACACCGTCATCCTCTGGTTTCACTTCACGCCCTTCGTATGCTTCTACATCACCACGCCCCATAATCCAAGAGTGGCGCGGCGTTGGAATCCCCTTTTCTAACTCCACTTTATACTCAGGATCCGTATAAGGGCCGCTCGTATCATACACACGAATTGGCGGATTTGGAACGCCATTCGTTTCGCTTTGTTCAATCTCACGCATCGGTACTTTCATGCCTTCTCGTGGCCCATCCACATATACTTTCTTACTCCCTGGTAAACTCGATTTCAATTCAATTTGCTCAGCTGAAACAGATTGTTTCATAATTTTTGTTGCCCCCCTGTACGTGACAAGGACGAGATATGGCCAGCGTATGCCAAAATAAAAAGAGCCAGGTCCATAAAAAAATAAGGACCTGGCTCATAAAAGACATCATTATGTAAAGCCGTTAACTTCCCTACGCTGGTACGAGCCAGATCAGGTCCAAAGGGTTAAGAAGTTCACGCGCTTCTCTCTCAGCCTACGCATACGTTAGGCACCCCTAGTTTATCACTGATTTAATTTTCAATACTTTCCCATCATACACCATAATCTGAAAAATTCAAAGCTTATTTCTTTTGCTCTTTACGGAATCATCCAAGTTAAATAATACGCCTGCACATAAGTCATAATACCAACAATAATTACGAAGAACAAACTATGCTTCACTGTAAAACGGAACAAATCCGATTCTTTTCCAGCAAGACCAACCGCTGCACAAGCGATCGCAATCGACTGCGGGGAAATCATTTTACCTGTTACACCGCCTGTTGTATTTGCTGCAACGAGAAGCACTTCAGATACGCCGACTTGCTGCGCTGTAATGGCTTGTAAATTTGAGAACAGTGCATTCGCAGACGTATCAGACCCTGTTAGGAATACGCCAATCCAGCCTAAGAATGGTGAGAAGAACGGGAATAGTCCGCCAGTTCCAGCTAATGCTAACGCTAACGTGGAAGATAGACCAGAATAGTTTGCGATAAATGCAAACCCTAGTACGAATCCGATAGATAGAATTGGCATTTTTAATTCGCTTAACGTTTCTTTAAATGTCACTACTGCATCTTTTACATTCATTTTCAAAATAAACATGGAAATGATACAAGCAATTAAAATCGCTGTTCCGGTTGCCGATAATACATCAAACTTCAGAATTGCCTCGTAAGGCGTTGGTTTATTTACAATTGGCTCTGCTTTCATTACTAGATTATGCAGACCTGGAATTTCAAACTTAAATACAAGACTTTCTAAAGCCCCTCCTGGAGTGAATAATGCCTTAAAGAAACTTTGGCTCCAAATGACTACCATAACCGTTAATACGATAAATGGGGACCATGCCTTCACTACTTTTCCAAACGTTAATTTCGGCATCGATGCCGCTGTCGTTGTTGCTGCTACTTCACTATTTGCTTGCCCAGATTGATAAATTTCTTTCGGCTGCCAAACTTTTAAGAACAGCGCTAAACTAATTAAACTTACAAGTGCCGATGTAATATCCGGAAGTTCTGGTCCTAAAAATGTCGCTGTAATGAACTGCGTAATCGCAAATGAACTACCCGCTACAAATAACGCAGGCCACGTTTGTCGTATCCCCTTAAATCCATCCATTAAAAATACGATAAAGAATGGCACAAATAATGATAGGAACGGTAATTGATGCCCAGCCATTTGTCCAATTTTATGTGGATCAATACCTGTTACTTGTCCAGCAACTGTAATCGGAATTCCCATCGCTCCGAACGCCACTGGTGCAGTATTTGCAATCAAACAAAGACCTGCTGCGTATAAAGGATTTAACCCAAGCCCCGCAAGAAGTGCTGCTGTAATCGCTACTGGTGCCCCAAATCCTGCCGCTCCTTCTAAAAATGCTCCAAATGAAAATCCAATTAAAATAACGAGTAGACGATGATCGCTCGTAATCGATAATACCGATGCACGAATCACATCGAATTGACCTGTTTTCACAGAAATTTTATATAAAAATACCGACATAATGATAATCCAAGCAATTGGCCATAATCCGTATAAGAAACCATATCCGGTCGCTGCCATTGCCATCGTGAACGGCATTTTATAAGCGAATAACGCTACTAAAACTGTAAGTACAACTGTAATAAATCCTGCCACATACCCTTTCATGCGGAAAACTGCTAAAGCTAAGAAAAAAAAGATAATCGGAATAAGTGCTACCGCTGCCGAAATCCAAATGTTTCCGAATGGATCATAAACTTGTGTCCATGTGTTCATTGTTCTCTCCCCCTAAAGAATCCCCTTTTAAATAGAATAACCTCATCAATAGACTATCAGGTCATCATACCTTTAAGTCTAAAATAAAAAAACGTTTAAGAAAACGTTTTCAACAACTTTCATTTATACTGTACCATAACAATTTCCATTAAAAAAGATTTTTTTGAAAATTTTATCATTTAACGAAAAAATCTTACAAAATCGTCATGTTCCTGTAATGTTCATCGATAGAAAGCTTGCAAAATTTATTGCATAATAATAGTATAACAACGGACATTATTTATGAGGTGATATATATGAATGGAAACAAAATATTAGCTGCTTTATCGTACTTTAGTGTACTATTTGCCCCTATCTTATTCCCAATTATCGTTTGGATTGTGGGGGACGCTGAAACAAAGCCACATGCAAAACGTGCTCTATAGACACACATCATTCCAAGTATTGCTACATTTATCGGCGTAGCCATTTTAGGAATTATGGGCATGGGATCTGACCAAGCAGATGTAACACTTGGAATTGGATCAATGATTGTCTTAGCTATTTGCGGAATCATCAGCTTATACTACTTCATCTGGAACATTGTAAAAGGAATTAAAGTGCTGAAAGCTTAATTTTAAACAAACGTTTGTTTAAAAAAGGACCCTTGCAATTTGCAAGGGTCCTTTTCCTAATTCGTTCACTTTATCTTCTGCGTTTCTTCTTTTTTCTCATCATTTTCTTTCGGCGCGTATTCACTTTATCCGCTATAATGTGAAGCGTACTTGCCACAACAATTCCCATTAAGAACGTTACAATTTCAACCTCATGTTTCTTCGCAATTTCTATTAAATTACCATCCAGTGCGATTACATTTAATAGAAATAAAAATGGAGAAAAGACGATTAACATGTACGCAATACGAATCACATCACCAAGTATAATCGTATGCGTAAAGAAAGATCGATGCGGCATTACTTTTTTATAAGGATACCAAAATATACGTAAGAAACCCCATTTGTTATAAGCATTACTGTACGTATCTAAATCTGGTGTTAAAAATGAAGTACCTACTAAAAAACCAATTGCAAAAGTTAATAAAAAATCAAAATTTGTTAATCCATACGAAAAGAGAAAAAACAAAACAACCGGAAGGGATATTAAGTTTATTTTCGTATGCGTTCTTCCTGATGGCATAATGCACTTCCTCGCTTACGTTCGTCCTGTCACCTTATGACAGGTTTCACCTATTGACCTAATTTCTGATCGATAAATGTTGTGTCTATATCCGAACCAAACCATTCTGCCAACTTCACTCGTGCCTTATCTTTCACATCTTCATTGACGTATAACGACACCTGTATTAGTGCGGCCGTTAACGCCCCTAAATCATCCGTATAGCCAATTCCAGCAATGAAATCTGGAATCGCATCAATCGGTGCAATAAAATAAGCAAGTGCTCCAATTACAATAATTTTCACTCGTTTTGGAACATCGGGTCTTTGCAAAACGTAAAACAGTAATAAACTTGCATAAATGACCGACTGCCCAGCTTGCTTTGCAACATGTTTTACTTTCTTCCAAAACGCTTCAACTGAAAATTTTTGTTTCATGTAAAAAGCCTCCCTATTTTTAAAAAGAAATAAGCTACAATATGTTATCAGTAAAAGTTCATGGAAATTACACAAAACCTATCAATGAACTTTTATTGTAACAAACAAACTAAAAAAGAACAAGTGTTCGTTAATTTTTACACGATTTCCTTCATATAATAGATTTCTAGATAACCCTTACCCATCTTCGTTTCTTATTTCTCAACAAAGAAAATTTTCACTTCTACTTAACATTCTGCTCTACCTTTGTTATATTTTCTAGTTGACGGACATATAAACGAATGTTAAAGTTTTCTCTGGTAGTGACAAATCTTATACAAAAAATGTAAAATGTTATAGTGTTTCTCAGAAATGAATTTTGTTGTATAATACAGAAATGACGTTATGCTTATGAGCAACAAAAGAAACCAAAAGGGTATGCATAGTTATAGTCGTATATGGGTGAATATAGAACCTTTAATTATGGCCAAGAAAACTATGTATTTTTTATTTTAGCATTTTTCGCTCCAAAATCGACCAAGCCTGATAGAGAAAGGGTGGAAATGAATGAAAGAAACCTTGAAATCACAATTTCAAAATGTGCGTTTCACTGTATTCGTAGCTTTAGCCTTATGGCTAAAAACTTACCTTATTACACGCACAAGCTTTGACTTAAAACTTGAATCTTTCATGCAAGAATTCATTTTATTCCTTAGCCCATTAGCAGCATCATTACTGCTTGTTGGTCTTGCATTATTTGCAAAAGGGAAAAAACGTAACTATATAGCACTTGGAATTAATTTTGTCTTAACAATCGTTCTTGTTGGTAACGTAATGTTCTACGGATTCTACAATGACTTCGTTACATTACCGGTGCTAGGACAAACATCTAACTTCGGAAGTTTAGGTTCTAGTGTGAAAGAATTATTTAACTACAAAATTATCCTTGCATTTGCAGACATTATCGTTTTCTTCGTTCTATTAAAGAAAATGAAGAACTTTGCACCTACAGAGCGTGTAGCACGCCCGATGCGTTCTCTATACTTCGTATCAACAGTTGCTATTTTCTTCGCAAACTTAGGACTTGCAGAAGCTGAACGCCCAGAACTATTAACACGTTCATTCGACCGCGTTATGCTTGTTAAAAACTTAGGATTATATGTACACCAAGTATACGATCTTGGCTTACAAGCAAAATCAAGTTCACAAAAAGCGTTCGCTGACGGTAGTAAATTACAAGAAACAGAAAACTACGTAAAAACAACACAAAGTAAACCAGATCCAAATATGTTCGGTACTGCAAAAGGGAAAAACGTAATTGTTGTCTCTCTTGAGTCATTACAAACATTCTTAATTGGTGCAACAGTTAACGGACAAGAAGTTACACCATTCTTAAACCAATTTACGAAAGAAAGTTATTACTTTGATAACTTCTTCCATCAAACTGGTCAAGGTAAAACATCTGATGCTGAATTCCTAGTAGATACTTCGTTATATCCACTAGACCGCGGTGCTGTATTCTTCACACACGGTAACAATGAATATACAGCAACTCCAGAAATTTTACGTCAGCAAGGGTATCACACGTCGGTATTCCACGCAAACAACGCAACATTCTGGAACCGTAACATTATGTATCCAGCACTTGGTTATGATCGTTACTACAACGAACTTGACTACAAGATTACACCAGAAACAAAATTAAACTGGGGATTAAAAGATATCGAGTACTTCGATCAATCTATTGATATGTTAAAACAAGTGAAGCAACCATTCTATACTCGCTTCCTTACTTTAACGAATCATTACCCATTCACTTACGATGACAGTACAAAATTAATCGACGAATACAATTCTGGTGATGGAGTATTTGACCGTTACATGGTAACTGCTCGTTACTTAGACGAAGCAATGAAACACTTTATTGAGCGTCTAAAAGCAGAAGGTATTTACGACAACTCAGTAATCGTATTCTACGGTGACCACTACGGTATTTCTGAAAACCATAACCGTGCAATGGCACAGTTCTTAGGAAAAGAAGAAATCACTGCATTTGACCATATGAACTTACAAAAAACACCGATGTTTATTCACGTTCCAGGTCAAAAAGAAGGTAAAACAATTTCGAAACCAACTGGTGAAATTGACATTAAACCAACTATTCTAAACTTACTTGGTGTAGATTCTACAAATGACGTTCGATTCGGTCATGATGTATTCTCACCTGATAATAAAGGATTCGTTGTTCTTCGTGACGGTAGCTTCGTTACAGATAAATACATGTACACAAACAGTACATTCTATGACCGTGCTACTGGCGAAGTTGTACAATTACCGAAAGAAGAATCTCAACCACTAATTGATCGCGCCCAAAATGAATTGAACATGTCTGATAAAATCATTGAAGGTGACTTACTTCGCTTCTCTGAAAGTAATAAGATCAAAACTGGTGAAGTAAAAACAGTTATTAAAGAAGAAAAGAAGAGTGCTGAGTAATCTCAGCCTCTTTTTTATTTTCTTCCATACAACTACTTATATTCATTAACTTTAAAATTACATAACCTTTACCAAATATTCACATAGTGTTAATGAAGAATCTCTATAATAAAATATGTAAACGAGGTTCTACATATTTCTTATCTCTCATCTTTCGTAAGATCCCTTAAAGAAGTGTGTAAATCTTTTGTTTCTACTTTCTTATAATTGTCTTTCAACATGTTTTGTTTCCATACACAAAACATTCAACGAGACAATGTCCCTATGAAAGATAGCTACCCTCCTTGTGCAGCATTCCATAAGAATGTTGCTTTTTTTTATTTAAAAGCAGGATTCTCATTCTTATTTTCGAATTTGTATATACAAAATGCTGTAAAGTGAAACTTTAATCAGCCCTCACCAATCGGGCAGCTACGGGCAGTTATTCGCCCAATTCACTTCTTTGCTCCACCCGAATTTTTAAGTAGGAGTTTTACTGCCCGTTAATGCGGGGTAAAACATCCTTACTTCTCTATGATTTACAAATACATATACGGTCATATGTAGAGAATTGCTTACATAAAAATTACTATAGTGATTTTTATCTCGCATGAATGAAAGTTTCACATTACTTACGTACTTACGAAAGGATGGGACGGAAATTGGCATACGAAAAATTTGTACTTTGGAATGATGAAGTTATTGATACAACAAAACAACAAACGTACATAGAACTTGAAGAGAGAGGTTCGCAGTTCGGAGATGGTGTCTACGAGGTTATTCGCCTATATAAAGGGAACTTTCACTTATTAGATCCGCACATAACGAGATTATATCGATCCATGGAAGAAGTAGAATTATCGCTCCCTTTCTCAAAAGCTGAGCTCATCACTTTACTTTACAAATTAATTGAACGAAACCATTTCCACGAAGATGGCACAATTTATTTGCAAGTATCTCGTGGTGTACAAGCTCGCACACATGTATTTTCATATGACACCCCTCCGACAATTTATGCCTATATTACAAAAAAAGAAAGACCAGCCTTATGGATTGAATATGGTATACGCGCTATATCAGAACCCGATACTCGATGGCTACGCTGTGACATTAAATCATTAAATTTATTACCAAACGTACTAGCTGCTACGAAAGCTGAACGGAAAGGCTGTAAAGAGGCACTTCTCGTAAGGAATGGTATTGTAACGGAAGGAAGCCATTCCAACTTCTTTTTAATTAAAAATGGAACTCTTTACACACATCCAGCCAATCACCTTATTTTAAATGGCATTATTCGTCAATATGTCCTTTCTTTAGCGAATACTCTTCACATTCCTGTACAGGAAGAACTTTTCAGCGTTCGTGACGTTTATCAAGCAGATGAATGCTTTTTTACAGGCACAACAATTGAAATTTTACCAATGACCCACCTTGATGGAACCGCGATTCAAGATGGGCAAGTTGGACCTATCACCAAAAAACTGCAAAAATCTTTTAATAAAATCTTGTTACAATCCAATATGTCATCTTCTTAAACACGAATAATTTCTGTCCTTTTATATTCAATATATGCATTTAAATGGAAATCAAGGTGTAAATTTATACCTTGATTTTTTCTTGTAATCTTTTTGTCATATTCAGATTCCCACATAAGCCTTGACAGTAATCGACATGCTCTTTAGAATTTTTAACAGTTGGTAAATATTTCTTCACTACATTACAGACAGAAAGGAATCGACAAATTATGAAAAAGTATCTTGCCGGTCTTGCGGCAGTGTCTGTAGCAGGAGGAGCAGCACCTACACTTGATAGTGTTCAAGCTGCACCTGAACAAAATACACAAAAAGCTGCTACAACTGTCCAAGCTTCTGCGTCAAACAACTCATCTTATACGGTAAACGCGAGCGTCTTACATGTTCGTGCGGGATCAAGCACTTCTCACGACATCATCTCACGCGTTTATAACGGTCAATCACTAAACGTGATTGGCGAAGAAAATGGTTGGTTCAAAATTAACATTAACGGAAAAACAGGCTTTGTTAGTGGCGAATTTGTATCAAAAAGTGGAGCAGCAAACAACAATGTAAGCACAGGTGGAAACAATAAAGTTACCGCTGATGTATTACGTGTACGTACAGCTCCTAACACTTCTAGTTCTGTTTCTGGACGTGTATATGCAGGACAAACATTAAACGTAATTGGACAAGAAAATGGTTGGGTGAAAATTAACCATAATGGACAAGTAGGTTATGTAAGTGGCGAATTCGTATCTGGCGTTTCTTCTAATGGGGGTTCTTCAAACAACAATACGAATAATAACAACCAAGAAGTAAAACCAGCAAGCGGAAACTATACAGTAAATGTATCTTCCCTTCGCGTTCGTACAGGTCCTAGCACTTCTCACACAACTGTAGGTTCTGTCAAAAAAGGACAAGTAGTACAAGTTGTCGGCGAAGTTCAAGATTGGTTCAAAATCAATTACGCAGGACAAACTGCTTATATAAGCAAAGACTACGTAACAAAAGGCGGTTCTAACGAAAACGTTACAGAAGGCAACAAACAAGAGCAAAACAATAATGGAACTATTCAAACTGGCGGTTCTTACGTAGTTAACGCTACATCTTTACGTGTTCGTACAGGCCCTGCCGCTTACCATAGTGTAATTGGTGGCGTTTTAAACGGTACAACATTAAACGTAGTTGGATCTGAAAACGGTTGGTTTAAAGTAAATTACCAAGGAAAAACAGGCTTTGTTAGCAGCGAATTTGTAAAATTCGTTAAAGGTGGCACTACTACTCCTGAGCAACCAAAACAACCTGAAAAACCTAACCAAGGTGCGATTGGTGACTACTACATTAATGCTTCTGCACTAAATGTACGTAGCGGCGAAGGTACAAATTATAGAATCATAGGCGCACTTCCACAAGGTCAGAAGGTTCAAGTAATCTCTGAAAACTCTGGATGGAGCAAAATTAACTACAACGGTCAAACTGGTTATATCGGAACACGTTACCTATCTAAAACACCAGTTGGAGGCGCAGTAGATAATAAGCCTAACAATAACCAAAATAACAATCAAAACAATAACAACAACAACAACAACAACAATAATAATACAGGTAATAATAGCGGCGACAGTTCTTCCGTACTTGCATACGCAAAATCAATGCAAGGTGTACCATACGTTTGGGGCGGAACTTCTGCTAACGGTGTTGACTGCAGTGGTTACATCTACCACGTATTTAAGAAATTTGGTCATAACATTAGCCGCCAAAGTGTTGCAGGATATTGGAGTAGCCTACCAAAAACTTCAAGTCCACAACCTGGTGACTTAATTTATTTCCAAAACACTTATAAATCTGGTCCTTCTCACATGGGTATCTACCTTGGGGGCGGATCATTTATCCAAGCTGGAGATAAAGGTGTAGCAATCGCTTCATTAAGTAACTCTTATTGGAAGAGCCACTTCTTAGGATACACGAAAGCACCTTAATTAATAGTTTCAAAGCCTTCTAGTTTACTAGAAGGCTTTTTTGCTATGAGTTCAACATATTACTCCCTTTCTCCTACCTTCTCTCTACAAAAATAATGTATCCATTCTTCCATTTCATACACTTTATTCTGCAAAAACAATGCATAACGTTATCATAATGTATATATTCCCATAAAAAACATAACCTATTTCATGTCTATTTATTTCATATGTGTTTTTTTGAAGAATTTTCTTTTTATTTAAACTTTTCATTAGACGTTTGACCTCCGATGTCCATTATGATAAGTTACTTAAGATGTTATATTCGTAAACGTATAGACAACTGGTTTATACACTGTTTTTACTATGAGGAAGGAGCATACACTGCATGAATCTTTTATGGGGAATTGGCGGCGTGATTGGAGTATTAGCAATTGCATTCTTACTATCTTCCAACCGCAAAGCTATTAATTGGCGCACAATTTTAATCGCGCTAGCATTACAAATGTCATTTTCATTTATCGTATTACGATGGGATGCTGGTAAAGCAGGTTTAAAACACGCTGCTGACGGTGTTCAAGGATTAATTAATTTTTCTTACGAGGGAATTAAGTTCGTTGCTGGGGATTTAGTCAACGCAAAAGGACCTTGGGGATTTGTATTCTTTATTCAAGCACTACTTCCAATCGTATTTATTAGTTCATTAGTAGCAATCTTATATCATTTTGGTATTATGCAGAAATTTGTTAGCGTTGTTGGTGGTGCATTAAGTAAACTTCTTGGAACTTCTAAAGCAGAAAGCTTAAACTCAGTAACGACTGTATTTTTAGGACAAACTGAAGCTCCAATCTTAATTAAACCTTACTTAGCACGCTTAACAAATAGTGAATTCTTCACTATTATGGTAAGCGGTATGACAGCTGTTGCTGGATCTGTTCTTGTCGGCTATGCAGCAATGGGTATTCCGTTAGAGCACTTATTAGCAGCTGCAATAATGGCAGCTCCATCAAGCTTATTAATTGCGAAACTCATTATGCCAGAGACAGAAAAAGTAGATAATAACGTTGAACTTTCTACAGAACGTGAAGACGCAAACGTTATCGATGCAGCTGCACGCGGTGCATCTGAAGGTATGCAACTTGTTATTAACGTAGCAGCAATGTTAATGGCTTTCATCGCATTAATCGCTTTATTAAATGGATTATTAGGATGGGTTGGTTCTCTGTTCGATATTAAACTTAGCCTTGATTTAATCTTCGGTTACTTATTATCACCATTTGCAATCTTAATCGGGGTTTCTCCTGGTGAAGCTGTACAAGCAGCAAGCTTTATCGGTCAAAAACTTGCAATCAACGAATTCGTTGCATACGCAAACTTAGGACCACACATGGCAGAGTTCTCTGACAAAACAAATCTAATTTTAACATTTGCAATCTGTGGATTCGCAAACTTCTCTTCTATCGCAATTCAATTAGGTGTAACAGGAACGTTAGCTCCTACTCGCCGTAAACAAATTGCACAATTAGGGATTAAAGCAGTTATCGCTGGTACATTAGCGAACTTCTTAAATGCAGCAGTTGCAGGTATGATGTTCCTATAAACTTATATAGAGTCTTCTCTTTCTACAAGAGGAGACTTTTTTCATGCAATCCAAGCGTCTTTTATGCATCTATTAATCACTTTATGCCAAATATAAGAACATTATGATACAATAATGTTTAAGTCTTTTTATTTTTCTAATGCAAATAGAGATACTACTTGTTGTTGCCCTTCAAAAGAATGTAACGACATGGTCAATTTCTTAATAATTGCGCATACTACAAGTATCTATTGATGAAATAGCTTTAAGGAGGAAAGTTTTGTGAAAGATAAGTTCTATAAAATCCTCTCTATGTGGATTCTACAAATTGTATTTTATTTTACTACTGTACATGTGACGAAATATGAGCATGCTCTTATTTTTACAATAATATACGTAATCGTAAATGTACTATTCTTATTTTTAGCTGACAAAACAGCATTTATTTTCTTCATACTAGGAACCATTATTTCCGTATTTTATTTGTTTTATGAAGCATGGCTTCATTTATGGAGTACATCAGATCAATGGCAATATATGATTACCCACTTCCTGATGGCAGCTAACTTCTTCATTGTATACATAACAACTCACCTATTGAAAAAAGTGATTCATGAAAATAAAACTTTAACTGAGCGTGTGAGAACGTTAGAACAATATATTGGAGAATCAAAATTACTAACAAGACAAGAATTCGAGAGACGCCAAGCATTATTAACAACTGCAATGAATCGTCGTAATGAAACAGGCGTTATCATTTACTTTGATTTCACTCCCTTTAGTAAATATACGAAGGAAAGTGTTATGGACCGTGTAGCTTCCTTATTAGTTGAAACGGTAAGGAATGATTTTGACCTTGCTGCTGAATATGATAATAATACGCTAGTTATTTTATTACAAAACACAAATGAAGCTGGTGCTGACATTGTAATGAACCGCCTAAAGCCAAAAATGGAGCAATGGCTTGCAGCTGAAGCAATCCGAGATATAAAAATTTCACGCGAGCAAATTGGAAACAAAGGACAGACACTGTTATGATGACTCTCGTTATACTTCTTTTATTTCTTCTGTTTTGCGTACTCGTTTTTTGGATCAGTATCACATTTTCAATTAAATATGTTCTTATTTTTACGGCCTTTCTATTCTCTGGCTTACTCGTTTACTACTCTTTCTTAACAATTGCGGGCTTAATTCACCGAAATAGTAAACGAAAAGATCGTACGCTAGAACATTATCCGAGTGTCGATATTTTCATACCTGCCCATAATGAAGGCGTCGTTATTAAAGATACTTTAGAGGCGATGGCGCAGATTGAATATCCAGGAAAACTAACTATTTATTTATTAAATGATAACTCTCAAGATGAAACACCTGAAATTGGCGATGATTTCGACAAAGCTTATGCTCATATTCGCCATATTCGTGTTCCCCCCGGTGAACCGAAGGGTAAATCACGTGTACTAAACTACGGCCTTAGTATTTCAGATGGTGAATACTTCTGTGTTTACGATGCAGATAACCAGCCTGAACCACACGCACTGCGAATGCTTGTAGAACACGCTGAAACAACTGAAGATGCTGTTGGAGCTGTTGGACATGTTCGTACAGTAAACGAAAAGCGCAACTGGCTGACGCGAATGATTTCACTGGAATTTCAAATCTTCCAGCTCCTTATGCAATCTGGACGCTGGTTACTATTCCAAACAGGCTCACTGACAGGAACAAATATGCTTCTTCGTCGCTCCGCACTAGAAGAGCTTGGTGGCTATGACCCTTATGCAATTGCAGAAGATGCTGAATTAACATTAAGAATTACACAAAAAGGTTATCTCTTACCAATCGTCCCAGAATCAGTTACTTGGGAACAAGAACCAGAGCATTTAAAAATTCTTATTAAACAACGTACACGTTGGCTCCAAGGGAATTTATACATTTTAGAAAAAATGTTCTCATCATTAAGTTTCTTTAAAGGAAAACTTCTCGTCCATTCCTTACAACAAGTTCTAGTGTATGTTGTATTTTGGCTATTCCTAATCATTTCAAACGTTTGGTTTGTAATTGGGCTACTCGGGATATTCCAAATTCAATATAGCATCCCGCTACTATTTATGTGGTATGTCGCATATATTACATATGTTTCTCAATTATTTAGTGCCCAGAGTGTCGAACGAACCTTTACACCGACTAATATTTTTATTAGCGTTATTATGTACTTTACGTACGCACAGCTCTTTACGTACTTATTTATTCGTAGCTTAATCTTATACTTACGTGCAAAGAGCAAGAAACAAGTCATTGGCTGGGATAAGACAGTTCGATTCAAAAAAGAGAAATAATAACAATAAGCACAGAGCGCCGTATGCTCTGTGCTTATTTATTGCCGTATAAATTATATATCAGACAATACCCCTTAGCTGAAAGTAATTTCACGTCCATCCCCCAACGAACGATCGACCTTCATTTATATACGAAAAAGTGATTGCTATTTTTGTAGAACCAATTGCTTCTCTTGCTGTTCTTTGCGCGTTTCAGTCTTAGGTTCCGTGCTTTCTTGGACACTACGATGTGCCACACGTTTCAAACAAATATGCTTCCACTTTCTTTCGTAACGTTTCATTATTCTAGATGTCCCCCTTGAATGCGCTTTAAAACTATTTGAAATCGCTTACAGGAAATAATATAGCACATATATATAAACGTGACAACACATTTCCGACATATTTTTGACAAAAATACGAATAGAATTCGTAAGGTATCGAATATTGTCGAAACCTATCGTTTTTTCTTCGTATAAAAGGCATACTACTTATATGGTAAAGTATTTTATTTCCCCTACCCGCATTTCAAATTCCTTCTATATAAAGTGAAACTTTCATTAGCCATCACCAATTGTACTTTTACAGGCAAATAGAGAAATAAAAAAGAGCTGATATGAAATCAGCTCTTTTCCTTCTATTATTAATGACGCTTCATACGCCCTTCTTTTTGTAACTCTTTAAATAATGCTGCCATCATAAAGAAAATAACGAAGACGAACGGGAATGCCGCAATGATAGCTGCCGTTTGTAAGGCTTCTAATCCGCCAATATATAATAGCGTAGAAGCTATCGCGGCTAGAACGATACCCCAAATCATTTTAATACGATTTGGTGGGTTTAAACTACCATGTGTCGTTAACATTCCTAAAACAAATGTTGCAGAGTCTGCCGATGTAATAAAGAATGTTGCAATAAGTAAAATACCTAAAACTGATAAAGCTGATCCAAAGCTGCCCATCTGATCGAACATAGCGAATAATCCTACTTCTGTTCCCATTTCTTTCACTTTGTCGAAGATATGTGCATCACCAAACAGCTCCATATGAATACCAGTACCGCCGAACACAGAGAACCAAAGTGCACCAATTACGGTCGGCACAAGTAACACACCGATAACAAACTCACGAATCGTACGACCTCGTGAAACACGAGCAATAAACGTACCTACGAACGGTGACCACGCAATCCACCATGCCCAATAGAAAATTGTCCATGACTGAATCCATTGATTCCCACCTTCGTCTAATGGACTTAAACGGAAACTCATACTTGGCAATTCCTGAATATAAGAACCGATTGTTGAAGTGAAGTAATTCATAATAAAGTTTGTTGGACCTGCAAATAATACAATGATCATAAGTGCAAATGCAAAAATAATATTCGTATTACTTAAATATTTAATTCCTTTATCAAGACCTGTTTGCGCAGATAACATAAATAATACTGTTACGATTGCAATAATAACTAACTGAGTCGTTAATGAGTTCGGGATAGATGTTAAATAACTAACACCACCTGCAATTTGTTTCGCACCAAGACCTAATGACGTTGCCACACCAAACACAGTTGCGAAAACAGCTAACACATCAAATGAATGAGCAATACGCCCGTGTTCCCCGCCCTTAAATAACGGACCTACTGTCGCACTAATCGTACTTGCTTTTCCTTTTCTAAAGGTAAAGTAAGCAATACATAAAGCTACAAACGCATATAGTCCCCAAGGATGTAATCCCCAATGGAAAAATGAAAAACGCAGTGCAAGGCGCGCACTTTCCTCAGTTGCACTATCCCCAAACGGAGGTGCGTATAAATGGTTTAATGGTTCGGCAACGCCCCAGAAAACTAAGCCAATACCCATACCAGCACTAAATAACATAGCAAACCATGTCATATAACTATAATCAGGTTCATCATCATCTTTACCTAAACGAATAGAACCGTATTTCGAAACAATTAAAAAGATAGACACACCTAAAATAATAGAAACGGAAATAATATAAAACCACCCGAACTTACTAACTAATGCAGTTTGAATTGCGGTTGTTACATTTCCTAAGCTACCTTTTCCAATAATAGATTCGGGAATAATCCCCCAAATTGTAAATGCAATACATAATGTTAATGAAACGATGAATGTTTTTGTCAGTTTCCTCATCAAATCCCCCTTCGTAGGTTTCGTTTTTGTAAATAACATAAATTCCGATATGTAAAATCGGATAGAAAACTATAATTTTGCGGTGATTTTCTTACTTTCACCTTCACCAATTCGAATTCTTATGGACAGCCTTACCTTTCGTATAACCTTTTCACTCTGCAAGAGCTACAAGTTAGAAATACTGCTGTCAAATTGTGTGAGAAAAACGCGGATAGGAATGTATTTTCCTAAAAAAGGATGTGTTACACATGTAAAAAAGGGCAAAGTTCTTCCTTGCAACCCTTTCGTTTTGTAACAATTATGCGGTTTTTTTGCTAGTATATAGCACGTGTTTATAGCTTCACAAACAAAATGTTTATGTTTATATAACTATATTACCCATAAAACGGTAAAATACTCAAGGAATGTAATCGTTTAGTAAACATCATGTAACATTCATGTAACATTTTTATTTATGTCGAAAAAAACATGTTGTATTAAATATTTTGAATATAACTAGAAACCTATGAGTCATATAGAATGAAAAACGCTTTCCTATATTTTTTGTTATATTACAGGATGTTAACGACTTATTACGAATGGTTTGTAATTGTGTGTATTCCCCAAATCCGAAAAAATCTGTTGCTATAATGAGGACACGAAAACAAACGCAATGGAGGCTATCATGAAAAAATTAATTGGTATAGCAACAGCAGCAGTTTTTGGTCTTGGGATTTTCACATCATCTGCTAATGCAGAAACTGTTGTAACAACAGACGTACTAAACGTACGCGAAAACCCTACTACTGAATCAAAAGTTGTCGGTAAATTACTAAACGGTAATAAAATAGATGTTCAAAATACAGAGAACGGATGGTCAAAAATTACTTTAGACGGTAAAGACGCATTCGTAAGTGCAGAGTTCACAAAAAGCATCTACTACGTAACAGCTAACGTATTAAACGTACGTGCTGAAGCGAACACAAACTCAGAGGTTCTTGGAAAGTTGAAGAAAGACGATGTAATCGAAACAACGAACCAAGTACAAAATGAGTGGTTACAATTTGAATATAACGGGAAAACAGCTTATGTTCATGTTCCTTTCTTAACAGGTACAGCACCTGTAATTGAGAAACAAGAAACAACTGCTCCTGCTAAAGCTGCAGCACCAGCTAAGGCTCAAGCACCTGTAGCACAAGCAAAACCAGCTGCTAAGCCTGCTGTGAAAGCTGCTGAAACTAGCACACCATCTGGTGGTCGTGAGTTAACAGTTGTAGCTACAGCATATACAGCTCACCCGAGCGAAAACGGTGGCACATATGGCGGCCGTGTATTAACTGCAATGGGTCATGATTTAACTGCGAATCCAAACATGAAAATGATCGCTGTTGACCCGAAAGTAATCCCATTAGGATCTAAAGTATGGGTAGAAGGTTACGGAGAAGCTATCGCTGGAGATACTGGTGGTGCAATTAAAGGTAACCGTATTGATATCTTACTTGGATCGGATAGCGCTGCTCAAAAATGGGGACGCAAAACTGTTAAAGTGAAAATTTTAAAATAACCAATGACTGCTAAATTACAAGCCGGTTCTCTTTATTGAGAGCTGGCTTTTATTTATTTATAATACATATAAGGAGGCTACGCCCATGAATGTACAAGCAAAAGTAGACTGGATTGGTACGCCAAAACCGTACATATATAAAGATGAAGTGACATATAACGCTACTTCTATTGATTTTTCACTCGCTGGCGATGATAACCGCTATAAGTTAATTGTGCTCAAGTCTGAAAACAATACACATTACAAAATTGTGCAATATGGAATAAAACCAGGCTCTCAAAAGCCATTTCCTATCGACATTCCATTTGAACAAAACATGTTACCAATTATAGAGCAAATATTACATGATCCATATGTACAAGCGATACTAAAGGAAACACACTCATAATTGTAAAAAAATATATCAACGATTTTTCAATTATATCTATCATAAATCGCAATATATCAACGATTTTTCGATTATATCTATCATAACTTACGATATATCAACGGTTCGACACGAAATATCGATTTAGCTACAAAAAAGAAGCTGTTCAAATATTGAACAGCTTCTCTCATATTAACGAGTTGGACCAGATATATCTTCTGATTTCAACGTATTATTTGCACCAAGAGAATGATACAACATCTTTCCATTTCCATTCACAGTTACAATATGTTCGTTATTAAAACTTTTAAACTTCACAGATCCATCACCGTAACGAATATGGTACTCTTCATATGTCGTTACTTTATATTTCGTAGTACTTTGACGCTCTACATTACGAACTTCCATTGTTAATAAGTCTTCTGTAATTCCTTTTTTGTGTAAATACTGTATATAATCACGGTCTTCCTTATACGATTTTCCGCTCTTATCATAATTATTTTCAATTAAACTAAAATCATTTAATGAAATTGCACGTACGTTATCATAAATATGATTTCTTACAAATTCGCCCACTGCTGAACTTGATGTTTCTTTCGGGAATTTTAAGTAATATGTGCTTTGGTCTCCAATTTTAACACTTTCAGATTTCATCACACCAAGATCAGTAGTTTTCTCTAAATGTACTTCTACTGTTTCATCTGTGGATACAGGGCCAAGCTTATAACTTCCATAATTTAATTTTCCACGTTTTTTCCCATTCACAAATACAGTTGCATCACTTTCATCAGAAGAAATGCTTACATACTTGCCTTCAAGCGATAAATCCACTTTCACCTTCTCGCTCTGTTCATCCGCTAAATCTACTTCTTTCTCTGTTTCTAATTCAGTAAGTTCTGTCTTCGCCGTTGCCTTTACAACATATGTACCTGGGAAGTATGGCCCCAACTCTTTCGAAGTTTTATCACTAGAAAGCTCTGCTTCTTTTTTGTCATTCACATATATTTCTGCATTTTTTGCAGTTGTACTAACGCTCATATAATAAGATTTCATGCTGAACTTATACTTTGGATATAAGAACCACTCTTTTCCCTCTTCTACTATTTCCCCGTCCTTAAATGAAGATTTATCTTTTGTTAACTTTTGATCTACTGTCTCTTTCTGTAAATAAGACAGTAATTGTTTGTTGTAAGAAGGATTCTCTTTTAAATAACGCATGTACGCTTTAAGATCCTCTGTCTTAATCTTTAAGCTTGAATCATTTGCTTTTACAAACTCATCAATTGCATTAATATCTTTCTTTTGGAATGCTTCAATCATTACATTTACTTGCTTTTCTTTTGAAAACTTATATGCTCCAAATTTATATGCCCCAAATAATAATGCAGCAATAATGGCAAAACCAATGATTACAAATAAATTTTTCTTACTTTTCACTGGTTTTGTCTCGGTTTGTAATTCTGTATATGAAGCAGCAGTGTTATCAACGATTACTTCTACTTTACTCCCACACTCAGGACAAAAGTTCAAATGGTCTGCAACATTCTTTTTACATGTTCCACAAAACTTCAACGTGCTCTCCTCCTATTTTTTAGCTAATTTCATTCCAGCAAATGCTGCTACATATGTCACAATCAAGCTAAACAAAGTTAAATATATAAATGAATTTTGCATAGATAATACCGTTCCACTTGTTCCAAATAAACTTGTTACAGTTCCTGAAACATTAATTTGGAACTTAGAAATCATATTCATTACAATCATCATAATTGTGTAAGAACCACTGCATACCGCTAATGTAATATATATATTGGCAGTCGGTAATTTAGCTAACTTTCTTCCCGCTCTAAACATAAAGAACAATGGAATAATAAGCAGTAATAAACCGTAATGGAATACGTTATTCACTTTATCAAATTCTGCAAGGCTTCCCTCATTTGCTCCTTTTGAAATCAATATCTCTCTAAGCTCTACGCCATTTACAGAGACGCCTGATATAAATGAAAACGATAGTGTGCTCTCATATGCATTTGATTTCTTACCAATTCTAGTAAATTCCTTACTAAGTGCTGGACTTGATACTTCTAACGGCGCAAAATGAGCCATACTCCATAATTGAGGTGTTAACTCTAATGCTAATAATGTACTTTCAGATTTTAAAGTTGTTATTTCTTTTAATGGTTCAATACCGTCTTCCTTACTTACTAACGCCATAATACAAACCGCTACTGCTGTTACTAAAAGTCCTTTTATCATAGCCGAAACACCGTAATAAACAGACGCTCCATATGGCATTAACTCTTGAAATGCTGCTGCCATATTGTTTTTGCTTGTATGAGCAATAAATCCTAATAAGGTAAATAATGTCCCACATACAAAACCACTCAATAAACTCTTCATCGCTGAATAGCCAACCGTAATCTTACCTGCTTCTGAGAATGGGATTGCAAAAGATTGTGATGCTATAAAACTTATAATGAATAAAAAGACTCCATAAATAATACCAACTGTTGCTGCCATAAAGATTTGATCTTTAATCGTTTTCGCAACATGCTGTTTCCCTAACCAAATTCCTGTACCAGCGAAAATAATAAATGGAATGATTAATAATAATGTAAATGGAGTATGCCAAGATAAAGAAAATATCAATCCACTATCATCGTTAGCTGTAAAACCAAGTAAATGGTAACTTAACATCGTAGAAGTTGCACTCGAATAAAAACTTGGCAACATTTCTAATTCTTTCGCAAATTTGCTAAACATCTCACTTAACATAGAGGCAAATAATAAACTACCAATCCAACCAGCAATTAACATGAGAATACTTGCAACAGCCCCACCAATAAAACCTTTTTGTAAAACGGCTTTATCTGCTTTAAATTCAACTTTAGGAGCACCATCCATTGTAGGTAATTTTACAGTTTGTTCTTTTTTCTTCACAACAGATAAAGAATACCCACACTTTTGACAATATAAATTTTTTTGAGCATTTTCACTGCCACAACCTCTGCAGTATTTTGCAGTATCTTTTTCTAATGTTACTGCATCTATAGCTCCTGCAATCTCCATACTACCTTCATTTGGGCAATAATTTACTTCTTCACCATGTTGTTTTCCACATGTGCGACAATACATTTAATTCACTCCCCACTTTGCTTAATTCCACAAACTGGACAGTAAGTAGAGTTTTTATCGATATGCTCATTACATGAAATACAATTTACCGTTTCACCTTCATTTTCTACTGCTAACATCGGGTTAGGCTTTCCACACGAACCACAAAACTTATCATTTATTGATAAAGGTCCACCACATTCACATGTAGCTTTTTCACCTTGTTGTTTTTGCAATTCAACAATGCGCTTTCTTGCTTGATAAATAGCTACATCAAATTCTTGAACTGGAGCAATCATTTCTTTTAAGCTCGCTTCATTTACTCCACTTCCTCTTAATTGAACATACACTTGCTGTCCAACCTCTAATAGAACCTCTGCTTTTTTCTGCATTTGCACTTGCATTCCCTTTTTCAATTGAGCAATTTCTTGTGCAACTTGCAACTTCATTTTCCCTTGTTCTATTCCTTCTTGTAACTTATTCATTCCACTACCTAACTTCGTCTGTAAATCTGACAAATCATTTCTCCTCCTATACATATATATTCATATATGAAATTAACATTTTATATATTACCATGATTTTCAAGTTATGTAATCCAAATTTCATTTTTTCTGTTTTGAGCATTTTTTGTTTATAATGGTAAAGGAAAGAAATATGTGTACGGAGGAATATTATGCTGCAACACTCAATTACGAAAGATGAAATTATGATGATTGCGAATGAGTTCGTTCAAGGACTAGATCCACAGCAAACAGCTGATCAGGAACATGTCGCTACAGCTCGGCACCTATATCGTAGTGGTGTTGTCTACAACGTTGACTTTGATGGTTATACACTATCAGGAACTGTAGATGCGGAAGGCAACGTATATAGCGTTCATATTCCGATTCGTAATGTCGCTGAAAGTTATTGTGATTGCTTCGCACCAACACAATGTGAGCATATGCTCGCTGTATTACTATCTGCAGCGTCTAGTTTCGGGCAAGTAGGAGATGTATTAACTTTATTTAAAAATAATACGAAACCTTCCCTTCCTCCTATTCGAACTGCAAGACAAGTATTGCAATCATCAGCTTTTGAAGAAACGGATTATAAAAGTTGGGAATCATATTTTGAAAAAGAATATGAATCATTTAAAAAAGAACAAGCTCGCCTTACTTATAAACAAATGTATTTTCTTATGAGTATCTTTACAGATTTCTATACGAAGCTTGAGCGGAAAGCTCCGCGCGTCATCGCCATACATGAATTATTCAGGTTACATGCAGCACTTTACTGCTTTCAAAAATTATTAGAAGAAATCCAGGCATTCGAAGCAAACAAAACGTATTCTTATCACCAACCTGTTAATGTCGTTCGCCTATTTGTAGACAAAGTGGAATCCATCGTTCGGGACTTACAATCAGAAGCGATTCCTTCAGAGTCTGAAATAATTTTGCAAGAAACAGCTCGTCTTGTTCATGAAGTATTCTTCTCTACCGACGCTTATACACAAGAGCGATTTTTCATTTATCGCCACATATGGAGTGAACTTTTAAACAATAAAGAGAAAATACAAGAGGAAGAAAAACGAATCGATACGAAAATCAATCCACTATCTAAAGCATTAGCGTCTTCTCACCTTCTCTTTTTAAATGAAGAAGATCTACTAGCGATGGGCTTACTAAAAAAACAGCCTGCTTCTGTTGTGAGTCTATACTTCTATTGGTTAGAAGAACTATTAAGTGCCATGCAGTGGGATCGTGCAAAAAACTGGCTTTCCTTTACGTATAAACAAGTAAAGAAAACGCTCCAAGATCACGAAAATACGATTTTTATAAAAGATATCGTTCGGCTATTTGTAATCATGTATGAAACATACGCAACACATACAAATGAACAAGCTGGTTTTGAAATGATTTTACAAGAACTATTACCGTATAGTTTCACAAACTATGAACAGTACGTACTCGCGAAAAAACAGTATCACACATGGGCAGAGCTTCATCTCTTATATGGGTTTGAAGCAATTGAACTGTTAAAAGAACCACTGAAAGATATTGAGAAAGAAGCACCAGAAGCAGCACTTCCTCTTTATCATCTTGCTGCTGTAGAAGCAATTGAAGAACGAAATCGTAAATCATATAGACGCGCAGTTCGTTACTTAAAGAAATTACGTACATTATATAAACGATTAAAACGCACCGATGAATGGGATGCTTTCATTATTCACATCGCCAATCTCCATTCACGTCTGCGTGCACTACAAGAGGAATTACGGAAAGGAAAATTAATCGATGATCAATCAAACTGAAGTAACAATTAGGCTCCAGCATGTTAGTCAAGGTTGGTTCCTTTGGGGAGAAGATGACAGCGGTACTCCATTATCCGTAACAAGTTGGAAACGAAATGCATTCACATGGCACTCCACTTCTTTCTACGGTACGTTTCTAAAAGAAGCAACCTTCGAAGGAAAACAAGGTGTGCTACTAACAAATGCACAAGCCTTTGAATACATTGCAAACAAACCGATGAATTCCTTTGCACATATTCAACTGAACGGCCCTATTACAGCACTTACAAAGGATGCAAATGAATTATGGGATGCCTTTACGAGCGGTAGCTTCGTACCAGATATGGAGCACTGGCCCAAGCAACCATCTTGGAAAGTTCAAAATACGCCAATTGAAGATGACACATTAGCATCTCTTTTCTCAGCAGCAGTTAATGAAAGCATATTACAAGACAATCGCTCAAATGACGGCTGGGAAGATGCTAAAAGACTATATGAACATTACGACTTTACGAAAAGACAATTGGAAACAGCACTACATGAAGAAGATTGGCTTCGAAAAATTGGTTATATTGAAGATGATCTTCCGTTTACAATCGGACTAAGACTGCAAGAACCACAAGAAGAATTTGAAATGTGGAAACTTGAAACAATCGTGACACCAAAGCGCGGGGCGCATCGCATATATGTATATGAAAACATCGATTCCTTACCGAAAAGATGGCACGATTACGAAGAACGGATTACAGAAACACAAGAAGGTTTTAGTAAGCTCATACCGTGGTTAAAAGAAGGAGATACATTCCGAAATGAGCTCTTTGAAACAGAAGCTTGGAACTTCTTAACAGAAGCAAGCAATGAATTACTTGCAGCCGGCATTACAATTTTACTACCATCATGGTGGCAAAATTTAAAAGCAACAAAACCGAAATTACGTGTTCAACTGAAGCAAAATACAGTACAAACACAATCGTTCTTCGGTATGAATACGCTCGTTAATTTTGACTGGCGCATTTCTACGAATGGCATTGACTTATCAGAAAGCGAATTTTTCGAACTCGTTGAACAAAACAAACGTCTATTTAATATAAACGGTCAATGGATGCGACTAGATCCAGCCTTTATCGAAGAAGTAAGGAAACTCATGAACCGTGCCGATAAATACGGACTAGAGATGAAAGATGTCCTGCAGCAACATTTATCAAATACGGCTGAAACAGAAATTGTAGAAGATGATAGTCCGTTTACTGATATTGAAATCGAACTAGATGGATATTATGAGGAACTATTCCAAAAGCTACTTCATATTGGAGATATTCCAAAAGTAGATGTCCCTGCTTCACTAAACGCAACACTTCGTCCGTATCAACAACACGGCATTGAATGGTTGTTATATTTACGAAAGCTTGGATTTGGAGCATTGCTAGCTGACGATATGGGACTCGGGAAAAGTATTCAAACAATCTCTTACTTACTATATATAAAAGAAAATAATCTCAAAACAGGCCCTGCATTAATCGTAGCGCCGACATCTGTTCTTGGAAATTGGCAAAAAGAATTTGAGCGTTTCGCACCGAATTTACGTGTTCAATTACATTACGGAAGTAATAGAGATAAGGGCAATTCTTTTGAAGATTTCCTTCAATCAGCAGATGTTGTATTAACATCTTATGCATTGGCCCAACTCGATGAGGAAGAACTAACTTCATTATGCTGGGATGCTGTTATTTTGGATGAAGCACAAAATATTAAGAACCCACATACGAAACAGTCGAAAGCAGTACGAAACTTACAAGCAAATCACAAAATCGCTTTAACTGGTACGCCGATGGAAAATCGCCTCGCTGAACTTTGGTCCATTTTCGACTTTATTAATCATGGATATCTCGGAAGCTTAGGGCAATTCCAACGCCGCTTCGTCACACCAATTGAAAAGGATCGTGATGAAGGAAAAATCCAGCAAGTTCAACGGTTTATCTCACCATTTTTACTGCGCCGAACGAAGAAAGATCAAACGGTCGCATTAAATTTACCAGATAAACAAGAACAAAAAGCTTACTGTCCCCTTACTGGTGAACAAGCTTCCTTATATGAACAACTTGTTCAAGATACACTGCAAAATGTTGAGGGATTAAGTGGAATTGAAAGACGCGGCTTTATATTACTTATGCTGAACAAGCTAAAACAAATTTGTAATCATCCAGCTCTTTATTTAAAAGAAGAAGAGCCACAAAATGTCGTTGAACGTTCTATGAAAACAAAAACGTTAATGGAGCTCATCGAAAATATAAAAGATCAAAATGAAAGTTGCCTCATCTTCACTCAATACATCGGCATGGGGAACATGCTAAAACGTGTGCTAGAAGAAAAATTCGGCCAGCGTGTCCTCTTCTTAAACGGTAGTGTGCCGAAAAAAGATCGCGACAAGATGATTGAGGAGTTCCAAAACGGAACGTATGACATTTTCATCTTATCCTTAAAAGCTGGCGGAACAGGATTAAACTTAACCGCTGCCAACCATGTCATTCACTACGATCGTTGGTGGAATCCAGCTGTGGAAAATCAAGCAACAGACCGCGCATATCGCATTGGTCAAAAACGATTTGTTCATGTTCACAAACTTATTACAACAGGAACATTAGAAGAAAAAATTGATGAAATGCTAGAAAGAAAACAATCTCTAAACAATGCGGTCATCACAAGCGATAGCTGGATGACTGAACTATCAACAGACGAACTAAAAGAATTACTTGGTGTATAAAGTGAAACTTTAATCAGTGGAGGTTTTACTCCCCGCAAAAAAAGCGCTAATCTCGAAATGAGATTAGCGCTTTTTTCTATTCCAAAACCAATTACTTATTATAATTCCCGTTAATCCGCCGCACGTATCAAGTAATGAATCTTGCCACATTGGTGTACGGTCTCCCGTATACCATTGGTGAATTTCATCAAATGTTGCATAACCCGCAACGAAAAGAAGGGCATATATAAAACATCTTTTCCTCGAATAACCTGATCGATGAAAAGCGTAATAAATCAATGAACCTAGCATAAAGAACACCATAAAATGAGCACCTTTACGAAGGAAAAACTCAATAAATCCGCCTACACCTTTATTCGCAATACTAACAGGGGTTCCTCCACCATAATCGATAGATACCCATGAAAAATGCTCTTTCACAAATTCAACATTTACATATTGTTCAATATCTGAACGCATATCCTGCTTTTTATATGGTTGTGCCGAAGAATAGAAAATCAGCCCCATCCATAGTAATACAGGAATCCAAAATAACCATTTACGATTCATTATCCAGAATTCTCCTCTCTTAATCTTTTAAGGGTACCAAAAAAAAGAAAAAATTTCACGCCAAAACATGACATTTGTACCCTATTTATAAAGTGAAAGGAGGTGATACACATGGCAATTGAAACAATCGTAATGGATTTAACTTTACGTCTTGTCTTAAACAACGGATTAGATAAGAACGGAAAAACAGTTTTCAAGAGCAAACAATTTAAACGTGTTAAAACAAATGCGAGCTTAGATCAAGTACACAATGTAGCTCATGCTCTAGCTTCCTTACAAGCATCACCACTTCACGCTGTACAACTTGTAAGCACATCAGATCTTTCTAAACTATAAAGTAAAACTCGGATCAGTGGGGATTTTATTCATCCCCGCTGATTATTAGACCGCAATTTAACCGGCAGACCCGAATCCCATAAATAGCTTGATAAATACAAAGGAGGGAATAACACATGCAAGTACTAGAGTTGATTTTCGCAAAAGAAGATGGAAAAACAGTCGTTTTTTCTATCGATACGCCCATCACACCAATCGATGCACAAGTCGTAAATCAAGTAATGGATACAATCCTCGCCTCATCTGTATTTTCATCCATTGATGAAAATACACGAAAAAAGGGAGCTCGCCTTGTAGAAAAAAATGTATCTGAAGTTCCAATTACTCTATAAAATGAAAAAGACGAATCTGCATCATTTTGCAGATTCGTCTTTTTTCTTCGGCATTTCAATCGGAATAAAAATCTTTGAGAAACCGACGCATACGTACTTATAATGTTCTTCACCTATATCAAACTCAGTCGTATATGTTGAGAAGAATATATAATCATTTCGCTTCGTATAATGATCAATTAATAACCCAACTTGTGGCTCAACATACTTTTTCGCTAACTTTTTACCGGCCGATGCCAAGTCGCCAAGGAGACCCTCTTCATTCTCTTTTTGAACTTCATCTAGCTTCTTACTCACATCATTACGCTTCATAAACTGCTTCGCTGCCCATTCTGTATATTCGCCCTTACTCGGATTACTGTTTGCTAAATATACTAGGAGAACGACAACTAAAGCCATAATAATATACTTTTTCTTCATACTATATCACCGCCTACTCTTTTCTATTTTCATATATATGTACAAGCGATGCAAATTAGAAAGACTATCACCTATTGATTGTAAACGAATAGACAAAATTTACAATACAAAACAAAATATTAACACCGAGTTTACTTATTCCGTATATAATTATATTCGAAATATTAATTTCATAAGGGAGGACTTAAAATCATGAATGATGAAAATAACATTATTATTTCTAGTTCTACTATGATGCTTGTTCCATACAATCACCCTTATTATCGTACAAAACTTATCGACAGTAGCGGAAACCATCTTTACTCCTGTCAAACTGCTCTCCAACTTATACAGAAATCTTGTCTAACAAATATTCATTCTACTTATCAAGGGAGACGTAATGCTGTAAAAACAAAATTTAAATTTAAACAAAACGTTCCAATTCCGATCAATCATAGAGAATATATTTGTGCTTTCCCAACAGAATCTCCTGCTTCTCCAAATTGTATTTGGCTTTTCTTCAAACATGTTCATACAATAGAGTTTTTCAAAAAAGCTAAACGAGCTAAAATTCATTTTTCAAACGGAGCTACCGTAACGATACAAATTAGTCCCCATAAGTTAAGCCAGCAATTATGGAAAGCTGGATATGTATTATCCCAAATGAACATGCAAGATTCATCACCTTAATAACAAATAGAATGGAAGGTAGTATTTCCTTACCTTCCATTCTATTTTCTATTTTTATCCTTTTACACTATCTCGCATTTTCTCGAGTGCTTGCCGATACATCCATCTTACTTGATAATATGTCATTTCCGTCTCTAAAGCGATTTCTCCCATCGTCTTCCCTACAAAAAAACGTTCAAAAATAATATACTTCTCCTTCTCATCTAACACGCTCATAAAATCCTTCACTCTTATTTCAACGTCCTCAAAATGAAAGATATCCTCATACTCTCCTACACATACACATCTCTCCTGCACTGCGAACTCTTTCTTCAATCTCTCTAATATATAACCTCGCACCGTGACAACTGCATATGCAGGGAAATACCCCTTCTTTTCATCAAATCTTTCATACGCATGCCAAAGACCGATTAAACCACATTGATAATACTCTTCATAATCTTTACGAATACCTAATTTCTTTATTTGATTTACAATCATCCCTTCATACAAAACAACTGCCTCTTTAAAAGTCGCTGGCTTCACACAGTACCCGTTTCTAAAAGGTATACCTTTCTAGTATTCCGCGGTACCTTCACAATATAAAAATAAAGAAAAAATTTCACTGTGAGTAATTTCAAATACTACCGACGGAATTTGAAATTAAACTAGATAGTATTTGAAATTTTGTTGGTGGTATTTGAAATAGGGGTAAAAATAAAAAAGGTGACTCTTGGAAGAGCCACCTTTTCTATCTTATTTCCTTATTGGAACATACCTTGTAAAGCTCCGATTCCAAGAGTTAAAACAAAGAAAACAATAGTAATAATTGTTGCCTGCTTTTTAGTCAAACCTGCTGTAATTTGAAGACCTAGCCATGTAACTACATATCCCCAAATTGTAAACACTTCAAATTTACTTACAATACCTTTTACAACACCACTACTCGAGGCGAAAATTGGTCCTAGGCCAGTGTACATTTCTTGACCCGATCCACCTAAAATATAAGCTAAAATTATATTTATTAATACACCAATTAATGAAATAACACTTGAATATACAGTAATCGCCAATAATTTTTTATAAGAAGTATCATTGCTCATAAACACCATTAATACTTTATACACTACAGCACTTAGTAAGAAACTAAATCCCATACCAAGAGCACCTACACCGAATCCCATACCATATGTCATTCCAGCTGAAACAGTAACACCTAACTCCTTATTGAGCTCAATTGCTTCAGGTGTTAGAGAATATACATAAGCAGCAAATCCCCCAATAAGTCCACCTAATAAAACAAGTAGCCAAAACGCTCCCCAAACTGCATTACTCGTTTTCATTCTTTCGAACTGCACTCCAGGAGAAGTGATCATTCCGAACAATGATGGCTTTTCTCCACCAACTTTTTGCGTATTCAAATTAGCTTCCATTATAACGCCTCCTTCTATTTATATAACCCGTTCTAACGGGCGGTTCACTTCCTCACGCAAGAGGCTACGAACCGCCCACTAGAACGGTAATGTGTAGTTCTACTACACTATTAATTACTCATAACGCAATGCTTCAATTGGATCTAATTTCGCAGCTTTATTTGCTGGAATTAATCCGAAAATAATACCAAGTGTCATCGAGAACAGTACGCCTCCAACGACAACTTCCCATGAAACGAGTGGTGGCCATTTTGCGAATGTAGAAACGATATATGCTCCGCCATACCCAAGGCCAATTCCGATTAAACCACCTAGAAGCGTCAACATAACTGCTTCAATTAAAAACTGTAATAAAATTTTACTACGCGTTGCTCCAAGCGCTTTACGTATCCCAATTTCGCGCGTACGCTCCGTTACAGATACAAGCATGATATTCATAACACCAATACCACCAACGACTAATGAAATACCAGCGATACCACCGATAATCATCGTCATGATGCTAGTTACTTTAGAAACATTTTCTTGGAGTTCTTTTAAATTCACCAGTTCATATTTACCTGGGATTTCACTTGGCTTACGACTATTTAATACATCAACAGCTCGTTTCCCTGCTGCTTCTAAATTGTCTACATTTTTAGCTTGAATGGCGATATTTTGAATATCATCAGTTCCGTATAAAACAGGCCATAATGTAAGAGGGATTAACGCTTCTTCCATTTCAAATCCCATAAACTCATTATCAGATGTATACACACCAATAATTTGCATTGGCTGTCCCTTCATCTCAATAATTTGTCCAACTGGGTTTACGTCCTTAAATAACGTCTCCTCTGTTTTTGTGCTAATCATCACAACGTTATTCGCGTGAGAAATATCTGATTCATTTAAGGAGCGGCCCTTTACAACCTTTACTTTATTAACCGCAAAATATTCATTATCAAGTCCAATAACATTCAGCCTTGCTTTTTTATCATTTACATCAAGTGTCTCTGTCGTCGAATTTGTTGTAATAACGTGTGAAACATCTTTCACTTGTTTTACTTCCAAAATATCCTCTTCCGTTAACTTCGGTATTTCAAATCCACCTATAGCAAATTCATCATTAATATCTGTTTTAAATTGAATTGGCATAAGGTTATTACCACCAGAACCTGCGAATTTCGACTTCAACATCGCTTCCCCGCCTTGCCCAATTGCAACGACAGTAATAATCGAACCTACCCCGATAATAATACCGAGCATCGTAAGAGCAGAACGTAGTTTATGAGCTAAAATAGAAGATAAGGCAATTTTTATACTATCTAGTAAACTCATACCGCACACCTTCTATCTTCTGTAACTTTCCCGTCTCGCAGTACAATGCGGCGGGAAGAATACGCTGCTACTTCCTCTTCATGCGTAACCATAACAATCGTCGTACCTTCTGCATTAAGCTTCGTGAAAATATCCATAACTTGCTCACCAGACTTCGTATCAAGTGCACCAGTCGGTTCATCGGCCATAATGAACGTTGGATTATTTGCAATCGCTCTTGCAATTGCTACACGCTGCTTCTGTCCACCTGATAACTCATTTGGTAAATGATGCACGCGATCTGCCAATCCAACTTTACCTAACGCCTCCAAAGCCCGCTTGCGACGCTCCGCTTTCTTCACGCCACCATATACGAGCGGAAGCTCAACATTTTCCACTGCGGAAAGACGCGGCAGCAAATTAAAATGCTGAAACACAAAACCGATATATTCATTACGAATTAAAGCAAGCTTTGACTCGTCTGCTGTTAAGATATTCACGTCATTCAGCATATATTCACCTTCTGTTGGACGATCTAAACAACCGATAATATTCATAAGCGTCGACTTACCAGAACCAGAAGGTCCCATAATCGAAACGAACTCACCGCTCTGAATCGTTAAACTAATACCGTGTAAAATCGGCACTGCCAATTTTCCTTGATAATACGTTTTAGCAATATGATTTAACGTAATCATTTCTCTTTCACTTCCATTCCGTCATACACATCGTCGGAAGGATTTTTAACCACCTTTTGCCCCACTGTTACGCCTTCTACAACCTCTGTCCAATCTCCATCAGTAGAACCTTTTTTCACATTTTGTTTACGAAGCTTCCCTTTATCCTCAACATAAACAAATGCATCATCGCCTTTTGCTACAATGCTCTTACTTGGGACAGCAATCATCTTCTTATTCTCTAAGTTTACTTGCAATGAAACATGATAACCTGGAGATAAACCATCTTGACTATCAAGACTTGCTTTATATGTATACTGAGACATATTTTGAGTTGCTTCACCCATGCCGCCAGCTTGCGCCATCTCTGCACTTGTTGGGAACTCACTTACCTCTGTAATCTTACCTGTCCACTTCTTCTTATTATTTGCTTTTGCAGTTACAGTGAATGTTTGATCTTTTTGGATTTGTGACTTTTGAAGCTCAGTTAACGTACCTTGAACTTGGAATGGATCTTTAGAAGCTACTTGTAAAAACGCTTTTCCTTGACCACCTAACGCTTGAGATGAACTTTGTGCCGCATCTTTATCTAACTTTTGAACAACACCAGCAAAATTGCTATAAATCGTAAGTTCTTTCTGCTTCTTACTTAACTCTTCTTTCTGCAACTTTCCTTTTTCTTTCTCAAGGTCAATTGTTTTTTGTCCTATCTCTAACTCGTTTACTTGCTCTTCCATCGGATCTGTTACTTCTTTCCCAGCTCCGCTATCTTTCGCCTTCTTAATTTCTTTCTTTAACGAATCAATCTTCTTTTTTCCTTGATCATAACGCATATCCGCCATCTTCTGATCAAGCTCAGCTTGCTTCATTTGAAGGTTAATCTCTTCATTATCATAAGAGAATAACTTCGTGCCTTTCTCTACCTCTTGCCCTTCTTTTACCTCAATATCTTTCACTTTCCCTTTGGCCGGATCTGCATAGAAGCTTTCAATATTACCAGGCTTCACCTGACCAGAAATTAACTTCGTATTATTCAGCTTACGCTCTGTCACTTTCTCAAAACTTACAGCATCAGCATTTGTTGATGCACCCTTCTTCTTACCTTGCATAACAAAAATATTAATTGCCGCTACAATAACAATTAGTGCAATAACCCCAATAATAATCCATTTCTTCTTCTTGTTTGGAGTACGAACCGTATTTGGTAACATATTACCGCTCCTTTTTTATAACTTAATAGTTTAATATAAAAATTGTATAAAACTTTCTGAAAACAAAATACATATTATTACAATCTTTTTACAAAGTTTTACACATCCATTTATATTGTAACAAAAATTCCAATGATTAGAAATATGACATTATATCTTTTAAGATAGATTTAAGAAAAGATTATATTATATAGAAAAAGCCATCCAAAATGATAATTGGATAGCTTTTTCAAACAAAATATTATGCTACTTTAGGATCTTTTCTCTCATGTCCACGTTGAACAATAAATAAGAAGATTGTTGATAAAACCGCTCCTGTTAATAGTAAGATGAAACAACCATCCCAGCCAGAACTATCAACAATAACACCAATTGCTGCGTTAGCTACAAGACTTCCGCCTACATAACCGAATAGACCACACATACCAACTGTCGTACCTACTGCAAATTTCGGTACTAATTCCATCGCACTTAAACCGATTAAGAACTGTGGTACATAAATTAAACAACCGATAATAGAAACTGCAATACTTACAACAAGTACGCTAGTTGCTTGCCAATATATAAACGTACCAATAACAACTCCAACCATACTAATAATACATAATGGCATACGTTTTCCTTTAAATAATTTATCACTTAAAAAACCAACGATTAATGAACTTGGAATTGCCATACCTTCAAAGATTGCATATGCCGCATGCGCTTCTGCTTTTGAAAATCCTTTAACTGTCGTTAAATAAAGTGGAACCCAGTTAATAACACCGAAACGAATTAAATAAACAAAAGCATTCGCAATACATAAGAACCATACAAATTTATTTTTCACTACATACTTCATTAAAATTTCTTTTGGTGACATCTTGTTAGCATTATCTGCTTTTTCAAGATTTTCATAGTCATTACGATACTCATCAATTGGAGGAAGACCTTCAGATTCTGGTGTATCCTTCGCATTGATCCAAACAAGCACTGCAATTACCATTGCGATAATCGCAGGGAAAATAAACACGCCGCCTTGCCAATGATTTTCACCGAAAATACCTACGCCAATTCCGACAAGTGGTGGCACAAGCATTCCACCAACGTTGTGTGAAATATTCCAAAGACCTGTTTTCGTACCACGTTCTTTCTTCGAGAACCATTTCGTCATAACAATACTACAAGGTGGTGCTCCCATACCTTGCACAATACCGTTAACAACAAGTAATGTAACAATCATCCCAAATGATGAGGCAAAACCGAAACAAATATTTACAAGCCCTGATAAGAATAAACCGACTGCGATAAAGCGCTGGGCGAAAGCTTTATCTGATAAATTCCCCATAAAGAACTTACTAAATCCATAAACAATTGCCATTACTGAACCTAGTAGACCAATTTCAGCTGTACTAAAACCATATTCTTGTACTAAATACGTACTTGATAACGTAAAGTTACTACGAACTAAATAATAAGCAGCATATCCAACTGAAATCCCGATTAACACACGAATACGTAGTAATCGATATACACGGTCGATCATATCCGCTGGCAATCTTTCAATTGCAGGTGCTGGCTTGAGCCATTTAAACATATATTTTCGTCTCCTTTTCTCACTTCAGAGAGAGACGCTGTCTATTCCATATCTCAATTATTCCGCTATTTGATATATTTTGGTTCGTCCTTCTAACCGGCTGTCCTTCTATTTCTTTCTCATTCTTCGCAAACATCGTTGGTACGCCAAACGACACTTTTTCTAAAATATGCCCCGCTTCTTCTGATAAACAATAATCAATAAATAAATCCGCAATAATACCACTCGGTGCACGTTTTAGTTTAGAAATCGCATTAACAGATAACCCTGTTTGCTCAGGTTCGTTACTTAAAATCGGAAAACCTTGTTTTTGAAGCATTCTCTGATCTCCCATAAAGTTGATGCCTATCATATATTCACCGCTCGCAACAAGTTCTGCTGGGATGTAACCATTCACTGTTACTTCTCCAACTTGTTCCGCCAGATTCTTCACATATTCCTTCGCTTCCTCTTCACCTAACGTATCAATAAGTGATTGAAAAAACGTATATGCTGTACCTGAAACATTTGGATCGGGCATGACAATCTTTCCTTTATATACTGGATTCAATAAATCTTTCCATCTTAACGGATACGAGAGACCGAGCGGCGCTATTTCCTCGTTCCACCGCTCTTTATTAATCGCAATTGCCAGCTTCTCCACTTCATAACCGTACCAATAACCATCTTTATCTTTAACAGTTTTTGAAATACGATTTGCATGTTGGCTTATCACAGGAATAGAAAGATTTTTTTGCTTCATCATTTGATGCGCATCTACTGTACCGCCAATAATAATATCCGCCTTCGGATTTCCGGCTTCTTCTTCCACTCTACGAAGAAGTTCTTCTGTTGAAAGACGAATAAATTCATACGTACATCCGCGCGGCTTACAAAATGATGAAAGTAACGCTTCACCAACTTCCTCACGAGCCGCTACATACGCAACAATATGACGATCATCCAAAATAGGGAGACCATTTTTACTATATTTAATAGAGGTTGTATCTCGAGAGCAACTAGACATCGCTCCTCCAATTACTAGCAAAAAGAAGAAAAAGGCTATCTTTCTCATGACGCATTCTCCTTTACGAATAACTCTGCTAGAGAGCTTTTCATATACATGACATTTCCGTTATTATCACCGAGATATTGCACAACAAAGTACGATGGATACACAGAAATCGTAAGAATATCTTCACGATCATTCTTTACACGCTTACCTGTTTTATAAGCTGTAATATAAGCAATCGGTTCATTCTGCGATTGTAATAACTTCTGAATTTCTCCGTAATCTGTAATTTGCTTTGCGTATCGAATAGAATCAAGTATGTGCGTAAGATTGATAGTACGTACCACATCACCTTGACGTACTACGACATCCTTTGCTGAAGCAAAGAAATCACTAATACGCTCTGGTGTGTAATACAGGCTTAATAAATACGTTTGAAGTGCTGAAATCATCGGATCCATGCCATTCTTTCCGTATACATTTTCCCCATACTGGAACAAGTCACCTACTGCAAAAGTACGCTTATGTCCATTCAAGTACGTTACTTCTCCAGTAAATACTTGTTCTTGGCTCTTAACGTCCCCAGGCTCTATTCGAATTCGGTCAAAGAATGAAACAATTGTATGCAAACGAACTTCATCCGTTACAACGATTTCTCCCCACTTTTCATGTCTTACTTTCACTTCAATTGGAAGAGATTCATTCACCCTTTGTAAAACGGCTTGTTTATCATTTACAATGTTGATTCGATTATATATTTGCTTCTCCATAACATAAAACAAAACAAGAGAAACAATCATACAAATGACAAACATAAGAATTTGAAATGATAGCCTTTTCATTTCTGCCTACCTCCAAGATAAAAAAACGTTGTTTCGAAAATACCGCATAATTGTTTCATAAATGTATCATTTAACCGCTTTCAAGTTTTTTATATCTTCCATCCTTCTCGGAAGCAAAAATGTAATGAATATTGTAGTACCTATTTCTTCATTACTCTCAATCCGCATGCTTCCGCCCTGCTTATTCATAATCTCCTGACAAATATACAAACCATACCCATTCCCGTAACTAGAAGGAAGTGCTTTTCCTTTCGGAGACTCATTCCACTCTGCAAGCACCATTTCATCTATACCGATCCCATCATCATGAACAAAAACCTTCGCCTCCTGCTCATTCACAATTACATTCATACGAATGTGCGAAGCATCACTATACTTAATTGCATTATCAAGTACATTTAAGAAAATTTGCTTCGTCTTATCAAAATCCGCCACAACATGTACATCTGTTAACTCATTTATCACTTCAATTTCAAACTGATTTAGACGGGGTTTCACAATTGAAACTGCTTCTTCTGCCAATTCCTTTATATTCACAACTGTAGGAGACACTTCAAACGTACTCGTTCCATATTTCGAGGACTTAAGCAGTTCCTCTACAAGTGATAATAACCGCTCACTTTCCACAGCCACATAACGAAGACTTTCCTGTACATCTTCTTTCGATTGTAACTTCGGAATTAAATCAACATAACCGATAATTGCCGTTAGCGGTGTTTTTAGCTCATGCGTAATGCGGTCTAGGAAATCTTTCTGCTTCTCTTTCTCCTCCTGCAATTGCTTAATATGCAGCTCAATTCCATCGGCCATCGCGTTAAAAGATGCTGAAAGCTGAGCGATTTCCACGTACTCATTTAACTCAATCTTACTCTTATAATCACCATTCGCGAGCCTCTGTGCCATTTGTCTCAACTGATCAATTGGTTTATGAAGAGACTTTGCCAAACGAATTGCAAAGAAAATACCGGTAGCAACTAGGCAAAGAGATGTCATTAAGAACGTCCAACTCACATTTGTTAAAACTTCCTTCTCACCCGTTAACTCATTTATAAAACGAATACTTCCAATGACATCGTTTCCATAATATACTGGGCTTGAAAACAAAAGAATGGGAGCGGGATCCGCCTCCTCGAAAACATAAGACTTTTTCCCCTTCAAGGAACTCTCAATGTCGATGTTACGGTGAAGCAATGCTCCTTTTTGTGTATCTGCAACAACATCGCCATTCTTCCCAATCATCTGCACACGGACATCCATACGCTTCGCTAAATACGACGCAATTAAAAGTGAATTCGGACCAAGCGTATCCACTTCTGCTTCCTTCTCTAAATAATTCATCGTATAAATTTGTGCTTCTACACTTAACTTTTCTAAAGAATCTGCTGCGTTATGATACATATTCTTTTCTAACGTAATATAAACAACTGCATATAAAAGAACAAAAATCGGAATTAACAGCCCAACTATTCCAAACACCATATTTCGCTTTAAAGACATACCATCACCACTTAACAATCCAGTTTATAGCCAACGCCATAAATTGTCTTAATATATTCTCCACTCGTCCCAAGCTTCTTGCGAAGTCTCTGCACCATAATATCAACTGCTCTCGTATTTCCGATATACTCAAATCCCCATACTTTCTCAAGCAACTCATCCCTCATAAACACACGCTGCGGATTTGAAACAAATAACTGACATAAATTAAACTCTCGGTACGTTAACTGAATCTCTTGTCCACTCACATGTACCTTTCTTTCCTTAGGACAAATCACGATCTCTCCAGCCTCAATTACTTCATGACTTACAGCCGCATCCGTCTTCTTTACACGCCGCGCCATATTCTTAACCCGAAGAATAAGCTCCGCATAATTAAATGGCTTCGTCACATAATCATCAGCACCAAGCTGCAATCCAAGCAACTTATCATTCATCTGACTTTTTGCCGTTAACATAAGCACCGGAATATCCCTATCCCTCTCACGGAACAAACGAAGCAACTCATACCCATCCGTATCCGGAAGCATAACATCCAAAATCAATACATCCGGCCCTTCATTCCATTTCTCTAAAGCTTCTCTCCCATCAGCCGCTGCCAATACTTCATAACCTTCCATCTCCAACTGCATCCGAATCAAATTACGAATACTCGATTCATCATCAACCACAAGTATTTTCATTATTCTCCTCCTTCCATCATGTATTATAGTACAGTTTAGTATAGCAAAAATCCTATAAAAAAAGAGAGGGTATTGTCGAACATATTTTGTCGACGATACCCTCTCTTTCACTTATTATATTTATTTAGCATATCCATTCGGTTGCTTTTGATGCCAATTCCAAGCATGTTCAATGATTGTCTTAACATTTACATACTTAGGATCCCATCCTAGCTTCTCTTTCGCTTTCTTAGAAGAAGCAACTAAACGTGCTGGATCGCCCGCACGGCGCGGTGCTACCTCAGCAGGAATTTCATGATTTGTAACTTCGCGAACTGCATCAACGATTTCTTTTACACTGAAACCATTACCATTTCCTAAGTTATAGAAATCACTCTCTCCGCCGTTCTGCAAGTCTTTAAGCCCTAAGAAATGAGCCGCTACTAAATCTTCAACATGAATATAATCACGGATACAAGTACCGTCTGGTGTATTATAATCATCACCAAACATCATAATCTTCTCACGTTGACCTAAAGCCACTTGCAACACAAGAGGAATTAAATGTGTCTCTGGGCGATGATCTTCTCCAATAATACCATTTGGAGTTGCACCAGCCACGTTAAAGTATCTGAAAATCTTATAACGTAAATTAGAAGCTTGGCTATACCAATGAAGCATCTTCTCGATTGCTAACTTCGTCTCTCCATACGTATTCGTTGGATTTGTCATCGTTTCCTCAGTAATAAGATCCACATCTACCTCACCATACGTTGCTGCAGTAGAAGAGAAAATAAACTTGTCTACCTTAAACTCATCCATCACTTCTAACAAGCAAAGGGCACCATACACATTATTATTATAATATTGAAGGGGCTTCTCCATACTAACTCCAACTAAAGAATCAGCTGCAAAGTGCATAACCGCCTCAATATTTTCTTGTTTAAAAACATCTCTTAAAAATGATTTATCACGAAGGTCGCCATTATAAAACTTCGCGCCTTCCGTAATTGCATCTTCATGACCAGTTTGTAAGTTATCTACTACTACTACAGATAAACCTTCGTCTACTAATTTTTTCACAGCGTGAGAACCGATGTAGCCAGCTCCACCGCAGATTAAGATTGAGTTCATTGTTTTCCTCCTACTATTTCAAATATCTTAATTATAAAAGGAAAAGGTATACGATAACTCGTACACCTTTTATCTCTCCTTCATTACTTAGCTACAAAATAATCAGTTACATACTTCGCCCAAACGTCATGTCCTTTTGCACTTGGGAAACCGAATTCTTCTTGTAGGTATGGTAAAATTGCTTTCGTTGAAGCATCCGGCCATGCTGCCCAATGATCCATATATGTATAATTATTTTGCGTCGCAAATTGTTTTAATGCTTCAATCGCTTTCGGATAATTTTTCGCACCATACACTGGATTTGATGGTTGAATCATAATCGTAGCACTCTTTGCACTAGTAGAAAGTGCTTGAACGAACTTCTGTGTATTTGCGACAGAGTTTCCATTACCAGTTTTACCGTTATCAGTAATAAATGGTGGCTCAAATAAAATTACATCTGGATTCTCTTTCGCAATTTCTTTATCACGCTTATTCGCAATTAACTCTTCTGTGCTTTCACCCTTATATTCCTTTACAGTCACATTCCATAAACCTTTACCGTAAGCAGTTTCTAAATTAGCCGTTAACTTAGCTGCCCAAGCACCTTTTTCAGATGAAGAACCTTCATCACCAACAATAATAAGGTTTACTGCCTTTTTATCCTCAGCAGCTTTCTTTAACTTCTCTTTCACTACATCTGGCAAGTTCTTCGCGTATGCCTCATTAAAAGATGACTTCGCATCTTGTTTTTTCTCTTCTTTTTTCTCTTCTTTCTTTGCTCCGCTATCTTTTACTTCAGTCTTTGTTTTCGTCACTTCACTCGTTTGTCCTGTTGCATTCGCAATCTTCTTATTCCAGTACAATTTACCACTCACAATCGAAGCAACAAACAATACAAAAATAACAAGGACAAGTACCGCTTTCTTATTCATTGATTCACCTCATCTATTAATCTCACAATATATAATACTAATATAAATCCATGCAAAAATAAACCCAACTCCTTCCAAAGGAATTGGGTTATTACATATTACTTAGTGACTTCAAGATGTGCTCTTAACTTATTCGTTAAATCTTGTTTTGCTGCCTCTGGGACATAGTAATACCAAATACCATCAGCGGCTTTGTGACCGTCACCTGGGATTTGAATATCTTCACTATTCTGCAGACAATCTTTATAATTCTTTTGCATATCAAACATTTGATCTTGCGTTAAGTTTGTCTTCACATTCTTTTGAATTGCTGTTAATACATCACCATAACTTGTTAAAGAAGAGAAAGTTGCGCCTTTCTTAATAACAGCTTGCATTACTTGGCGCTGACGCATTTGACGTCCGAAGTCGCCGCGAGGATCTTCTTTACGCATACGCGTAAACGATAACGCTTCATCCCCCGTTAAATGTATATTCCCTTTAATAAAGTGGTGACCATCTGCAGTAAATTCTAAGTCATTATTTACATCTACGCCACCAACTGCATCAACAATATCCTTAAATCCCTCCATATTTACCTCAACATAATAGTTAATAGGAATATTTAAGAACTTTTCTACAGTTGAAACAGACATATCTACGCCACCAAATGCATATGCGTGATTAATTTTATCATTTTTCCCTTTTCCAACGATTTCTGTATACGTATCACGAGGGATACTTACTGTTTTCATTGAATTATTTTTAGGATTTAACGTAATAACCATTAAAGAGTCTGAGCGCCCTTTGTCTTCACCGCGCTCATCTGCTCCTAATAGTAAAATTGAAACCGGTTCAGATTTATTAATCTTTTCTTCTTGTTTATTATCCTGATCACGCTTTAACGGCTTATGAACTTCATCTAATGTTTTTGAGACTTTTGAATATACATTATAGGCATATACTCCTCCACCTATAATCATTACCCCTATAATCCCTAGTACCCATAATAGGATTTTCTTTTTCATTACTATAGACCTCTTCTTTCAATTATTCGAAATAAATATTCAGATAACATAAATATTAACTTAATCTATTATACTAAGAACGAGATTCTATAACTAGTATATTTCCTGTACAGTAATGTAAGATTTTGATTATTTCACTTTATAATAATCTACATACCAATTAGAAAATTCCTGCAAACCTCTTTCTATAGAAGTTTTAGGTTTAAAATCTACAGCTTTCTGTAATAAATCAGTTGATGCGTACGTAGCTGGTACATCTCCTGGTTTAATAGGTTCAAAAACTTTCTCAAATACAACTTCTCTTCTTAAAGCTTTACTTAACGCTTTCTCTAAAGTCTCGATAAATACCATTAATTTTTCAGGATTATTATTTCCAATATTAAATACCTTATGTTCAACATCACCCTTAGATGGGTTGTTTAAAAGACGTTGAATTCCTTCAACAATATCATCTATATAAGTAAAGTCTCGATACAGATCATTTTCAAAATCACCATTATTAAATATTTTAATCGATTCACCAGCGAAATATTTATCAGTAAATCCAAAATACGCCATATCTGGACGCCCCATAGGACCATATACTGTAAAGAAACGAAGTCCAGTTGCAGGGATTTTATACAAATGACTATACGTATGTGCCATTAACTCATTTGATTTCTTAGTAGATGCATAAAGTGATACTGGATTATCTACAAAATCTGTTTCCTCAAATGGCACCTTTTTATTAGCTCCATATACAGAACTAGATGATGCATATACAAGATGATCTACTGGATAATTTCTACATGCTTCTAAAATATTATAAAAACCGATAACATTACTTTGAATATATACATCTGGATTTTCAATAGAATATCTTACACCTGCTTGTGCCGCTAAGTTTACAACAATATTAGGCTTGTACTCTTTAAAAATCTGAGTAATCATATCCTTATCAGAAATATCACCTTTAATAAAAGTAAATTTCTCATATGGATTAAGTCGCTCTAAACGAGCATATTTAAGATTCACATCATAATAATCATTTATATTATCAATACCTATTACGCGGCAGCCTTGCTCTAATAATTTTTCAGATAGAAAGTATCCTATAAAACCAGCTGCTCCAGTAATAAGATATGTTTTACTATTATCTAGAGGCTTGTATTTCAACGTCATTCAACTCCTTAATACGTTCTCTATTTGTTGATTTTCTGCCTACAGAATGGTATTCTACGCCCACTTCCTGCATTGCTCCAACATCATAAATATTTCTTCCATCATAAATGAGTGGTGTTCTCATTAACTTTTTATACACCTCTGGAGTTAGTTCCTTCACTTCTCCCCACTCTGTGAAGATAAAACAAACATTTGCTCCTTCTAAAGCTTGTTCAATATCTGTAACATATGTGATATTTCCGTTCTTATTTTTTCCCTCTGGATACACTTTTGCAAAATTATTTGCACCGACTGGATCAAATGCATAAATATCAGCACCTTGCTCTAACAGTAGAGGAATATTTTCAAGAGAGGCTGCTTCTCTTAAATCATCTGTTCCAGGTTTAAAAGTCAATCCTAATACCGCGACTTTAAGTCCATTAAAGGTGATTAATCTTTGGCTAGCCTTTTTATATAGTACAGTTTTTTGATTTTTATTCACATCAATTGCTGCCTTTACCGTTCTTAATTCGTAGCCATTTTGTCTTGCTAAATACTCTAATGCCTTTGTATCTTTAGGGAAACAAGAACCTCCAAAACCAATACCTGCATTTAAAAATTTACTTCCAATACGTTCATCAAAACTCATACCTTTTGCAACATCTTGAATGTCCGCACCAACTAACTCACAAAGGTTTGCAATATCATTCATATAAGAAATTTTAAGAGCTAAGAAATCATTGGAAGCATACTTAATCATTTCAGCTGACCTTCTATTTACTGAAACGATAGGTAAATGAAATGGCTTATAGAGATTCATTAATACTTCTTCTGCCCATTTGCTCTCAGTACCAATAACAATTCTTTCTGCGTATAACGTGTCATGGACTGCAGAACCTTGTGCTAAAAACTCTGGATTTGATGCTACTTCTACTTTCACATCATTAACTAAAAAGTCATGAATAAACTGCTCAACTTTGTCATTTGTTCCAATTGGAACAGTTGATTTTACAACAACCAGACAATCTTTTTCTATACTTTCAGCAATTTGCTTGGCAACAGTTGCAATATATGAAAGATTTGCAGAACCATCTGCCTGTTCCGGAGTTCCAACCCCAATAAAAATAGCATCTACATCCTTATATGCTGCCTTATAATCTGTTGTATAATTAATTCTTCCAACGCTATAATTTTTCTGCATTAACTCTTCTAAATCCGCTTCATAAATTGGTGAAACACCAGATTTCATTAATTCTACTTTTTTTTCATCTATATCCACGCAAGTTACTTGGTGTCCAACTTCTGCAAAACACACACCTGCTACTAAGCCGACATAACCTGTTCCAGCTACTGCTATTTTATACATTTACAGTGCCCCTTTTCACTAAACTATAATAAATCTAAGTATTTCTCTTACACATACCCACAGAGTCATATTCTAATTGATATTGATTTCTAGACCTTTTCAACTTCACCTTTAGAAACAATAAAAATAAAATTTCTACAATTCCTTAATTATTATACATATCACCCGTAATCACAGATGTTACCAATTATTAAATGACAGGCCTTTAAAAGAATAAAAGGCCTACAAGAGATTGATACCCTGTTTCCTACTATAAGGTTTATTTTATTTCTTCTATGAGTTCTACCTGCAATAGCGATTTTGAATCTTTATACTTAGCAGATCCTTGATAGAAAAATGTGAAATTATCTTTATCATTACCAAATAGCTGTAAATATTTCTTATATTCTTCACTACCATTATAAAAATTCCCCTCTTCAACTCGTTGTTTATACTTGTTTAAATCACTATTAAGAAATTTATAATGTAGTAAAGCTGAAAAACAAGGTAAATTCTTATTTTTCTTATATGGATATGGGAAATGAGAATGTCCTTGTATATCACCCTTTCGGAAATAAAACAATGGATGTTTAGTCAAACAAACCTTTAAATCAAAGATACGTTCTCGTGGCCCCCCACTTATCATCAATCCCTCATGAACTTCAAGTACTCTATAATTTGTTTTATCAAAATAACTATACTCCGCTACGTAATCTTCATTCTCACTATTTTCCTTCTTATCAAGAATTATATTATCTTTTGGATACATATCTAACATTATAGAACGAATCCGTTCATAACCTTTATCCTTAATAAGAGATATAAAATAATTAATATCTTCCTGTTCAATTCCCGGATACACAAAGTGCTCATCTGAATCCACCACTAAATACCATTGATTGAATCCGTAATGGCTCAGTAAACGATTAATCCATCCTTCCCTTTTATGTGTTGAATAGGGTTCCTTCGTACAGAAAACATCACAATCCGGTTGGTTACATAACCATTCACGTGTTCCATCATTTGAGTTATTATCCAAAATGACAAAACGCTGAAAACCAATACCTCTATAATGATTTAAAAAGGTTTGGATACGTTTAATCTCATTTTTTACAATCGTAACTAAGATAGGTCCTTCATCATTTTGGCTATGCCCATTAATAAGATCTATGCGATTTTCTGTAAACGCATTAAGTATTTCATGCGTATTCTGATTATTACACCATAACTTATAAAATGCTTTCCGCCAATGTAAATCGTCCTGATTTTGATATAAATGTTTTAAATTATTATCTTGTGCCTTACTAAATTTATTATTAATGATTTTTTTATAATTATGGCTTTTTATAGGGTGCTTAATAAAAAACGGTACTTTTTTGTTTAAAACTCTCAATATATCCAACATATAATTAATATCTCCCTTTAAGTCTATATCCTATAAATATCTATGTTTTTTTCAACTTTCCTTTAATCATATGAATAGCTAATTTTTTTTCGTGATTATTAAATATAATAATAAAACTCGCAATATATCCACTCAAACCTGCAAAACCACAAACCAGTATAAAAGAAATCCATGATGATATATTAGCAATATGATTTATTACAAAAAACATGGCAGTTAAGATGAACAGTGCTACTATCCCTCTTAATAGGATAACGTAAAATGTATACCATTTCACATTCAAAGTATAAGCTGCATAAATTGGAACAAATACAACCATACGAATTAAAATCATTAAGCCGCTCACTGCTGCAACTGCATAAACACCTAGATTTGTATAATTAATCAATAAATATACAATAATTATATTTGCCCCTCCCATAATAAGGTTAGTAATTACAGGAAGTTTTATTTTTGCAGTAATTGTATTTACATTAAAAAGTGGATTAAATATTGTATTACATATTAATGGCAATAATGTTAATACTGAAAGAATTTGAATCTTTACAATTTCATTGTCCGAGAGACCTGGCATCCATAACGCAAAAAAATCTTTTCCAAAAATTATCAGTCCTATAATAGGAACAGACCCCAGAAAACCAGTAATTTTCATTGAAAAGATTATTTCTTTAACAAATTCCTTTATATTTCCACCGGCATATGTTTTAGTAAGCTGAGGTGTAAATATATTAGCACTCATGTGTATAAAATTTTGAATTTGTAGTGGGATAGTCTTAGCAATAGATAAATACCCCATATCTGTTGCACCAATAAATAAGTTTGTCATTAATAAATCCATACCAGCCATTAATATTTGACTTAATTGATTAATTGAATTCCACACCCCTACTACTAATAGTTCTTTCATTGAATTCCAATTAAAATATTTCTTTCTTATTTTAAGTTGGGGTGTTAATTTTTTCATAAACTCAATTTTTTTCACAGTAACATAAATTGTACAAAGTAGCGTTATAAATCCTATATACCATAAATGAGGTGGCATAAAACTAAAAAAAACAAATAGTAGTATGGCTCTAAATATGTTGGATTTAATATCAATTGATGCAGCAAGGTCCAATCGATTTTTCACAAATGTTCCTAAATTATAGACGCTCCCTAACAGACTAAGAAAAAAATTAATAAATAATAGTAACCAAAGTATTTTAACATCAAAAATAAAAAGTTTTGGTATATTAATAATGTTATCTAAAAACAAAACAAATACAATTGTTGGAAGTGTAAAAACTAGTACTATAGTAAGATTCGCAATTGCTACAGACGAATAGTACTTATTTGCAGTCTCAATATCATTTTGATGAATCTTAATCATTACGAATCGGCTTAGCATACTATTCAATGCAACGGTAAATACTGTTATATAACTAACAAAATTATTTGCTAATCCCCAAAAACCATACATTTCCTTACCTATATTTTCAACAATAAACGATGCTAGAAAAAAACTTATTCCAATGTTCAATATAAAACTAATTATTTGAGTTGCCATATTAATAGCTACTTGTTTCTTTGCTCCCATCTTATTCCTCTATCCTTATCATTAATTTTCGAATATCCTCGTTAATTCATCTTTATAAAAAAGAGAGTGGTGCATTCTCCACTATATGGACTTCTCTACTTCCTTTTTACATATCTCAATATTACTTACTGATTCTATTTTTCATTTCAATAAACAGCCATATAATTTAAGGGTATTTATAATTAATCTAATGGATAATAGCTATTATCCATTAGATTTTCATTAAATAAATTTTGATATAGCCAATTATTAACCTCACTTTTAATAACAAGTGAAGTTAACCCACTTATTTTATTTAACATCTCGACTTCCTAATATAATACAATCAATACACCCTCATTTATTCTGACTAATTTCACATAGAGTTAGTAAGTTGTATTCAAATAGTAAATATACTTTGATACGGAATAAGTTTGTTAATTGGATTCATAATCATATTAAAATGTTCAAATAAGGTTAAGGAGATTAGAAACATTAATACAATAATTTTAATATACTTATTTTTAATAGAAACTACTATTTCTGGAATTAGTAGTACTAAAAATATGGAAGAGTAAGCCATTAATCGAGTTATAATCCAAGTATTTAAACTAAAAATTGATAATGCTAAATTAAGGAAGGACCAATTAATAAGAATATTATTATACTTGCTACGATTTATTAATGATTTCTTACAAATCATAGTAAGTATAAAATAAATCAGTGCAATCATTACAGTTTTAATATTGCCACCTGTCATTCCAAACGAAGCCTGCGTATAGTCATTATAAAAATATCTTTGTATAGTTGAGAAAATAAAATTAAAAGATAAGCTCATAATAAATCCTATAAGCAATACATATACCATGCGCTTAGCATTTAAATTAATATTTAAAATAAAATATAATGGTAAGATCAGTAAAGCTGAGGTATGGAATAGCGATGCTACTAATATTAACCCTAGGAACTTAATAAATTTCTTTTCTATTATATATCTATAAGAAAAAAATACTATTCCAACTGCAATATACTGCCGTACTATATTTAAAGAAGATATATATGCACCCACAGTAAAAATATATACACTTAACCAGACAATAGATGAATGTCTGCTAATAGTTTTAAATATTAAATACAATATGATAAAACTAGTTACAATAAAAATCCATTGAGCTTCATCGGTAAATAAACCTACTATCTTATTAAGAAAAAGGTATCCATATTCAACTGTTGATTTTCGACCAACCTCCAATAATTCCATTAGATTAGAGGTGCTATTTACCAAATTAAATGTCCCTTTATAATTTATAAAATCCACCCCAACTTCAAATCTCATGGCTGAAATTGCTAGCAACTGTATAAAAGTCAAAAATAAAAAAGTTTCTTTTTTATTTTGCAATGGAACAAGAATAAATAAAAAAATTGCAAGAGCAAAGATAGCTATAATATTAAATATATATATTTCCATTCAATTACCTCTTACTAAAATCATTAACCTTACAATATAGCTTAATATTAATTATTAATAATATAGCTTTAAAAAAGGTCTTTAGGCTATTTGCTTTTCCTATGACGAATGATTTTCTTATATTTTTTTTATATTCAGGTCTATCTAACCTTCCTATATAAATACCACCCAAAAAAATATTTAGTAAATACTCATATAAAATTTTCCTTTGTTTCTCGCTTACTTTCTCTCTGTAAATACTTTCTAACTTATAACAAGTCTTTAGTATATGCAAACCGTTTCTAGATTTATCCCTTACATTCGTAATTGAACCTTCTCTAATTACATACATATAACCTTTAAAATCTACGTACCTAATTTTCTTTGCTTCAAGGAAAACCCTAGGTGTCCATTCCTCATCTTCATGTAATAACCCTTTTTCAAAGTAGAGATTATTCTCAAATAATAAATCTCTCTTATATAAGTTTAACCATGCACACACATGAAAAGAGTTTTGCTGAATGCTTTCACACATATACTCTATTCCAGTTAATGTTTCCTTAGAAAGTTTTTTCTCTTTCATTAATGGTAGATCAGACTTACCTTCCTGTATCAACATGGCATTAGCAGCTACCACATCTAAATTTTCTTTGATGGCCGCCTTAATTAGGATTTCGTATGTATTTTGGATTATATAATCATCACTATCAACAAAAGCAATATATTCTCCTTGTGATGCGAGCATCCCTGTATTCCGCGCATCTGATAATCCTCCATTTTTTTTATGTATAACTTTTATTCTGCTATCTTTATTTGCATAGTTATCACATATTTCTCCACAACCATCTAAGGAACCATCATTTACAAGTATTATCTCTAAATTAGTATACGTTTGATTACATATACTTTCAATGCACCTGGGTAATACTTCCTCAACATTATATATGGGTACAATTACACTAATAAGCCCTTTAATCAACCATCTCACTCCACTAACTTTTTTATGATGTAAAACTATATTTTTCTACTAATACTTAAATTTCATTTTTGACTTTAATATCCAAAAGAATTTACTTGTATAATACATAAGTGATTTATTATTAGTTTTTAATATCCCTTGCAATAACTTAAACTTAAAACCATCTCTACAAGAATTTTCTATCATATATCTGAATTTAGGTGACTCTGAAATTTTATTAATAGCACTCATTTTTTCTTTTTTTGATAATGTACAATGCGGATGAAAAAGATTCATAAATGCAGCATATACATTTTTAATATATATAAAATTTATTCGCCCTAAGATTTTATCATCCTTGCATCTATCCATATAAAAATTCACGAGTAAGTCGTGCACCTCATTTGTCATATCATATTTATTAGGGTAATATCGCGATGTTACACTTTCCCCTACCCCTTTATTGTAATGATAGTAACAGCCTTCCAACACACACATCTTCTCTGTTTTTTCTAATATTTTCAAATTAAAATATAGATCTTCTTGCAAACTAATATGCGGTGGCATTTCTATCATATTTTTCTTTACAATATCCATTCTAATCAGCTTACAACAAGGACCACTTATACTCTCATTTTCTACTAATCCAATAATACCCAAGGGAATATCCTTATTTGACGATATATTTTGCTTTGGAAGATTTACTTCTAAAGAAGATACCAAGTTCTGCTCTCTATCGAAAGTATCAACCAACATACCACACATTACAAAATCCGCACTTTGCTCCGTAGCAACTTTAGCTAACTCTTGTAGCATGTTATACTCAATATAATCATCCGCATCCACGAACATTAAATAATCGCCTGTTGCATTTAAAATCCCTTGATTCCGTGCTGCAGACGCACCTAGATTTTCTTGGGAAATTAATTTAACTCTTTTATCTTTCTCCTCAAATTTCTTACAAATAAAATTACTAGTATCTCTTGAACCATCGTCAACTAATATTAACTCTATATTCTCGTAAGTCTGATCTAAAATACTGTTTATACACTTCTGTAAAGAGTTTTCACAATTATAAACTGGTACAATAATACTGATTTTTTTATCACTCATGACACATCAATTCTCCATATATATTCATCATCTTAATTGTAGAATTTTCAATATTAAATTTTTGTACCCTGCTGATATTACTTTTTCCCATTTCCAATCTCAAATCCTCATTATCAACCAATTTTTCTATTGCTTCCAAAAATGCATCTACATCAGTTGAATTGCATAAATACCCTGTAACACCATCAATAGAATAATCAACGATCCCATGAATATTTGATGTAATTATTGGCAATCCCGTAGCCATAGCTTCCAGAGCAACCATACCAAGCCCCTCTCGTCTTGAAGGAAAACAAAAAATATCAGAAATCTTACATATTTCAATTATATCTCTACGGTATCCTAAGAGTTTCACCTGATTTTTGAGCCCTAGTTGTTTTATTAATAACTGCAAATGTGTTTCTAATGGACCCTTTCCACAAATTACATATTGAACGTTAGGATTATTTAATTTTGCAATAGCCCTTATAACTGTCTCATGATTTTTATTTATATTAAGCTCTCCTACTGAGAGAATAACAATTGCGTCTTTTGATATTCCGAGTTCTGTACGTTTTACTAATTTATTAACATCCATCATATTAATTTTCTGTGTATCGAGTCCCACTCCAGGAATATATTCTACCTTACCTGCTCTAAAAGATTGAACTGCTCTCTGCTGATCTTCATTATTAATCGTAATAAGCACATCTGTATGCTTTGATAAATAATACTCTATTGGATAATATATCAGCCAATTTTTTAAAGGTGCACCCTTAAAAAAATGAAATCCATGTGCAGTATATACAACTTTTACGTTCTGGATATTTTTGCAAGCAAGTCTTACACATACAGAAGCGACAGGTGTATGTGTATGTACCATGTCGTATTGTCCCGATTTTATAATCTCTTTTAATTTTTTGTATGCAAAATAATTTCTTTTGTCTAATGGTGAACGCTGGAATTCTAAATTGTAAACTTTACACCCAAGATCTAATATACTCGGATCGACTTTTTGTTGAAGATTAAATGCGACATCTACATGATGCCCCTGTTCAACTAACATTTTGATGTGAGGTATCAAAAATGCATTTACAGTATTAGATATAGTTGTAACATATAGTATTTTCATTTTTGATATTTGCGCTCCTTTTCTAAAATTACTTTACTAATTAATTTTTCTTGCTGGTATCCCTATGTATGTTCCGGGCTCATTAATATCCCTCACAATCACAGCCCCTGCCCCTACCTGACATTTATTAGTGACACTTATATTATTCTTTACTAAACTGCCAATCCCTAGCCACGTTTCTTCCCCTACTCTTACATTTCCAGCCAAATGAACCCCTGGGGATATATGAACATAGTCTTCTATTATATTGTCATGATCTATAGTAGAAGCGGTGTTAATAATGCAACCTCTTCCTATTTTTGTACAACTATTAATTATAACCCCAGCCATAATGACGGTCCCATCCGCCATTTCAACCTGCTCCCCAATAATTGCACTAGGATGAATTAAAACCGGTAAATTAACACCGTTATTTTCCAATTTTTTTTGGAGTTTTTTTCTTATAGCGTTATTACCAATACCTATAAATAAATCATAGTTTTCTATAAATTGGGTGAGATCCATAGATGTACCTATCACTTCAAGTCCCATAGATGATCTTAACCCTTTATTATCATCCAAAAAAGCTATTTCTTCCCATAAGTCCATCTTTAAAGCTATATCAGCTACAACCTTACCATGACCACTAGCACCTATAATAAGGAGTTTTTTCTTCATAATCCTATACTTCCTTTTTTTGTTCCTTTAAATGGCTCCATCGTTGCAGCAGTACCTGAATTGATTCCTTCTCTAATAAAAACCTTCTTAATTGTTAAAAGGATAATTTTCCAATCTGTAATGAAACTTATATTTTCCACATATTCTACATCGTAATTAAACTTTTCTTCCCAGCTAATAGCATTACGACCATTAACTTGTGCTAACCCAGATAACCCTGGTCGAACTTCATGACGTCTTTTTTGATGCTCATTATATAAAGGTAAATATTGAACCAACAAAGGTCTAGGTCCTATAATTGACATATCACCTTTAAAAATATTAAAAAGCCCTGGTAATTCATCAAGTGATGTTGAACGTAAAAATTTACCGAACTTAGTAAGCCTTACGCTATCAGGTAGTAACTCACCGTTTTCATTTTTTTCATCTGTCATTGTTCTAAATTTATACATTTTAAAAATAGTTCCATTTAATCCTGGTCTCTCTTGTTTAAATAATACCGGACTACCCAATCTTGTTTTTACAAGAAAAGCCACTATAAGGAATACTGGACTAAGCATTATAATAGCAATTAAAGACAGTATAAAATCCATCGGCCTTTTTATAAACCTACCATAGATGCCAACTTTAGAACTCCTCATTATGCTATCCACAACCCTTTAATAATTTTCACAACTTTTTCTAAATCTGCTTCTTTCATCTTCGTATCGCTTGGTAAACATATACCATTCTCAAAAAGTTTTTCTGATACATTTGTACCAACAAAATCATATTTCTTAAAGAATGGCTGCATATGCATTGGCTTCCAAACTGGTCTAGATTCAATATTTTCTTTTTCAAGGGCTTCCATCACATCTATTGGACGAACCTTACCGTTTAGTGTCATAGAACTTAGCCAATAGTTTGGTTCATTCCACTCATTACTAGGCATAAATTCAATTCCTTCAAGATTTCCTAATTCTCTCTTATAAAAATCAAATATGTATCTTTTCTTCTGAACTCTTTGATCTAATACTTTAAGTTGCCCTCTACCAATTCCAGCAACTACATTACTCATACGATAGTTAAATCCTAATTCACTGTGTTGATAATGTCTTGCCTGGTCTCTACTTTGAGTAGCCCAAAACCTTACCTTCGAAACTCTTTCTTCATCATTAGAAACAAGCATACCACCACCAGAAGTAGTAATAATCTTATTACCATTAAAAGAAAAAATACCATAATCTCCAAAACTACCAGTGTGTTTACCTTTATAATAAGTTCCCAAAGATTCAGCAGCATCTTCAATTAAAGTAACATTGTATTTTTTACAAAGTTCAACAATCTTATCCATATCAGCAGACAGACCGTAAAGGTGAACCACGATAACCGCTTTTACGTTGGGATACTTTTTAAAAGCCTCTTCCAGTGCTTTAGGACACATATTCCAAGTTTCATAATCACTATCTATGAAAACAGGAGTAGCATTTTGATAAATGATTGGATTTGCTGTAGCTGAGAATGTAAGTGTTTGACAAAAAACAACATCACCTTCTGCTACTCCAGCCGCTTTTAATGCCATATGAATTGCAGCTGTTCCAGAAGATAGTGCTGCCGCTGCATTAGATCCTACTTTCATAGCTAATTCTCTTTCAAATCCATTTACATTTTCTCCAAGTGGTGCAATCCAATTTGTATCAAAAGCTTCCTTCACATAATGCATTTCATAACCTTCATCACTCATATGTGGTGATGAAAGAAATATTCTATCTCCCATTTTTAAAACTTCCTTCCATTGAATTAATTTTTAAGATCTACTTTATTATTTGCAATATCTAATAATCGTTCTCTTATTTCTTCTTTACTAATTCCTTCAAAGTCATTCATAAACTGCCTTAAAATCTCTTGATCAATTAAAACAGCCTTTCCTATATGAATTTTAGGGAAAATTTGTTCTGGATGAATTTCACCTTCATTTAATAACTCTTCATACATTTTTTCACCTGGTCTTAATCCGGTAAATTCAATTCCAATTTCTTCAATAGAAAAACCTGAAAGGGTAATTAAATTTTTAGCTAAATCCACAATCTTTACTGGGGCTCCCATATCTAGCACGAACAATTCTCCGCCCCTAGCTAGTGTTCCAGCCTGAATAACTAATCTTGAAGCTTCTGGTATTGTCATAAAGTAACGAATCATATCAGGGTGAGTAACTGTTACAGGTCCACCTTTTTGAATTTGTTTCTTAAACAGAGGAATTACACTTCCCCTACTTCCAAGAACATTACCAAATCTAACCGCAACAAAACGTGTACCAGTACTAACCGATGCCATATGCTGCACAATCATTTCTGCAAATCGTTTTGTAGCTCCCATTACATTTGTCGGATTTACAGCTTTATCTGTAGAAACCATAACAAACGTATTCACTTTAAACGTATCTGCCGCTTCAGCTACATTTTTCGTACCAAAAATGTTATTTTTAACAGCTTCTTCTGGATTACGCTCCATTAAAGGAACATGCTTATGTGCAGCTGCATGATACACAATATACGGTTGATGCTTTTTCATTATTTCAAAGATTTTATGACGATCTTGAATATCAGCGATTTCTGTTGTAATTTCAACTGTATCTTTATATGTAACTCTCATTTCCATTTCGATATTATAAATGCTGTTTTCACCATGTCCTAAAAGAACAATTTTAGCTGGTTTATATTTCATCACTTGACGACATATTTCTGATCCAATTGATCCACCAGCACCTGTTACTAAAATTGTTTTACCTGTAATCTTCTCTCCAATTCCTGCATCATCTAACTTTATTGGTTCTCTCCCTAATAAATCTTCTACTTGTACATCACGGAATTCATTAACAGAGAGTTTTCCATCTAAAAGATCTTCAAGCATCGGTACAATTTGTGTTTTCGCCTTCGTTTTTCTACACTTCTCAAAAATCTCATTTATTTGATTTCTATTCAATGAAGGAATTGCGATAATAATATGTTCTATATCATTGTCTTCCACAATTTCTTGAATATGATTTGTTGTACCAACAACCGGAACATTATAAATTTCTAATTTTTGCTTATTCCTATCATCATCAACAAACGCAATTGGATATAAATCTGCTTCTCTATTATGCTGTAATTGACGTACTACCATTGTTCCCGCTGAACCAGCACCAATAATCAATGTTCGCTTTTTATCAGTAGCTTTAGCAATATACGTATCACGGAACATACGCCATACGAAGCGAGAACCACCTATTAATAATAAATGTAACATCCATGCGATAGCCAAAATTCGAACATAAATATCATGATTTATAATTTGTTGAACAATTGCTGTTACTAAAATTGATAGCGTAATCGCCTTAAATATTTGCTTTAGCTCCCCAATACTTGCATATTCCCACGCCTTGTTATAAAGCTTATAAATAGCAGCAAATACATGATGACTACACAATAATGTAATAGAACTAATAATTACTGTCGCAGGAATTTCACTTAATACATTTGGATGTATGAACCAATAACTTAAGTACACGGCAGTTAATACAATAAATGAATCTAATAAAATTAATAATGAGAGCCGTTTTCGATAACTCAATATATCTGTTCCCTTCTTTATATAATTCTCATCTTAGTGATAATAAAAAGGGACATTCTCTTATGAATGTACCTCTTCCTTTTTTACCAGTTCTTTTATATACTTCATCAAATCTAATTTTAATTCTTCATTTTGAAGTGCCATTTCAATCGTCGTCTTAATAAATCCAAACTTTTCACCGACATCATAACGAGTACCTTCAAAATCGTAAGCAAACACACGTTGAATCTCATTTAATCTTTGAATCGCATCTGTTAACTGAATCTCTCCACCAGCACCTGTCTGTTGATCCTCAAGAAACATAAAGATTTCTGGTGTTAATATGTAACGTCCCATAATTGCCAAATTAGATGGCGCTGTTCCTTGAACTGGCTTTTCTACAAATTGACGCACCTGATAACGACGTTCATTTTGTTCAACTGGATCGATAATACCGTAACGATGTGTTTCATTTTCTGGTACTGTTTGTACACCAATAACGGATGATTGTGTACCTTCATATTGATCCATTAATTGACGTAAACATGGTGTATCAGCTTGTACAATATCATCACCAAGTAATACTGCAAATGGTTCATTTCCAATAAACTTACGTGCACACCATACTGCATGCCCTAGACCTTTTGGCTCTTTTTGTCTTATGTAATGAATATTAATCTTTGAAGAAGCCTGCACTTTTTCGAGCACTTCAAGCTTTCCTTTTTCTAATAAGTTTTGTTCTAATTCGAAAGAATGATCAAAATGATCTTCAATCGCACGCTTTCCCTTTCCAGTCACAATAATAATATCTTCAATTCCTGATGCTATTGCTTCTTCTATTATGTATTGAATTGTCGGCTTATCAACGATCGGTAACATTTCTTTTGGCATCGCTTTCGTTGCTGGTAAAAATCTCGTCCCAAGACCAGCTGCTGGGATAATTGCTTTTCTTACTTTTTTCAAATCTAGTACCCCCAAAAATAAATTGTTATATTTACATGTAGCAATAACAAAAACCCTACCTATAGAGTCATAGTTATAACTCCATAGGTAGAGTTTCTATCATAAATAAATTATGGGCATCTAACCCACCCTCACGTCATACTCCCGACGACAAGCGTCTAAGGTAGGTTCGAAATAAAAATTTCTACCCACAGCACAACCGAGTGCCCCCATTGATAACGGTTAGGAGACATCACCAATTCTTTATTTAAAAAATACCGAACAATTTTTTACGACGAATTTGTTCTGGATCTTCTTTGTAAATTGCCTTCCCGCTAATTAATAAGTACGGATTTTCTTTCAAATCACTCATAACATTCATTCCGAATTCTTTCTCAATTAGTTCATAGCTTTCCGCTAAATGAAATCCTCTCGATGTCGTGTTATGTGCATCTGAAGCGACCATATGTGTTAAATTATGTTCTACAAGTTGAAGTGAAAACTTTTTAATTTTTTTACCGAATTTCCCTAATAAACTACCTGCCGTCACTTGCGTTAATGCCCCTTTATTTACAAGGTTATATAACTTATCTGGCCGCTCGATTAACTCGGCATTACGTTCCGGATGAACAATAATTGGAATCATTCCCTTAACACGCAATTCATATAATAGTTGTTCGGCATAACGGGGTACGTGATTCGATGGAAATTCAATGAATATATATTTATTTGTTTCATTTAAAGTAACGATTTTACTAGCTTCATAGTCTTCTAATAAATCGCCATATAGCCTAATCTCTTGCCCAGGTAAAATAGTAAGCGGAATATTATGTTGTTGTAGTTCATCATTCAGTTGTTTTACGTGATGAATAATTGAGGTACGTTCATTTATATATTTGCCATTTTGATGGTGTGGCGTTGCAACAATGGTATGTATTCCTTCTGATACAGCTTGTTGTGCCATTGCTAAACTATCTGTTACTGTCTGTGCACCATCATCGATACCAGGTAAAATGTGACAATGTAAATCTATCATTTGTTTCATCCTCCCTCTCTCCTATAAAGATCTTTTTTCCCTTGAATATGAGATATTACTCATATTCAAGGGAAAAAAGGAGATATGTTTTTATCATATCTCACTTTAAAATTAGTTTGCACCGTAATAATAATATAAGCCTTCTTCACGTTCACGGTCGTTTAGAACAACACCTAACAATTTACCTTTTGCAGATTCCAATAACCCTTTTGCTTTTACTGCTGTTTCTTTCTCTGTTGATTCACTACGAACAACAAGAATGGACGCATCGCATACATTTGCCATAATTTGCGCATCCGTTACAGCTAAAATTGGCGGCATATCAAAAATAACTAAATCGTACATACTGTATGCTTGTCCAAGAAGTTCTTTCATTGATTTTGACCCTAACAATTCTGCTGGATTTGGTGGGATTGGACCACATGCTAAAAAGCTTAGATTATCTATAGATGTCGTTTGTACACATTTCTCTAAACGTTCACTATGTGTTAATACATTCGTGAGTCCAAAAATATTATCTACTTGGAACATTTGATGCATTGCTGGTTTGCGCATATCTGCATCGATTAATAATACCTTTTTTCCTTGTTGAGCAAACACAACTGCCATATTCGCTGTCGTTGTCGTTTTCCCTTCACTTGGGTTTGCAGACGTGACCATTAATGAATGTAAATTCGTATCAATAGCTGCAAATTCAATATTCGTTCGAATATTACGATATTGTTCTGAAATTGGTGATTTCGGTTGTTGATGAGCAATTAACTGACGACGCTGACGATGATTCTTTTTCTTTTTAAATAAATTAAGAGCCAATTGTTTGTCCCCTCACTTTTCTTGATGATGGAGCGTGTGATTTCACGTTCATTGTTTCTTCATCCATACGAGCTACAATTCCTAATACTGGTAAGCCAAGTAAGTTTTCCACATCTTCTTCTTTTTTCACTGTGTTATCTAAGTATTCTAGTAAGAATGCAAGACCAACTGAAGCCATTAAACCAACAACGAAGGCAATTGCTACATTAAGCATAGGTACTGGTTTAATTGGAGATTGGTTTTCTGCAACTTCTGCTTTAGATAATACTGTTACGTTATCAACGTTCATAATTTTTGCAACTTCACCTTTAAATACATCTGCAGTTGCATTTGCAATATCGCGAGCTAGTTTTGGATCTTTATCTTCAGCTGTTACAGAGATTACTTGTGAATCCTTTTCATTCGTAACATTAATCTTCTTTGTTAAAGCTTGGGCTGTCATATTTAAATTTAATTTTTCATTTACTTGATCTAAGATTACTGGACTTTTAATAATAACCTTATATGTATTCGTTAATTGAATATTCGTTTGAATTTCACCAGCTTGAATCATTGCCCCTTCTTGCTTCTTCTGATTCACAAGAATTTGCGTCGAAGATTGATAGATTGGTGTCATGAAGAAAAAGCTAATGATAGCACTTACAATAGCTGCACCAAAGGCGATTACGAGGATCATTGCTAAACGTTTTTTTAAGATATGAAATAACTCTTTTAGACTAATTGTTTCTTCCATAGGTTCCTCCAACTTTCTAAAATTTACACATAGGAAAAATTATAACATATAAATCTTACATTTTTTATTTTTAATAATTCAGTTCTATATTTGTTCACAAGAAACAAGTTTAATCTTACAAAATAATCTTAAATATGACAACACATTCCAATGATTTCCCAAAAATTTTATCATATCATGCTTTTTACACTGTATAACTTGATAAATAATTTTCAGAAAACAAAAAAGCCAACAAAATTTTGTTGGCTTTTTATATTTTAGTAATAACCATACTGCTCTTTTTCTTCTCTTTTATCGTTTAAAACGACTCCAAGTAGTTTGCCTGATGCTTTATCTAATATTTGTTTCGCTTTTACGATTTTATCTTTTTCCGTCTTTTCACTTCGTACAACGAGTACGATTCCATCGCATTTATTCGCAAGTATTTGTGCATCTGTAACCGCAAGGACAGGTGGTGTGTCAATTAATATAATATCAAACATGTTATATGCTTCTAGCAACGCCTCGTCCATTGCCCGGCTCCCTAATAGTTCTGCTGGGTTTGGCGGGATTGGACCTGCTGCCATTAAGTATACGTTCTCTATATCTGTTTTTTGAATGCATTGCATAAGTTTTGCTTGTCCTGATAATAAGTTCGTTAGCCCATTTGAACTATGAATGGCAAATAAGTTTTGTATCGTCGGCTTACGCAAGTCAGCTCCAATTAATAAAACTTTCTTTCCTTGTTGTCCGAAAACAACTGCTAAGTTTGAGATTGTTGTTGTTTTCCCATCACCTGGATCGGCTGAAGTAACAATAATAGAACGAATATGATTATCTACAGATGTAAACTCAATGTTTGTACGAATGTTACGGTATTGTTCTGTAATACGCGATTTAGGCTCTTTATGTGTAATTAATTGTCGTAATGGTTTTCTTTTCTTTCTCCCGAACATATTCATAATCTCCTTTTGTGAAATGCGACATTTCCCTTTTCTCTCTCTTATGCTCGATTTCATACGTCTAATTAATATTCTTGCTGAGTTCCCCACATTTCATCATAATCAATAACATCCTATTTTGTCTTATTTAAGTACCTTAACAATATGACAATGCCCTTATTTCTTTATTACCTTTATCACTTATCCTGTTTTCTAGATAAATAATAAAGTAAGTATATGGTAATTACCATCTATTTACAAGATATTTTCTGATTAGTTTGTATATTATTGTTTAATCGTTATATAGCAGAAATTAAAAAATCCCCTTGTCTTTTCACAAGGAGATTTTTTAGTACTATCTATTCTTTTTTATCACCAATCGCAAATGTAATTTCTGCCTCACATGCAACTTCACCATCTACTGTTGCGATTGCTTTTCCTTTTCCAATTGGGCCGCGTACGCGTGTCATTTCTACTTCTAGACGAAGCTGATCACCTGGTCGTACTTGTTTTTTGAAACGGCAATTGTCGATACCTGCAAAGAAAGCAAGTCTTCCGCGATTTTCTTCTTTCTTTAATACTGCAACTGCTCCGACTTGTGCTAATGCTTCTACAATAAGTACACCAGGCATAACTGCATAGTCAGGGAAGTGTCCGTTAAAGAATTCTTCGTTTGCGGATACATTTTTAATCCCAACCGCTCTTTTACCTTCATCTACTTCTAATATTTTATCAACAAGTAAAAATGGATAGCGGTGAGGAATGATTTCTTTAATTTGTTCTATATTTAGCATGTAACAATCGCCCCTTTTGTAATATTGGTCTTACCACTTGGACATATTGCTATTATCCCATTTTGTTTATTGTTTGTCATTACAAAGTAACATTTTATATTTAGTACAACTTCCTAAAAAAAAATGCACACACTCTATTCCATCAAAATAGTTGCACATTTTTGCAACTGACACGGAGGTGGAAAGGAGTGTATGCCCAAATTAGGGAAAGGCAATATGTATTGAAACATTATTTGCCTTAATGTCGTATTCGACTCATTATATTATAAACGTTTTCAATTAAGGAAATATTAAATTTAACCATATATATGAATATTTTACCTGTTTCCTTCACATTTCTCTATTTTCCTTCCATTTTCGCAAAAAATCAAAATAAAAAAATATAAAAACGAAAAAAAAGAACTAAGGCGTCAGCCTTAGTTCTTTCAAATTATCTCAAAGCACGCTTTGGTAATCTATCGATATTCTCTAACATAATACCTGTACCAACCGCAACGCAGTGCATTGGGTTTTCAGCAATTAATACTGGTACTTTTAGTTCTTCTGCTAAAAGCATGTCGATACCGTGTAGTAAAGCTCCACCGCCTGTTAGAATAACACCGCGGTCGATGATATCTGCAGATAATTCTGGTGGTGTGCGCTCTAATACGCCTTTTGCAGCTTGTACAATAACAGCTGCATTTTCTTTTAATGCTTCTGTAATTTCTTCAGAGCATACTGTAATTGTACGTGGTAAGCCTGTTACCATGTCACGTCCGCGAATTTCAAGCTCTTCGCTACGTGCACCTGGGAATACTGTACCAACTTTAATTTTAATATCTTCTGAAGTACGTTCTCCGATTAATAGCTTATACTTACGTTTAATATAGTTTAAGATCTCCATATCAAACTTATCGCCAGCCATTTTGATAGAGGAAGAGGTAACAATATCACCCATAGATAGTACAGCGATATCTGTTGTACCTCCACCAATATCAACAACCATGTTACCGCTTGGTTGGAAGATTTCCATACCAGCACCAACTGCGGCTACTTTTGGTTCTTCTTCTAAAAATACTGTTTTACCACCTGAACGTTCAGCAGCTTCACGAATTGCTTTTTGTTCTACTGATGTAATATTTGTTGGACAACAAATTAAAATACGAGGTTTTGAAAAGAAGCTCTTTACGTCCAATTTGTTAATGAAATACTTTAACATTGCTTCTGTAATTTCGAAGTCTGCGATTACACCATCTTTAAGTGGACGAATTGCTACAATATTACCCGGTGTACGTCCCACCATACTTCTCGCTTCTTCACCTACTGCTAATACTTTACCACTATTACGATCAATTGCCACAACAGATGGCTCATTTAATACAATACCCTTACCTTTAACATGAATTAATACGTTAGCCGTACCTAGGTCAATTCCGATATCTCGCGCAAACATTCCCGTTTTTTCCTCCTCGATATTCAAAATCAGGTTACACCCGAATTCTTTTCACCTAATTTCTGATTTTATCATAAATTTAACAGAAACGTAATATTCGCAAAAAGAATTCTTCTGAAAAATATTACCGAATGTGAACGGAATGTTTGCTACTGTAACATTATTGACGTACAGGCTTCTCTACATCTTCTTTTCTATACTTTTGCTTTGTTGCTTCTCCACCTCTTAAATGGCGAATAGACTTATGATAATCAAGAATTTCTTTCACTTCATTTGCGAGCTCTGGATTAATTTCTGGTAGACGTTCTGTTAAATCTTTATGGACTGTACTCTTTGATACCCCAAATTCCTTTGCAATGACACGCACTGTCTTTCTTGTCTCCACGATATACTTACCAATCTTGATAGTTCTCTCTTTGATGTAATCGTGCACACCACTCGCCTCCCTAATTTGGATGTGAGAAGGGTGAAATGAGCCTCGCTGCATACGACTAAGAAGTAAGTGTGAGTGCTGTTTGTAAGCGTTAAACATTCTTGGATTTATAATGAAATGATTCACGATTTCTCACCTCAAACACTCTCTTTGCTTTGGTTTATACCATTGTATTGCCCGCACTACTGATATATGCTACATGTTCACTATTTTTGCGGACTAAGTTAAGAAAAATTACGTTTTTTTGTGAGAAATACGTTAACAGTGACTATTTTGACGAAAAAAAATGACACCTTATATGTAAGGCGTCATTCTTCTCTTTCAAACTCTTCTTCTAATAATTGATGGTGGGGAACCTCTTTCTTACCGGCAATATAATAATATAAGGTGAATAAAACAAACAATAAAATAATAGCAGTCGACAGAACAAATAAAAATGACACAGTATCCCCTCCCTTTTGTAATATATATTCGAGAATCTCGTCATTTTTCCTTGTTTTTGCAACTTTTTTCTCGAAATTGAGTATTTTTATATAAAAATAAAAAAATCAGCTCCCCTAGTGGGAACTGATTTTTTCACTTTCTTATTCTTGTGAAGAAGAATCGTTAGATGATTCTGTAGAACCATTTGTTGATTTTTCTTCTTTCTTCGGTTCTTCTTTTTTGTCACTAGTTGAACCGCTTGTTGATTTCTCTTCTTTTTGAGACTTGTCTTCTGTTTTACTTTCTGGTTTCGTGCTCGTTGACTTCTCTTCTTTTTGAGATTTGTCATCAGCTTTTTTACCAGAAGCATTCGTAGCCTTTGCAGCACCTGCATCAGCTTTAATTTCTGTTACTGATTTATTTAAGTAACGTTCAGGGTTCACAGCCACATTGTCTTTACGTACTTCAAAGTGAACGTGAGAGCCTGCCTCTTTATTCATTGCACTTAGACCGGATGTTCCTAATACTTCACCTTGTGCAACTCTTGCACCTTTTTCTACTTTCACACTGCCTAAGCTTTGATAAGATACCGCTACACCATTTCCACTATCAACTGTTACAACATAACCAAGAAGTGAATCTTTTTCAGCTTTCGTTACTGTACCACTTAAAGCAGCAGCAACATTGAATTCTTTTCCATTCTTCGCAGCAATGTCAATTCCTTTGTTCGGGGAATATGTGTTGTTATAAAAGACAAGTGCTTTTTCTTGTTCCGCCTCAGTTGCTGCATCTTCATAGAATTTCTTCTGTACGACTACTTCCGCATTCGCGGCAGCTGGCATTTTCACTACTTCTGAAGATTTCGTTACTGGTACTGCTGGATCTTCCGAGTGTGTATACGGTGTTGCTTGATCGTGGTTTGGATTCTTCTTCGGATTAGCTCCTTGGAACCATAGCGCAACCATTAAGATTACCGCTGCACAAGCAATGTATAGTGCCGGAAACACCCATCTTTTTTGAAATAAATGTACTACCTTTTGCGACTTTTTATTATTTCTTCCTCGCATTCCATCATCACCTCAGCAATCATTTTGAACAATATTCACGTATCCTATACAACGTATAACTAATTACTTTTCGACAAAATCTGTAAAAATATGTATAAGAACTGTAAAATTTCCGAGGAAATGATAGAAAAAAGAAAAAACTGAGCGTTTCGGCTCAGTTTTTAGTCTAATTGTTTCTTTTTATATACGATTAAACATACAACGAGCGATATAATAAGCCAAACTGCAACATTTAATACATGCCCACTAATACTACTAAATCCCGCCCCACCTACTAAGCTTTTAAGTGCTTTCACAATATGAGATGTTGGAAGATATCCAATCATCGTCTTAATTACTTTATTTTCAACCATTGGCTCAAACTGTACAGCCAAATACATCGTCATTAATATCGGCATTCCAATTATTGATGTTTGTGGTACAGAAGATGCAAGTAATCCGATCATTGTTCCAAGTACGATAAACAAAATAGTTCCGCATAAGAATATCAATCCTACCAATGGAAGGTTAATATTTAACTGATCTAAAATGAATAAATTTGCAATACAAATGACCATCGTCAGACCCGATGTTAATAAACTCTTTCCAAGTAGAACTTCAACCGAAGATGCCGGTGATAGCATTAATACACGCAATGTATGTTTTTCTTTTTCTTCTGCAATTACCATAGATTGAACAAAGCCTGCGACAAATAGGAAGGCCGTTATAGTAGTAATACCTAACATTTCCTTTCCCACTCCAAATCTGCTAAACAAAAATGAAAGTATAATTGGTAAAAATGCCATTAACAACACTTGTGAATTTGTCTTAAAATCTTGTACTTCTTTTCTAAAAATAGCTGATACACGTCTCATTGAAAATGTCATTATAATCCCCTCCCAGTAACTTCAATAAAGATATCGCCTAAAGTTGGTTCGTGTGAATGAATAGATAACAGTTCGCCCTTTTTCATCCATTCTGAAATACGTTTTGCGCCTAATTCATCTTTTTGCACTACTTCTTTTTGTTTATCTTTTAATACGACCTCTATTTGATCCTTAGCGTATTGCAAGCGCAGGTTCTCTGGCGTATCAAGCGCTACAATTTCTCCGCCACAAAGGAAGGCAATACGGTTACAAAGCGTTTCTGCTTCGTCCATGTTGTGCGTCGTTAAGAAAATCGTTGTTCCTTCTTTATTTAAGTCTTTTAAGATTTTATGAATATTTTGTACGTTTACTGGATCAAGTGCAGATGTTGGTTCGTCTAAGAAGAGGATATCTGGTTTATGAAGGATTGCTCTAGCTAATGTGACGCGTTGTTTCATTCCCTTTGATAATTTTTTTACTGGTGTTTTTTTATCATCTAATAAATTCACTTGTGCTAGTACTTCATCGATTCGTTCTTTTTTGCAATCATATAAGTCACAAAATAATAGTAAGTTATCATAAATGCTAAGTCTCTCGTATAAACCGCTGTTGTCTGTTAAAATACCAATTCGTTTATAATCGATGCTACTTGGTCCTGTAATATCTTTCCCTAATACTCTTACCGTTCCAACACTATGAAGCAATTGAGAAGTTAAAATTTTTACTGTTGTCGTCTTACCAGATCCACTCGGTCCGAGGAATCCGAATATCTCTCCTCGCTTCACCTCAATATTTACATTTCGAAGTGCCGTTTTTCCGTCGAAACTTTTCATTACATCTTTCATTTCAATTGCCAATGTCATTTCTTCATCCCCTTTGTTTTTCTTCTTTATAGATGAAAGTCGCTTTAGCGCTTTTCGTTCGTTTGTTTCACTTTTCTTGACTCAATCATATGAAAAACAAAGGGTTTACGCAGTAAAATACCGGTAAAAGGAGTATTTTTACCGGTGAATGAATCGCATGTTGAGCTTATTGGAACACTTTTTTATAGCCCAATCACGCCTTTTAATTCATCCATGCGTCCTTTTGAAAGCGGGATTGAACTTTTTCTTTCGTCATCCAAAATTAAACTGAAACTGTTACGAGTCCATGTAATCACTTCTCGTACTCTTTGTAAATTCACAAGATACGAGCGGTGACATCTAAAGAAACCAAAACCTGTTAACCTTGCTTCTAGTTCGCTTAATGTTAATGCACATACGAAATCACCTTCACGAACGTGAATATGTGTTACCCCGTTTTGCGTTTCAATGAAATGGATTTCCATCGGATCAAGTAAAATGATTTTATCGTTCACTTTCGCAGGTATTCTTTCTAACTTCATTTGCGGAATCATTTGAATGACTTTTTCTTCACCGACTTCTTCCACTTCCTCTTGCTCAATTTCTATCTTTTTCACACAATCGTTGTTTAATATGTATACATCCTCTGTTAACGAAAGGGCATCCGATAAAAATGATGACGTAATAAAAATTGCCTTTCCTTGTTCTTTCATTTTCATAATTGCTTTTCGAATAATAACCGTACTCTCTATATCTACATTTTGCTCTGGCTCTTCCAAAATGATTAAATCCGGGTTATGAATCATCATTCGTCCAATATGAAGACGACGTTTCTCTGAAAATGATAGTTTTTCTATTTTAACGTTTAGCTTATCTAGGAGGCCAACAGACTGCACAACTTCTTCTATACTTATCTTTGATTCATAAAGCCCTATTAAAAACTTAAAGTATTCCTTCACCTTCAAACGATCATATGCCTCATCTTTCAAAAAACAAAAACCGATGCGGGAATAATTTTTCTTTCCAATCACTTCTCCTTCAAACAGTACATTGCCAGTCGAAGCTTCTTCTTCACCAATAATAATGCGGTGTAACACTTTAGCTGTATGATTATTGCATTGCAAAACAATACATTGTCCTTTCTCAACCTTTAGCTCAATTGCCGGTAACTGGTTCGTCTTCCCTAATTGTTTCAACTCTAGTAACGCCATTTCATTTCCCCCAAATGCCTTTTTATCCTATTATATCAAACAGTTAATGGAAAATTATGATATTTTAAACAAAAAAATAGGTGCCAGAGTTCTGACACCTATTTCTTCACCATCAATTTCCCTTCATAATCATTCATCGTCTTTATTTCAACGCCTTTATAGTAATGAGCGACGATATCTGTATATTTCTTTCCTTCCGCTGCCATGCCGTTCGCCCCGTATTGACTCATACCAACGCCGTGACCGAAACCTTTCGTCGTAACGATGATTTTATCTCCTTGTTGTTTCCACGTAAAATCAGAAGAACGTAAATCTAACTTTTCACGAACTTCTTTTCCAGTTAATGTTTTTCCTTGAAAAGCTACATCCTTTACGCGCTTTCCTTCCGTAAGGTCTTTAATATTGCCAACCTTTCCGTCTGCTAGCACTTTCACACCGAGACGTTTTTGAAAATCAGCTACTGTAAATGTTTGCTCGCTCGTAAACTTTGGAGAGGCTTGATCCCACGGACTATCTACACTTTTCAAGTACGGATAATCATTTCCCCAATAGTCAGCTGCATTTTCTGTTCGACCATTACTCGTTGAAAAGAAGGATGCTGAAATTGGTTTTCCATCATACGTTAAAACTTGTCCTGCTGTTTTCGAAACGGCTTCTTCGATTTTCTTCAAATTATTTTCGTAGTTATTACCCCATTGCTTCTTCAATTCATCTTTGCTTTTGTACACTTGATCTTTCACCGTATCTGTCACGTCCGCATTATTTTTCTTTCCTCCGCTTAGCATACGTTGTACTACAAATGTTCTCGCTGCTAATGCCTGCGCCTTTAGTGCCTCTATTTCAAAACTGGCATTCATCTCAGAAGCTACTACACCTGTCACATACTCCTCCACTGGTAATGTTTCTACCTTCTTCTGTTTTTCGCGATATACAGCAACTTGAACAGCTGTATCTACTTTTCCTGGAGCTGGTATGCTTTCTATCGCTGGAGGAGTTTTAGAGGCCGTTTCTTCCCCTACTTTTGCTTTCGCAAATGGAATAACAAGGGCTGCAGGTACAATGATAACGAGCGCTATTAAGAGCGCTACTGTAATAAAAAGTGGCTTTGAAAATTTCATCCTATTTTCCCCCAATATAAAAGCTTTACTCCATTCATTCTTATGGAACAACTCTTTCTTTTAGAACATACTTAAAGGGAAGAGTATAAAACAGAAATTTTCTAAATATTTTTACTGGTACGTGCATAAGTATAGAATTTATTGACTATAACAGTAATAACCCAAAAAAATAGCCCCTATGTCAAAAGACATAGAGACTATTTCAATTAAGCGTGAAGATCAGAAACTTCTTGTTCTTTCACTTCTTCTACTTTTTCGTTTACACGTTCAATAGTTGCACCTAATGCAGCTAATTTCTTATGGAAGTTTACATAGCCACGGTCAAGATGTTTTAACTCAGTTACACGAGTATAACCTTCTGATACTAAACCAGCTAAGATTAATGCAGCTGCAGCACGTAAGTCAGTTGCTGCTACTTCAGCACCTTGTAAGCTGTTTGGACCGTTCATAATAACAGAACGACCTTCAATTTTAATATCAGCATTCATACGACGGAATTCTTCAACGTGCATAAAGCGGTTTTCGAATACCGTTTCTGTAATCATGCTTGTTCCATCAGCTTGTAGTAATAATGCCATCATTTGTGATTGCATGTCTGTTGGGAAACCTGGGTGAGGCATAGTTTTAATATCAACCGCTTTTAACTTATCTGGGCCGATAACACGTACACCTTCGTTTTCCTCAATAATTTTAACACCCATTTCTTCCATTTTCGCTGTAATTGAGCGTAAATGTTCAGGTACAGCATTTTCAATTAAGATGTCTCCACCAGTAATTGCTGCTGCAACCATGAATGTTCCCGCTTCAATACGGTCAGGAATAATAGAGTGGTTTGCACCATATAATTTATCAACGCCTTCGATACGAATCGTTCCAGTTCCAGCTCCGCGTACTTTCGCTCCCATCGCATTTAAGAAGTTAGCTAAGTCAACGATTTCTGGTTCTTTCGCTGCGTTTTCAAGAATTGTTGTCCCTTTTGCTAATGTAGCTGCAGACATAATGTTTTCTGTCGCGCCTACGCTTGGGAAGTCTAAGTAGATTTTAGCTCCTTTTAGTTCTCCCTCAACATATGCCTCAACAAAACCGTTACCAACCTGTACTTTTGCTCCCATTGCTTCGAAGCCTTTTAAATGTTGGTCAATTGGACGTGAACCAATTGCACATCCACCAGGAAGTGCAATACGAGCACGACCGTTACGTGCTAATAATGGTCCCATTACTTGAACAGATGCACGCATTTTACGTACATATTCAAATGGTGCTTCAATGTTTAGTTCTTTAGAAGAATCGATTGTTACTTGATTATTTTCAAATACGACTTCAGCATTTAAATGACGTAATACCTCATTAATTGTGTATACATCAGACAAAACTGGTACTTCAGATAGTACATTCTTTCCATCACTCGCTAATAGGGCTGCAGCGATTATAGGTAATACAGCATTTTTTGCGCCCTCAACACGCACTGTGCCGTTTAACCGCTTTCCGCCACGGACGATGATCTTTTCCAAATTATTCCCCTCCGTGTCCTTTTTTCAGTATCTATTCACTCAATACTCAGAAGTTATGATCGGTGTGCCAACCACAATTGTATCTTTGTTGTCTGTAGAACGTATTGCTATTTGCACATTTATTTTCTCTCTATTTGTTGAAAGAGCGTCATCCCACTTTTTATTGTATGCGGAGACTGACACAAATGCTCTTTCTTCTACTTGTTCGATCGCTCTTGCTGAAAGATCTTTCAAAACCTGATTGGTTTTATTTTGCAAAACACCTTCAATCTTATCATTCAGTACACCTTGAACACAAGTGTAAATTATAGGTTTTTCACTAAAAATTTTATTCATGTTTTGAACATACTTCGGGTCCCATTTCGCCCCACTTACTTCAAAGATAATGAAAGTGTTTTCTTTAGTATTTTCTTTACTCCAAGTTACTACTACTCGTTCTTCATAAGAAGAAAGCTTTTTATAGGATGTAGCTTTATATCCATCTGGAGATTGCTCTACTTCCCACTTTTGAATATTTGCCTTTTCCTTCACATCGTTTAACAACTTTTGAAACGTATGTATGTTAGAAATTGTTTTTGTTTCTCTCGCTAACCATGACCATTTTTCTACTTTAGCATCATTTTTCTCTAAAGCCTTGATCATGCTCTCCATTTTCTGTTCATCGCTTATCGGTTTCATCTCTCTATATCCAACCAAAAATAAAACAACACTAAGTGCAACAATAAGAATGGCTTTAAGCTTCAATTTCATCCCCTCCTATCCCCATTGTTAACGGAGATTTGAGGTTCTATACACTTACTTTACTAAATACGTTAAACTCTTCGAATAGCCTAAATAATCAAGGAAAAAGTTACTTACAGATGTCCCAATTGCAATTGTAATTAAGATGAGTAATACTCTCGTCTGCAGCACTTTTCCGGACTTCATTAAACGCTCAATGTGAATGCCTTGTAAGGCCCACCACGTAATGGTAATAAACAATAAATGCGAAACAATGGCAATCAGTGCTTGTTGCCCTAAAAGTTGTGCCAAAAAATCGACCCCTTTTTACTCAGCTACTACTTATGAAAGAATATAAAAACGATACCATAATAAGTAGGAGCTACACTTTTTCAAATGCACATAGACATCTTACATTTTACATCGTGATTTTCTTTCCAAAAACGTATATCTACATTACAAGTTAACACAAAATAAAAAGCGCAGAGTACTGACTCCACACCTTTTATTTTCACTATTGTACCACGTTCCCTAAGAAGAAGAAATCTTTCATTAATGGAAAATATTCATAAAAGAAATTGTACCCAATCATCGGCATAATCCCTAGTATTACAATCGAAATTGCACAAAGACTCATAACAACCTTTATATTTAACGGTAACCGTATTCTCTCTTCTGTCTCTCCGGTGCGGAAAAACATTTGTTGTAAAATACGGAAATAATATACGAATGAAACAACTGTCGTACCCATCATAATCGAAGCTAGTACGTAATGTGCTGGCTCTACATGAAGTGCGCCTAAAAAGATATTAATCTTTCCAATGAAGCCAGCCGTTCCTGGTATCCCAGCCAACGATAAAATAAAAATTGTCATCATTATCGCTGTAAATGGCGACCTTTTATATAAACCTGTGAAAATTGTTATATTTTCCTCATTATTTTGTAAGATTAAGCCATGGATGATAGCAAATGCCCCTATATTCATAAGCATGTATGCCAGCATATAAAACCATATGCTATCCATCGTAAATGGTGATAATGCCACAAGTGGAACGAGTAAATATCCTGCATGAGCAATGCCCGAATAAGCAAATAAACGCTTTATATTGTATTGTTTTAATGCGACTACATTCCCAACAATCATCGTAATACTTGCTAGCACCGCAATATATATACTCATATGCCCATATAAAGATTGCATATCTCCTTGTATTAATACACTTGCAAAGATCATAAGGAACAAACGAATAATGAGTAGGAACCCGGCAATTTTAGAAATCGTTCCAAGAAAAGCAGTAACTGGTGTAGCCGCTCCTTCATACACATCAGGTGCCCACATATGAAACGGCACTGTGGCAATTTTAAATGAGAGACCAACTAGCAATAAAAGAAATGCGAGAGCTAACAATAACTGAATACCACTAGCGAGTTCCCCAGTGAGTACCTTTTGCATATCTACAATGTTAGTTGAACCTGTAATACCGTATAAATAACTCATTCCGAAGAGCGTAATCGCCGTTCCAATTCCTCCGCTAATGACGTATTTCATTGCCGCTTCATTTGATGCACGGCTCTTTTTTCGTATTCCTACTAAAATATAAGAAGAAAGTGAAAGTAACTCCAAGCCAACGAAAAGGGTAATAAAATCTACACTAGAAGCCATGAACATCGCACCAAGAAGTGCCATTAAAAATAAGTAATAATATTCACCTTTATCTTCGATTGGATTCTTCTTATCATCGCTCATTGCGGTGCATAAAATGAGGGCTGAGGCACCTAATAGTAACGTTTTAAACCCTTTTGAAAATCCATCTAACACAAACGATCCATTTAAAATATCTCCTGCCGGTTCGCTATATAGAGTAATTAATGACACGATTGCTAATACGATGGCAGCAATCGCACCAAGAGCTACATATCTATGGTTCAACTTAAAAAACAAATCACATATGGAAAGGAGGATGGCGACGCCGAGAATAATAAATTCTGGCACCATTAGATGCCACGATAAGCTAAGTAACGTATTCATATCCATCCTACTTCACCCCCAATGTTTTCAATGTATTTTGAAGCGGATCCCCTAGTATTTCTGGCATAACTCCAATTGCAATAATACAAACGATAAGTAGTAAAACAGGGACATACTCCCATCCGTGTATATCAGATTTTGCTTCCCACTCTTTCTTTCCAAATGTCACTTGAAGTGTCGCCCTTAATACATATACAGCGGTTAAAATGATGCCAATCACACCGACTGCAGCAATGACGGGCTCTCCTTGAAATAAACCAAGAAAGGCAAGAAATTCACTAACAAACCCAGACATCCCTGGTAATCCGAGCGATGCCATTCCTCCTGCTAAGAAGAAGCCGCTAAGTACTGGGACACTTTTTGCGAGTCCACCAAGCGCTGTAATGTCTGATGTTCCGAAACGTTGTTCTATAACACCGAGTAAGAAAAACAGCAAGGCTGCAATTAAACCGTGCGATACAACCTGGAATAACGCTCCTTGTGTACCAGGTGCATTAAGTGACGCAAGTCCCATTAACACAATTCCCATATGCGAAATACTAGAGTAAGCCAGTACTTTCCTAAAGTCTGTTTGGATGAGCGCTAAAAAGGCACCGTATAATAAATTAATTACGCCTAATATCGCAATTAGTGTTGCAACATCGTGAAAATATTCCGGGAATAGCCCTTTCCCGAAGCGAATAATACCGTACGCTCCAATCTTCAGCAAAACACCCGCATGAAGCATAACTACAGCTGGATGCGCTTCTATGTGTACATTGACCATCCAGCGGTGCAACGGAAAAACAGGTAGTTTAATTGCAAAAGCAATCATTATGGCAATAAATACACTAAGCTGCAAACTAATTGGGATGACGAGTGCTCCCTCTGCGTTTACGCTTCTTAATATCTCTTTCAGCTCCACAATATTTGTTGTACCTGTTTTCGCGAACAAAATTGAGAAAACAATGAGCAAAATAGCTGAGCCAATACCGTTATATATTAAATAACTATACGCAGCCTTTTCACTCGACAATTTCCCCCACTTTCCAATTAATAAGAACATTGGTGGCAACGTAATTTCAAAGAAGATAAAAAACAACATTAAGTTTTGAGCAGCAAAGACGCCGAGCATTCCTATTTCTAGCATGAGTAACAGCATATAAAATGCTTTTAAATTTCTTTTAATAGAAAAGGCTGCAATTGCTGCAAGCGTTGCTAGAAGAGCCGTCAGTACCATCATGACAAGCGACAAACCATCAATACCGAGCTCGTAATAAATAGAAAACCACCTTTTATCTACCGCTGTAAAATCGCCGAACTTAATCCATTTCATCTTTTCATCGAATAGTGACAAATTCTTTCCAGAAGCATATGTACAAGCGAGGACGATAGCGATTCCAAATGGAAGTGCCGTCCCAAATAGGCCAAGCGCTCGCACTGTACGCAATTCCTTTTTCGGTGTTAATACAAGCAATAAAATTCCTAAAAGCGGGGAAAAAATGAAGAACGTTAACAACAAATCATTCATCGTAAATCCCCTCCCGTATAGAGCAAAATAATGACGAGTACAGCGAGCGAAACCGCCGTTACAGTACCGTACACTTGTACATTCCCGTTTTGAAGTTTCGATCCAAGGTTACTTGTGCCTTTCACTACACTTGCAATTAAAACTGCAATTCCTTCGACTACATACAATTCAAATAAGCGAAGCACATGAGCGATTCCTTTCGTAATAGGGATCACCGTCATGTTGTATAGTTCATCCACATAATATTTTTCTTTCAAAAGATTATAAAGCGATGTTTCCGTACCCCCAGCCCAATTCCTAGAAATTGATTTCTTGCTATATATGAAATATGCAAGAGCGATTCCCGCAAATGAAACGAGTGTCGCAACAATCATAATCCAAACTGGTCCATGCGCTTCTTCAACCTTAAACCCTACATCTTTCGTCAACCAATCTCCGAGAAACGTCCCAAACCATGGTGTATTTATATATCCTACCACTACTGCGAGAACGCCGAGAACAATCATTGGATACGTCATAACGCGAGGCGATTCATGCACTTCTTCCTTCGTCTTCGTTTCTCCAGTAAAGACAAGAAAGTATAGGCGGAACATATAGAACGCTGTTAAAAACGCCGCAATTACCGCTAAAGTAAATAAAACGTAATTGCCATTCATCCACGTCACCGCTAAAATTTCATCTTTGCTGAAAAAACCGGAAAGCAGCGGAACACCGCTAATGGCAAGGGTACCTATTAAAAATAGCGTACCAGTTACTTTCATCTTCTTCTGTAAACCGCCCATTTTATTAATGTTTTGCGTATGCACAGCATGAATTACACTTCCTGCCGCCAAAAATAGTAGTGCTTTAAAAAAAGCATGTGTCGTTAAATGGAATATACCAGCTACATAACCGGCAGAACCTAACGCGAGCATCATATACCCGAGCTGGCTAACTGTAGAATAAGCAAGCACCCTCTTTATATCTGTTTGCACAAGACCGATAGAGGCCGCAAAGATTGCAGTGAAAGCTCCAACGATTGCCACTGTCTGCATCGCCACTGTACTTGCTGAAAATAGAGGGAACATCGTCGCTACTAAATATACGCCAGCTGCGACCATCGTCGCCGCGTGAATAAGTGCCGAAACGGGCGTTGGCCCTTCCATTGCATCTGGCAACCACGTATGAAGCGGGAACTGACCTGATTTCCCCATCGCCCCGATAAAAATTAATATCGCTGTTATTGTAATCATGTAAGGAGGTAGATCCCCTGTATAAATCGCCCTAAATATTGCGTCATATTCAAAACTACCTGCGTACCAAAAAATTAAAATCATCCCGATAAATAAACCAACATCCCCAATACGGGTCATAATAAAAGCCTTTTTTGCAGCAGCCTTCGCTTCTTCTTTAAAGAAATAAAAACCGATAAGTAAAAATGAGCCAAGGCCAACTAATTCCCAAAATATATAAAGTTGTAATAAATTCGTTGATATAACAAGCCCTAACATCGCAAATGTAAAGAGTCCTAAATATGCGTAAAAGGTTGGTAATCGTTCATCACCTTTCATATAACCTTTCGAATACACATGTACAAGTAGACTCACAAGCGTCACGATAAATAACATTAAAGCTCCTAATGCAGTCACTTCAAAGCCGAATGATATATCCACATCTCCAGCTCTAAGCCACACCCACTTATGCTTCACGCTTGCTTCTGAAAACCTTTCTATTAACACAAGTACCGCAAGTATAAAGGAGAGAAAGACGAAAAAAATACTAAGTACGCTGCTTCCTTCTCTAATTTTCTTCCCGAATATAATAAGTAACAAAAACGAAACGAGTGGGAAAAGCGGTATGAGCCATGCATAATCGATCATTGTTTCCTTCCCCCTTTTTCGGTCACAATGCTATCCTTTGAGCGTATCCATTTCATCCACCTGAACTGTCGTACGATTACGATATAAAGCAATTAAAATAGCGAGTCCTACCGCCGCTTCCGCTGCCGCTACAGCCATCGTAAACAGTGAGAAAATTTGACCTGTTAAATTCGGAAATAAGCCTAATTTACTAAACGCCACTAAGTTTAAATTGGCAGCATTCAGCATTAATTCGATACAAACTAATACGATTACTGTATTCCGCTTTGTTAAAGCTCCAAATAAACCGATGCAAAACAAAATAATCGCAAGTGTTAAATATGCAGAAGCTGGAACGCTACTCATTGGAATCCTCCTCTTTCTCGTCCTTTTTCGCAAGTATAATTGCGCCAACGAGTGCTACAAGTAAAATAACTGAAGTTAGTTCAAATGGAATAATATATTTTGAATAGAGAAGCGTACCGATTTGAAGTGTGTTGTTTTCATGGAGAGGTAAACTTCCTTGTGTGCTTTCATTTGCAAAATCAACATTATTAACAGCGAAATACATAACTGCTCCAAATGCTACAACTGCAAAGAAGATAATCCATTTTCGAAGAGTAAGACGCGATTCATTTTCCGCGTTATGTTTCGTTAACATAATGCCGAAAATCATAATAATTGTGATTGCACCAGAGTAAAGTAAAATTTGTGCAACGCCTATAAATTCGGCTGACAAAAGAAAATACAAACCTGCAATGCTGAGAAATGTCAGAACGAGAGCTAGCATCATGTGCATAACTTTCGTTAAGTTCAACATAAGAACACCGCCGATAATTGCAGACAAGGATAGTATAAAGAATGCTACAAACTCGCCATTCATGCCTTATTCTCCTTCCTGACGTTTTCGTCGTTTTCGTCAAGCCACTGCAAATTTTTAAATAAGTCATCACGTGAATATTCCGCGAGTTCAAAGTTATTTGTCATGACAATTGCCTCTGTCGGACAAACTTCTGTACATAAATCACAAAGAATACAAATTTCAAAATTAATATCATACGTGTCGATAATTTTTCCTTTTTTCGTAGGATCCGGATGTTTCTTTCCTGTTAACTGAATACAGTCTGTCGGACAAATGTTAGAGCACTGATTACAAACAATACATTTCTCCGGATAAAATTTTTGAATCCCCCGAAAACGGTCTGGCAACGGCAACGGTTGATTTGGATAATCATACGTTACCTTCTTCTTGCTCAAATTACTTAATGTATATTTTAACCCTTTAAATAGTCCTTTCATCTCTTACTGGCACCCCCCTCATAGATTAGAAGAATAACTCCTTAATCAATGCCGTTAAGAAAATATTTGCAAGTGCAATCGGCAATAATACTTTCCATCCAAACTCCATTAACTGGTCACCTCTTATACGCGGGAACGTAACGCGGAACCAAATTAATAGAAAGACTACACTGCTAAATTTCAAAGCAAACCATACGGCACCTGGGATAAATCCAAGAAACATGACTGGATTCCATCCGCCTAAAAAGAGCACTGTAATTAACGATGCCATCCCGAAGAAATATACGTACTCTGAAAGCATGAAAAACGCCCAGCGAAAACCTGAGTATTCCGTATGATATCCAGAAACAAGTTCTGACTCCGCTTCCGGCAAATCGAATGGCGTCCTATTTAACTCTGCAACTGCTGCGATTAAGAAAACGACGAATCCAATTGGCTGTACGAAAATGTACCAGACCCTCTCCTGCGCCGCTACAATCTCATTTAAATTCAGACTACCAGCTAGCAAAACGATGCCAATTACACTCATTACGAGCGGAATCTCATAAGAAATCATTTGCGCCGCCGCACGCATCCCTCCTAAAAGGGAATATTTATTATTCGATGCCCATCCCCCAGTTACAACACCTATCGTCGTAATACCGGAAACAGCAATATAATAAAGTAGCCCGACTCCAATATCTGCAAATTGAAATTTATCAGTGAACGGGATAACCGCAAGCACCATAAATGCTGGTGCAAATGCAATGACAGGCGCTAATATAAACAGCGGTTTATCTGCTGCTTTCGGAATACTATCTTCTTTCAATAATAGTTTTAAAACATCAGCTACCGTTTGCAGTAAACCGAATCGGCCTCCAACCTGGTTTGGTCCAATCCGCCCTTGCATAAACCCCATCACTTTCCGTTCTGCCAAAATTCCATATGTAACGAAGCCAAGGACTGCAAATAGTAGAAGTACCGCTAATCCGAAAAAAATGAAGAAATTCGTCCAGCTTGAAGGTGATTGTAAGAGCGTCTCAATCATTAGCCATCAACCTCCCCAAGTACAATATCAACTCCACCTAAAATCGTAATTAAATTAGCGATGTTTTCACCTTTCAATAACTTCGGTAAAATTTGCAAGTTATAAAAAGATGGCCTACGAAACTTCAAACGGTACGGCTCTTTCTTTCCGTCACTTGCGATATAACAACCAATCTCTCCGCGCGGCGATTCGATACGTACAAATGCTTCTCCCTTAGGTGCCTTAATAATTTTCGGTACTTTTGCCAGCACAGCTCCATCTTTCGGGAACTGCTGAACCGCTTGCTCAACAATCTTTAAAGACTCCTCGATTTCTTGCATTCGGCAAACGTAGCGATCCCAAGCATCTCCCACGCTTCCAACAGGAATATCAAAATCAAAACGATCATAAATCGAATACGGCTCATCTTTGCGAAGATCCCAGTTTACTCCAGTGCACCGCAAATTTGCTCCGCTTAAAGAATACGAGATTGCTTCTTCCGCGCTATATATACCAACGCCTTTCACACGATTTAAGAAAATCTCATTACCGCTAACAAGATCGTGATACCCTGCTAATTGCTCCCTCATATACGGAACAAACTCTTCCACCTTTTCAATCCAACCATCTGGCGCATCCCACTTCACACCGCCAACTCTCATATAGTTAAAAGTAAGCCGTGCCCCGCATAATTCATTTAATAAATTTATAATCATCTCTCGTTCACGAAACGCGTACAAAAACGGGCTGACCGCTCCTATATCAAGAAGATTCGTCCCCCACCAAACGAGATGACTCGCAATTCTTCCTAACTCCATCGCAAGTACTCGCAAGTATTCGGCACGCTCTGGAATTTCAAGCCCCATCATCGTCTCTACAGCATGGCAAATGACGTAATTATTCGTCATGGCTGATAAATAGTCCATTCGATCTGTATAAGGGATAATTTGCGTATACTGTAAGCTCTCAGCGATCTTTTCGGTCCCGCGATGCAAATATCCAATAACAGGTGTAGCTTCTTTAATAATTTCCCCGTCAATCTTAATTACGAGCCTGAACACACCATGTGTACTCGGATGCTGAGGTCCTACATTCAAAAGCATCTCTTCCGTGCGGATCATAGCTACACCTCCACATCATACGGTTCATAGTCTTTTCTAAGCGGATATCCTACCCAATCATCTGGCATTAAAATACGCGTTAAATTCGGATGCCCTTTAAATACAATGCCGAGCAAATCATATGCTTCTCGCTCCGGCCAGTCAGCTCCTTTCCAAAGCGCTGTCACAGATTCGACTTGCGGCGCTTCCCGGTCTAGCTTTACCTTCACCGCTACCGATTGTTTCTTGCTATATGAAAACAAATGAACATACACTTCCATATGTGTCACAAAATCCGTCGCATGTAGCTCTGACATATAATCAAAAGCAAGTCCCTCATGGAATCGCAGTGACTCCATCACTTCATAATACTTTTCTGGATCCACCACAAGAGTTGGCACATCCTTTGACAGTTTATTAATGTAGGAATCTACTAATGCACCCTCTCCTAACTTCTCCCTAATAGCCTCAACATACTGATTTAAATACGGCTGATTTACGGACGGTTCTTCCTGCTTCGGCTCATCCTCTTTCTTACCTTCAGCTCCCTTTGTCTTCGCTCTTGCAGCCGCTGCAATTGCCTTTGCCTTTTCATCTCCCGAATCCCCATCACCTTGCGAGGCTTTCTGCTTCGCCAATGCTGCCGCTTTCGCCTTTGCCGCCGCCACCGCTTTTGCCTTGGCTTTCGCTTTTTCTTCTTCCGTTACTTCTTCGGTTCCTTCTCTTTTCTGCTTCGCCAATGCTGCCGCTTTTGCCTTTGCCGCTGCTGCTGCCTTTGCCTTGGCTTTCGCTTTTTCTTCTTCCGTTACTTCTTCTGTCCCTTCTCTTTTCTGCTTCGCTAACGCTGCCGCTTTTGCCTTTGCAGCTGCTGCTGCCTTCGCCTTGG
>NZ_QOSA01000002.1:0-316339 GCF_008368795.1 Bacillus sp. BF2-3
CAATACACTCAAATTTATACTATAAAATCATTTTAATATGAAAAATTGGAATGAAAAGAAAGGAGAGGAATATGAATAAAGATGTCGCTTTGAAATGATTATTATCATTTCATTAGGAGTTGATGTAAAAAGATGAAAAGATACGAAGAATTGGACTCTATAAGAGGGATTTCTTCATTAGTAGTAATGATTGGTCATCATTTAATGATTTTTTCAGCATTTCAAAATTACAGTTATGAAGATAATAAACCATTTGTTGTGTATCTATTAAAAGAAACGCCTGCTCGTCTAATTTTTAGTAGTGGTAACGAATCAGTTATTATCTTTTTTGTTTTGAGCGGATTTGTTTTGTATGAATCTATTCAAAAAAACTATAGTAGCTATGGGTCATACCTTTTAAAACGTATATGCAGAATATATATTCCTTATATTGTGGCAATAATTATAGCTATTGTATGCCAGATTACAATTAGTGAATATGGTATTTCTTATTTAAGTGAATGGTTTAATCGCTCATGGACGATTGAAAGTTCTTCAAGCTTAATCGCACAACATATTTTATTGGTTGGGAAATATAATACAGATGCATATAACGGTGTGATTTGGTCACTTGTCCATGAAATGCGAATATCAATAATTTTTCCGTTAATTTTGATGATTTGCTTACGAAAAACGTTAAGGTGTTCATTACTATTATTGTTTAGTTTTAGTATATGTTCTGTCGTAATATTATTTTTGTTTCGCTCGGGCTTAACATTAACAAGCTATGCATTAACATTGCATTACACAGTACTGTTTTTACTAGGAGCACTAGTTGCGAAGTATAAAAATAATTTAATAGTTTTTTATAGTAATTGTACTAAAAACACAAAAATTGCATGGTTTTTATTTGCGATTTTACTTTTTATGTATGAAGGGCTTATAGGAGAAATTAAAGTGCTCAATAATTTTATATTTCGAGACTACGTAGTGGCGATAAGTGCAAGTCTATTTGTCATATTAAGTTTGTCAATATCAACTTTGTCGTCCTTGCTACATAATAAATATTTGTTATATTTGGGGAAGATTTCTTACAGTCTTTATTTATACCATATTATATCGTTGTTTTCCCTTATATACATGCTCCATGAAATATTACCGTTGCCTATTATTTTAATTTTTTCACTTGTTTTTTCGTTTATACTTGCAATGCTTTCGTATGTATATGTAGAAAAATTTGCATTCGGAGTCGGAAAGTATGTAACAAAACAAGTGGATAGAAGAGAGAAAGGGTTATCTGTAAAGAGTGAATTGCAGGATGTTATTCAGAAAAGGGCGGTGAAATAATTGAAGCAAGAAATGAGTATAAAAGATTTTCAACAATTACTGAAAAGAAGATTCGTAACGATTATTTTAACGATGTGTTGTTTAACCGCTTCTTTAGTTCTTATCTCTATGTATGTTTTAAAGCCGTCATATCAATATTCAACGCAAATTCTTGTTGGGAATTTAGATGAGTTTAATAAGGAAAATTCAACAAATAAAACACAAGAAAATAAGCAACTAGTAACATCGTATGTTGATATTTTAAAAAGCCCATTAATTATTTCAACAGTCAAAAAAACTTTGAAATTAGAGCAATCAAGTTATGAATTAGCACAAAAAATCTCGGTTGTGAATACGGACAACTCACAAATTGTAACTGTTACAGTAAAAGATTCCAATCCGAAAATCGTGAAAGACATTGTAAAGACATTGGCAGAGCAATCACAACAAAGTTTTCAACAGTACACAAATGTACAAGGTGTGAAAGTGTTGACGGATCCTGAGTTACAGGAACAGGCTGAAAAATTGTTTCCGAAATTTCAACTGATCATTCCTATTTCTTTAATTGTTAGTTTTTTTGTTGGGATAGGTTTAGCTGTATTTCGAGATTATTTTGATGAACGTATATACACGGAACAAGATTTAGAGAAAATAACAACAGTCTCTGTTATTGGTCACATAAATGTGAAACCGAATAGAAAACAGAAATCTACAGAGATTGATAAACAATCATCTATATATCGAGGTGAACATGTCGATGTTTAGGACAAAGAAACAGCTGCCATTCGATTTGCATGATGATCTGATGAAAGAGCAGTTTTATACGGTGTATCACGAGCTGAAAAAATCTGGAAAACAACTATTCACAGTTAGTTCAACGAAGGACAGAGGGGTTGTTGCCTCACTTATAGTAAATATGAGTCTAGTGTTTGCAGAAATGAAGAAAAAGGTGTTACTTATTGATGTGAATTTTTCTGACCCTAAATTACATGTATTATTACAAAGTGATCACATGATAACAGTAAACGATATAATAAGCTCCTCCTCCTGCAATTATGAATCTTTTTCTAGTAATTTGTCTAAATACTTATATTGTATTCCTGCAAAAAAAACAGTACACACAGGGACGCCTTTAGTTGCTATGGATGAATTTGATAATGCGATTGCTAAGTGGAAAGAAGATTTTGATTACATTTTCGTTTATTCTTCTGAAGTATTTGAACTTCCTGCTACGCACATTATTGCAGGGAAATGCGATGGAGTGGTTTTAGCAGTTAAAAAGCAAAAAGATTCATTACGTACAGTGCAAAAAGTAATAGCGGATATAAATAGGAAAGAATGTGAATTAATAGGTATAATTTTATATTCTTGAATGTGGGGGTAACGATCCATGATTCGTGAAACAAATCAAGCCAAGTTGTATACGATTCCGGCTCAAGAAAAGCCTAGCATATTGAATCGAAGTGTAAAACGCTTGTTTGATATTATATTTTCAATCATATTGTTACTATTAACAATACCAATTATGTTGTTCTTTTGTATTATGATTACCTTAGAAACATCAGGGGCTCCAATATACTTTCAAGAACGTTTAGGTATAAACGGGAAGAAGTTTAATGTATTTAAATTAAGGTCGATGGTAAAGGATGCTGAAATGAACGGACCACAATGGGCAAAAGAACATGATCAAAGAATTACAAAAGTTGGATTGTTTATAAGAAAAACGAGAATTGATGAATTACCACAGCTCTTAAACATTTTAAGAGGAGATATGTCTTTTGTAGGCCCTAGACCAGAGAGAGAGTTTTTTTATAATGAGTTTGATGCGTATATTCCAGAATTTAAGGAACGTTTAATAGTAAAACCAGGACTAACAGGATGGGCACAAATAAATGGAGGGTATAATCTTGATCCAAAGGAAAAGTTGAGGCTGGACATGGAGTATATTGAAATGAAAACATTTCGGATGGACATCCGTATTTTATGTAAAACCGTTTTAATTGTATTGAACGGTAATGGTGCAAGATAAATATATATGTAAACAAACAACATATGTAAGTAGGTTACTTGCAAAGGAGAACTTGTATGGGTAGATCTATTCTAAGCAATATTATCCATCTATTTTATAGTACGATTTTAGCTAACCTTCTTCAGGCCGTCAGTTTAATTGTTTTAGCAAACTTTTTTAACGCACAACATTATGGGATGTTTAGTGTTGCCATAGCAGTGACGTTTGTTATGTTATTCTTTACAGACTTAGGACTTAGTAATACGTTTCTTCGAGAAGGGGCAAAGGATGGAGCAGATTTAGAGAAGATTTTATCATCGTATATAAAAATAAGGATGATTCTACTTATTTTTATTTCTATCATCGGTTATATTGCTATTCATTATATGTATGCGGATAAAAATTTAATTTATATGATGATAAACGTAATGTTTTTCATGTTAATAGGATTAACTTGGCAAAACATAGGGATTGCCTATTTTCAACTGACGGAACGTATGAAGTATATAGCGCTCATAAAAGTTGTATCAGCATCAGTTGTCATTATAATTACATGTTTTTGTATTTTCGGAGAGTTACCGGTGTATGTAACAGCTCGTTTATATGCTTTTGGGTATATGATTGGTGGTTTATTCAGTATATATATCATGAGAAGAAAGACGAAAATGAATATGAAAGTCGTAATTCATAAAGCGTTATTTTGGCAATTAACTCCCTTTATTATTAGCGGTTTTTTAATAATGAGTACGCCACAATTAGCGCCTATCTTGCTTAACTATACATTGCCATTAAGTATGGTAGGTGTTTTTGCAGTGGCGTACCGGATGCCGGCAGCTTTATATCAAGTACCAGGGGTAATTGCAGGTGCATTTTTTCCGGTGCTCTTTAAGCATTATAACCAGAATAATATAGAAGAGCATACGAAATTAAATTTACTTCAAATTAAATCAATGGCGATTGTAGGAATATGTATGACGATCGGTTTATATCATTTAGCACCATACTTTATTTCTATATTTTTTCATGAAGAATGGAGGAATGCAGTAGAACCACTCCAAATATTATCATTTCTTATTGTGCTACAAAGTTTAAATATTGCCATTGCTGACGGTTTAACGACGAGTGGTTGTCAAAATAAGAGGACTGTTGTGCAGTGTGTAGCATTGGTGATAGGTGGGGTTATGCTTTATAGCTTTAGTAGTCTTGGTGGAGTGATAGGAGCGGCATACGCTATGGTTTTATTTGAAATAGTCGCTTTAGTGGGATATATAGCGGTAAGTGTAGTGAAGAAAAAAATTGTATTCCAAATTGTAATACCGTATACAATTTATTTTGGTGTAACCTTTATTGGAGTGCAATATATATTGCATACATATCATTTAATTGCGCTTGTTCTTAATATACTAATTGTAGTAGCTGCCATATTCCTATATGATTATGAGCTAAAAAAACTTCTTCTTTCTTTTATAAGAAAAATACGCAAAAAGGATTATATTACGAAACAGGGGATATAGCCTATGGAAAATAATATGAAAGTATCAATGGGATGGATTATTCTTCTAATATTATTTGTCATGTTAAGTAAATACAATTTATATATTGGATTTTCATTGAAGATATATATGGTTTTTTTAGTCATATATTTTTGTTTAACAATTAAAGACTTTCATATTCAAAAGTTATATTTTCATGAAGTTATATTTTTAATGTTTTATTTCATTTATTGTTTAAGCGGAATTCTTTCTATGTATTTAAATGCTAGTATTCGTATGATTTTTGGCGTGCTACTCGTTTTAGGATGCTATTTTATAATGAGAAATTTATTGGGGAATACTGAAATAGTGGTACTTGAATCATCTATTGCTTATGTAGGAATAGTATTTAATGTTGTAAGTCTACTACTCTATATAATCGGTTTACAATACTTTAGTTTATACGGTGGAGAAGAGAGAGAAATTTTTGCTGGATTATTAGTTGATAGAGGATATCCACGGTTAATTGGATTGCTAGATGATCCTAACATTTTTATTTTCTATAATACAATATTTTTTATGTACTATATGACGAATTTGCAAAATATCACTAACATCTTAGGGTTAATTTTATGTGTTACGACGAGTCTATTAACCTTTTCAAGAGGGGGAATATTAGCGCTTGTGCTTGTCATTTTTGTATATATATGTATGTCTAGTTTCGCTAAAAAAATAAAAATAATTATGAGTTTAGTATTGTTTAGTGTAGTTATTTTTAGTTTATCGAATAGTGTAATGGGGGGCCAATTAGATGACATATTAAATAAACGAATTTCTGATTTTTCCCATGATAATGGAAGTGGTAGATTTACATTATGGGAAGCTGCTTTTAAATATTATTTATCCAATCCATATATCGGAATTGGTGCGTTTAACTTCTCGAATTATTATGAGTATCAATTTAATGAAAAATTATATGTACACAATACATTTTTAGAAATTTTGTCTGAGTCGGGTACAATTGGTTTTCTTCTATATAGTGCGTTTTTATTCATATTAATGTTTAAGTTAGCGCAGCATACTTTGTTTCGTGAAAAACCATACCTTCTATTGACTATGATTGCATTTTTATTTCAGATGATGTCATTGTCACTCATTATTAACGAAGCGTTCTTTTTATTTTTAGCAGTTGTTGTGAAGTATATTTCAATATATGAAGGAAGGGGAAAGATAGATGGTAAAATGTCTATCAGCACATAACGAGCCGCCTTATGTTTCTGTAATAACACCTTCTTATAATAGTATACGATTTATAGGTGAGACAATTTCATCTGTACAGAATCAATCGTATGAAAACTGGGAAATGATTATCGTTGATGACGGTTCAACCGACCAATCTGCCGCAAAAATTAAAGAGATAATAGAAGGAGACTCACGAATTAGGTTATTATCATTAAAAGAAAATGTTGGTGCTGCTAAAGCTCGGAATTTAGCGATCCAAGAGGCGAGAGGAAGGTACATTGCCTTTTTAGATAGCGATGATATATGGTTGCCGCATAAATTGAAGACACAATTGTTATTTATGGAAGAAATGAATATTGCTTTTTCATATGCGTCGTATAGTTTAATTGATGAAAACGGTAATGAATTAAATCGTGAAGTGAGTGCACCAAAATCTGTTGACTATCATTATTTAGTAGGAAATACAATTATCGGTTGTTTAACAGTGATGATTGATCGTGAAAAAATTCCATATGTCGAAATGCCTAGTATACAGCCGGAAGATACAGCGTTATGGCTGAACTTATTACATGAAGGGTATGAAGCAAAAGGGATACAGCAAGTGTTAGCAAAATATAGAATTGTTACAAATTCTGTTTCTAGAAATAAAATTAGAGCAGCTTTCCGGTATTGGAAATTGTTAAGGGAACAAGAACGACTGAATTCGGTGCAAATTTTTTACTATTTTAGTAAGTATGCTTATCATGCTTATAAAAAAAATAAAATCAATGTAGTTGGGAAGACGCAATTATGAATATACTGTTGATGACAGATAAATTGATAACTGGCGGAGCCGAGAGCTATTTTTGTAAATTGGAAAGTAATTTGCGTTATGATGATTTTAAGATTTATACAGCTGCAGGTGATGGAGAACTATATGAATCTCTTACTAGAAAAGAAAATTTTATATTACTTAGTCGATGGAATCATTTGAGAAATATTTATTATTTACGAAACGAAATTTGTAAACGAAAGATAGAGCTTATTCATGCAAATAGTTTGCGAATGGTATTATATGCTTTTCTAATTCAAAAGTTTATTAAAAAAAAGATGAAAATTGTTTATACGAAACATAATGTAACGATATTAGAAAAGAAAATGCCAACGCTTTTTCGTTATTTCATGAATAAATATGTGAACAATATTATTACAGTAAGTGAGTTTGAGAAGAATAATTTAATTTCAATTCATGTAGCAGAAGAAAAAATAAATACAATTTATAACGGTGTCGATATTGAAAAGTTTTTATTCCAGCAGAAAAAGAAAGAATCTACATATAAAATAGGGATATTAGCTAGATTATCCAAAGAGAAAAACCATCAACTATTTGTCAAAATTGCAAATGTGTTGAAAAAGAGAAATGATTTTATGTTTTATATTGCTGGTGATGGACCAGAGAAAGAATCGATTATGAAAGAAATAGAAAAATATGGATTGCAGCAAAGGGTGAAGATGCTAGGGAATATTTCAGAGCCGCATGAGTTTATAGGGAATATGGACGCCTTACTTTTATTATCTTTTCGTGAAGTGTTTCCAATGGTAGTAATTGAAGCGATGGCTACAGGGACACCAATTGTTTCAATAGATGTTGGTGGAATACATGAAGCGGTAATAGATGGAGAGTCAGGTGTTTTAATATCTGAATATTGCGAAACGAAATTCGCAAGTGCGCTTGAGGAACTACAAGGGAATGAACAAAGGGTAAATGATATTAGATTGAAAGCACGAGAGAAAGCAATGAGATATTTCTCGTTAACTAAAATGATAGAGGAAACGAAAAATATATATGAATTAAACAAATGACCGAGTAGGTCGTTTGTTTTTTTTATTATAGAAACTTTTAAGAGACAACTCACATATTATATGAAAAAGGTAATATGAGGAGTGAATTTATTTTGTCAGAATATATTTCATCCCAAGAAGATTGTGCGCCAGAAAGTAGCGTTCATATTGATTGTTTTGGCGCAGTTCCAAACTCGGGAAATGATAGCTCATTAGCAATTCAGCAAGCTATTGATTATTGTGTAGCGAATCGAATTTCGACGGTTAGAATTACAGGGATAAATACGTACAAAATTGTAAAGTCGATTGTTATTAAATCAAACGTAAGATTAGAGTTGGATCCTACCGTAACACTGCAAATTGATGGGGATTTTAATGCATTTGAGCTACAAAGTAACGCTTCGATAGTTGGTGGTACTCTTCAAGTTATAAATCCATTGTTTCAATCTGCTGTTATTTATGTTTCTGGTTCACAACAAATCGAAGTACCTAATCAATCTGTTATATCAAATATAAATATAATAAATACAACTCCATCGTATAAAGGAAAAGCTATACATTTTTATTGTCAAAAGGCATGGGATTTTATTAGTTTCTTTCAAGTTAAATTTATTCAAATTAAAAACTTTCGAACTGCAATACATTTGAAGACAGAATATATAAATGATATCAATACACCTTGCTGGATTAACGCCAATGTATTTCAATCTATATTTATTGATGGATGTGTGTATGGGATTGAAGTAGATGGAAATAGTGATTTGCCAAATGAAAGTTCAGGAAATACGTTTCATGATATTCAAGTGCAATGTAGACAACAAACGGAAAAAGTAATTCGTTGTTCAGGTGCGTATAATACATTTGATTGTATGATCTGGGATACGTACCGGATGAGTAGTGAACAAATTGTTATTGAATTTTCTTCCAATTCTCATCGTAACTACCTTTTTTCAAATCTGCTTTCGACAACTATTGTAGATAAAGGACAATACAATGTTTGTAAGTCTACCTATGAAGAATCTCTTCGAATTCAGTTACCGATTACGTTAAATAAACCACATTTAATAGGGAATCAAGATGATATTTTAGTAAATGCTCAGCAGAAGTATACGATTAAGCAAGTAAGTGGGAAAGTGCCTTACGGGGGGAATCTCGCAAATTGCTTTAATTTAATAGATGAACAAAGTGTAAACTATATTGACGTTCCAGATAGTAATCCAGTTGTAATTGAACTGGATTTTACGAAAAAACCAATACAAATGTTAAATTGTTTTGGAATGTATTTTGGGTGGGGAGAGAGCCCAAAGAAAATTAAAATTGAATATGCATTAAGCGCAACTGGAAGTTGGGTTATCGCGTTGGATGTTCCATTAAATGTTGGCGATACAATTATATCGAATATGAAGGCGAGTCAGTTATATAAAGTTAGAATTACATTAAGTGGTTATTCTCAAGATCATAAGCGTTTTCGAATTAATCGTATTTTTGCAAGGTCTTCTATGGAAAACGGGAACGCTTGGTTAGCGACAACTGGCGGAAGAATGTTTGGAGATATTGAAATAGAGGCAAGTAAAGGTATAATCATGAAGACTGTTAGTGGAGTGAAATGGAAAGTTACTATTAATGAAGCTGGCCAACTTATTACGACTAAGATAACTTGAGATGTTGTTTAATTGTATATCCTTGGACGAGTTACAACGTAGTGGGATATAGGTAATGAAAAAGAGATTGTAATTTGGTTTCAACCAAACTACAATCTCTTTTTTGTTTCAATTACTTCCACCAAATCCAAGTCCAAAGGTAATTTCGTACATTTCGAGGAGTAATGCGAATGAAGCGTTCACCGTCAAAGAAGCAATTTAAATTTGGAAGTGTTTCATCTGGATTTTCTGGAACAAAAGTGACGATGTTTTCGTTACTTGTAACGGTTACTGTAATTGGTGGGTCGGTAGGCGAGACTTGAAGTTGTAACGAAATATTGGCCGTATTTTTAAATTCATTATTAACAGGTGGACTTATTACTTGTACTGTGAATAATACGATAATTGTTTCGTTTGGTTCCAAATTAGTGGCAACTAGGAAACCGATATTCGGATTCGCTAGTGGAGAGCGTTCACCGTTAATAAAGACAGTGCCGTTTATAAATTGTAAACCTGCTGGAATGGTATCTTGTAAAGAAATATTTGAGAGTGAAATTTTGGAAGTATTTGTAATACGTACCGTGTAATCAAAATATTGATTTAAATAAGCTGAGCTGACGGAAGCATTTTTCGTGACTGTTGCAGTTATAAATTGAATTGGTATACGAACAATATTTGAATTAACAATGAAAGTAATAATTGGATCCTGTGGTGTCAATTGAAAGGCAGCGGTAACTGTTGCAGAATTTATAATTGTACTGTTTGAAGGAATAGAAGTTACGAGAACTTGAAATGTTATAGTTGCTACTGAATCTGCAGGTAAAGAGCCGATATTAATACCAGTGTCTGGACGAACATTTGTAACGGGAGTACCGTTAATTGTTACGCTGTTTTCTATAAATGTTGTACCAGCTGGAATGCTGTCTATAACAGAAGTACTGATTGTCGGAATTGGGGAGTGATTAAATACCGCTAATGTGAATGTAATGATATCTCCTATAACGACAATAGATTTGTCAGCTGTTTTTTCAATGTCAACCATCGGATCAACGACTGTCGTTGTAACGGTATTTGTTTGCTTTGAAACTGTATTTATTTGCTTTGTAATCGTAATAGGTGGTTGGATTGGACCGACAATAGGCGTATAGGAAATAGTAGCATCGTTATTGATTGTAGATTGAAGAGTAGAAGAAGAAATTGTCACTTGGAATGTAATAATAACAGATTCATTTGGAGCAAGATTTCCTAACGTAATACCATTTTCCGGATTCGCATTAGGTTGATTGATTCCGTTAATCGTAACACTACCAATAACAAATGTCGTATCTGCTGGTGCTGTGTCTACTAAAAGAAGGTCTTCGATAATGATATTACCATTATTAGTAATCGTGATGGTATACGTTAAAGTTTGACCGGGTAAGGCACTTGTGAAATCAACAGCTTTTATCGCAATGACATTATCATTTTGGACAGTAGTTGTGACGGTGTTTGTTGTAGTCGTATTTGTAACAGGTACGTTATTTGGGTTGACTATATAGTTAAAAGTAGTAATTGCGTTGTTGTTTAGTTCATTTGGTGTTGGAATAGAAGTCACAGTTACTTGGAATGAAACGATAGCATCTTCACCAATAGTTATAGTACCAATTGGTATGCCGCTTACTGGATTCACTCCTGGAAGAGTTTCTCCGTTTACAATGACGCTATTTTCTATAAACGTAGTACCTTGAGGAATAATATCTTGAATGATTACATCATTTACTGCAACATTACCGGTTTGATTTAGTGTAATCGTATACGTTAACGTATCACCAACCGTTGCAAATGCAAGGTCAACAGCTTTATTACTATTCAAATTTGCGTGATTAATTTCTGTTGCGGCAGCTGATGAAATAATAGTTTCGGTAATAGGTGGTCGATCTGGTAACGTGTATTCATATTCAATTGTACTCGTGTTAGAGATTGGATTTGTTTGTGGAATCGAAGTAACCCTTACTTGGAATAGAATAGTTGCTGTCGTATTAGGTGGAATGGTATCAATTTGTATACCGTTAAGAGGATTGTCATTTGGCCGAGCGTTGCCGTTCACGATAACACTATTCTCTATAAAGCTCGTATTTGCTGGGATAATATCTGTAACAATAATGTTTTCGACTTGTATATTTCCGTTATTTATGATGGAAATTGTATAAGGGATGATAGTTTGTAAGTCAGCATATTGGATAGGTGTTGTTTTTGTCGCAATTACATTAGCGGAAATAACTTCAGTGAAGGTAATATTGCTAGTCGATATTTGTTCTTCCACGTTTATTGTATAACGAGAAGTTGATTGATTTTGAACATGACCGCTAGCAGGAAGAGCTACGACGGTAACAGAAAATGTGACTGGGATAGAAATGTTAGGAGCAATCGTTCCCACAAGTATACCTACACTTGGGTTGGCGTTAAGCTGAGGAATGTTATTTACTAAAACGCTACCATCAATAAAGGTTGTTCCATCAGGTATATTGTCTGTAAATACAACAGCAGTGGCATCCGTATTCCCTGTATTCGTTAAAGTTGTTGTATAAGTTAAAATGTCACCAATCGTTACAGAGGTTAAATCAACAGTTTTAAGTGAAACGATATCAGCATCATTAATTTGAACGAAAGTAGTATTGGAAGTAGTAGATTTTTGAATTGGTGCAAAGTCAGGATTGAAAATAAAGTCGTAGGCGATGTTTGCAGTATTAGGTGTTGGATTTACAGTAGGTAAATTCGTAACGGAAACTTGGAATGTTATTGTAGCCATTTGACCTGCTGCGACATTAGGAATGGAAAAGCCGATATTCGGATCTGCTGCAGGAAGTACAGTATTATTAACTATTACACTTCCTGGAATAAATACTGTTCCATCTGCTATAGTATCTGTAAAAAAGATGGAGTTAGTTGTAGCCGATCCATTATTTTGAATGAATACTGTATATTCAATGGTTTCATCAATAGTAGCTAATACAGTATTAGCAGATTTTGTAGCAATAAGAATAGCATCAATAAATTGTATGTTTGTAGCATTGGAAGAGGTCGTTTCTGAAATTGGTGGTGTGCTTGGGTCTGGTCGATACTCATAGTGAATGACGGCGATATTATTAATGTTATTTTGTGGCGGTATAGAAACTACGCTTACTTGGAACGTAACAATAATCGTATTATTTGGAAGAATTATATCAAGATTGATACCGGTAATTGGATTTTCGTTAGGTCTTGGTACGCCATCTACAAGAATGCTATTTGGAACGAATGTGGTGCCAGAAGCAATTGCGTCAAGTAGGAGAGTATTTGTAATAGGTATTGTACCGGCGTTTGTAACTGCGACTGTATATGTGATGATTTGACCGATACGTGTAATGGATCTGTTAGCGGATTTAATTGCACTAACATTTGCCGTTCGCACTTCAGTATTTACTGCATTTGATAACGATCTACGCTGAATAATTGGAGAACTAGGGTCAATTTGGTATTCGTACGAAGTGTCTGAAATATTAATGACTGTATTGCCCTCTGGTATATTTGTAAGTTGTACTTGGAATGAAATAGTGACTGTTTCATTTGGTTGTATCGTGCCGAGAGTTACTCCGTTTTCAGGATTCACGCCAGGCTGAATTACATTATTTATTGCTAAGCTATCTTCAATGAATATAGTATCTTCTGGAATGTTATCAATGAACACGATATTGTTAGCCGGAACGGTTCCTATATTTTGAAGTGTATTTGTGTAGGTAATCATTTGCCCGATTGATACGAAATTTACATCCGCACTTTTAACAGAAATAATATTTGCATTTTGAAGTGATGTTGTAACAATGTTAGAATTTGCAGAGCGATTTACTGGTGGGGCTGTAGGAATACTTACATATTGGTAAGTTGCTGAAGATTGATTTACAATTTCAGTTTCATTCGGTGGATTATTTGTTTGCACTTGAAATAGTATCGTTTTGGAACTGTTTGCTGGAATTGTTCCAATCGGTATTCCGTTTTCAGGATTTACACCTGGCTGAAGGACACCATTAATTGTGACACTATCGGGAACGAATGTAGTCCCAGCAGGGATAGAATCTGTGAAATTAATATTTATTGCGTCAACATTACCGATATTTTTCACTTCAGAAATATAAAGTATAGTTCCACCGATATCTACAGTTGTTGGATTGGATGTTTTTGTAATTGCCAATTGTGCTTGCACGAAATTTGTAATAACGATATTACTAGTAGATGTTTCAGTAATAGGCGGTTGCCCTGGGTCTGGTTGGATTGTATATGTTGTATTGGATTGATTTGTAATCGATTCTTGGGAGAATGAATCGTTAATAAGAATTTGGAACGAAATAAGGTGAGTAGCGTTTGCTGCTAAAGTAGGTAAAGTAACACCTACATTTGGATTGGCATCAAGTATAGTTGTTCCGTTAAGTGTAAAACTATTTTCTACGAATGTAGTATCTTGGGGGATCGTATCTGAAAATATGAGATTAGTAGCTGGAATATTTCCTGTATTTTCTAGTGTTATTGTGTAAGTCAAAATATCACCTGTTGTTGCTTGCTGTGCATTGACTGCTTTTAAAGAAAGGATAGTCGCATCCGAAATTTGTGTGAAAGCAGGATTAGACGTAATTGTTCGAGAGATGATAGGAGCAGTTGGATCGGCGATAAAAGTATAGTCAATACGGGCTGTATTAGAAATTGGGTTTACGCTTGGAATAGATTGAACGATAACCTGGAATGTTACAGTGACGATTTCTGACGGTGTGATGGAGTTTAATGGTATTCCTACGTTAGGATCAGCATCTGGAACGGAAACGCTATTAATAGTTACGCTATTCGGAATAAAGGCAGTTCCTTCGGGGACCAAATCTGTTAAAGTAACTGTATTTGCAGTAGTATTTCCGTTATTTTGAACGACTACTGTGTAAGTGATTGTACCGTCAGTAGATTGTACGAGAGAATCTGTACTTTTAATTACGGATAATGATGCATCAACAACAGCTGTATTAACCGTATTAGACGAGGATGTTGCTGTAACAGGAGGTTGACTTGGATCGACAATATACGTGTAACTTGTAAGTGCTTGATTTATAATTGCTCCTTGTGGTGGAATAGAACTTGCAAGAAATTGGAACGTAATAGTAGCGGAATCACCTGGTGCGATAATACCAACGGGAATACCGAGAGTTGGACTTGCATCTGGAAGTGAAATCCCGTTGAGCGTAACACTATTTGGAACAAATAATGCTCCTTCAGGAACTCCGTTAATGAGTAATACAGAGTTTGCAGGGAAGTTTCCAGTATTCGTTAATGTTGCTGTATACGTAATTACATCCCCGATAGACACAATTGAACGATTTGCTTGTAAAACAGTTGTAACAGTCGCGTTATTAATTTGTGTTGAAGCGCTATTAGAATTTATCGTGCCTGTAACAGGAGGAGAGGCCGGATCAACGATGAATGTGTATTGAATAGATGCTACGTTTGTAATCGGATTTGAAGGTGGAGTTGATGTAACTATGACTTGGAAAGTAACGGTTAAGGAACTATCCGAGCTAATTGTTCCGATATTCACTCCGTTATTTGGATTTGCACCTGGAATGGTACTTCCATTTACAGCAAAACTATTTTCAACAAAGGTTGTTCCTGCTGGAACTGGGTCTGAGAAATTTACATTCGTAGCGTTTGTATTGCCACTATTTTGAATCAAAACTGTATAAGTGATCGTATCTCCAATATTTGCAAAGGCTGTATTAGCAGTTTTTACAGCTGAAAGTATTGCTGTATTAATAGAAGTAACGAAGACATTCGTTTCCACATTTCCAGGTTGAGCCAGTAATGCATTGCCTACGTTATATTGGAAGTTAACAAATCCTAAGTTTTGGAGTTCAGGTGTGAACGTTGTTGGATTACTTACGATTTGTACTTGGAATATGATTGTAACAGTTTGATTTGGATTGATTGTATTTATGCCAACACCGTTAATAATCGAAGCGGATGGTAATGGAGTGCCATCAACAATAACTGATCCTGCAACAAATTGTGTCCACGATGGTAAAGGGTCTGAGAATATAGCGTTGTTAGCAGGAATATTGCCTGTGTTCGTAATAGTCGTTGTATACGTAATCGTATCACCAATCGTTGCAAAAGTTTTATCTCCTATTTTAATAGTATTTAAAATAGCACTTTCAATTTTTGTTGTAACGTTGTTAGAAATAATGTTTTTTGAAACTGGGGGATTAGCTGGATTAACGATATGTTGAAAGCTAACGCTAGCTTGATTAGTAATTGGATTTATAGGCGGAATTTCATTGGCGATAATGTTAAATGCTACGATGACAGATTCGTTTGGCGCGATATCACCGATTGGAACGCCTGTAATGATATCTGCATTTGGGATGCTAGTTCCGTTCAGTGTAAAGCTATTCGGTTCAAAGGAAGTTCCGTCTGGAATAAGGTCGGTAAAAATAACATTCGTTGCACTTACATTTCCGCTATTTGTAATTGTAACGGTGTAGGTAATATCCTGCCCGATATCTACCGTAGATACATTTGAATTTTTTTGTGCAGTAAGGATAGCGCTATTAATTTGTGTTGTCGTTGTATTAGATTGATTGGAAGTTGTAATAAGTGGCTGGCTAGGATCAACGACATAATGATATGTGGTAGAAGCAGAGTTAGAAATGGGATTAAGTGTTGGAAGTGTAATAACAGTTGCTTGGAATGTAACGATTGCCGTATTACCAGCATTAATGGAACCAATATTTACACCAGTTGATAAATCGGCGTTTGGAATGATTTGCCCATTAGCTGTGAAACTATTTGGAACGAAACTTAAATTGCTATCAAGAATATCGATAATAGTTACATCAGTTGCGGTCACATTTCCGGTATTAGGAAGGTTAAGTGTAAATGTTATTGTATTACCAACATCCGCAAAAGTAAGATCTGCTGTTTTGGTGCTAATAATAGTTGCGTTGTTTATTTGAAGGAGTGTAGTGTTGGAAGTAGCTGCACTTGAAACGGGAGGATTAACAGGATCAACAGTAAATTCATACGTCGTTGATGCTGTATTTGGTGCTGGGTTACTAGGGGGAATATTGTTTACTGTAACTTGAAAGACGATACTATATATTTCATTTGGTGGAAGTGTTGCAAGTAATACACCTGTATTTGGATCCGCGTTAGGTTGTAAAACGCCATCGATAGTTAATGTGTTAGGAACAAATGTGAGTCCACTTGGTAATGCATCTGTGAATACAATATTAGTTGCATCGGTATTGCCTACATTGGTAATAGAAGTAGTATAAAAAGCAGTTTGCCCGATATCTGCAAAGGATACACTTTCATTTTTCGTCATAGACAATATTGCTTCGTTAATTTGGGTTGAAACAGGATTACTAATTGAAGTTTCTGCATCAGGCGGTGAGACTAATTGATACGATGTTGATGAGAAATTTACAATTGGGTTTTGGGTTGGTAATGATGTTACAGTAACTTGGAACGAAACTGTTACTGTAGTCCCGGCTGTTATTGTCCCAATATTCACACCGTTCGATGGATCCGCCCCACTTTGAGGAACTCCATTAATAGAAAATGTGTTTGCAATAAATGTAGTGACGCTTGGCACTGTATCTGTAAATATAACATTTTGTGCAGATGAGTTTCCATTGTTTGTTAAAACGACAGTATAAGTGAGTGTGTCTCCAATACGACTAAAGGATTTATCGACTTGTTTTAATGAAAGAATGTTAGCTGTATTAATCGTAGTAAACACTGTGTTTGAAGTAACGTTTCTTGAAACGATCGGTGCATTTGGATCAGCGATAAATGTGTAAGAAGCAGTAGCGGAATTGGCTACAGGATTTTGGTTTGGTGTAGAAGTAGCAGTAACTTGAAATGCGATAGATATTGAGTTGTTAGGAGCAATTGATCCGATTGTTATACCTGTATTAGGATCGAGTTCGATGTGTGTACTGCCATTGATTGTGACACTATTCGGAATGAACGTTGTGCCGTCTGGAATAAGATCAGTGAAAGTAATATTCGTTGCATTTGTATTGCCATTATTCGTTAGAATGGTTGTATAGGTAATGGTATCACCTAGTGTTACAATTGTTTGATCGACCGATTTTACCATCGTTATCATAGCATCTAGTACCGGGTTTGTAACAATATTCGTTGAAGTAGAAGTTGTAATAGGAGTTCCGTTTGGATCGACAGTATAAGAATATAAAATTGTGTCATTACCCATAATCGAACTTGAAGGGGGAACAGAAAGAACATTTGCTTGGAAAGTAACGGTTACTGTTTCACCAGGAGCGATATTTGGTATAGTTACTCCAAGTGCTGGTTGCGCACCAGATTGCTGAACCCCATTTATTTTGACTGAGTTTGGTATAAAGGTAGTGTTAGCTGGAATTGCGCTCGTGAAAGTAATATTCGTTGCAGTCGTATTTCCTGTATTTGTAATAGTTGTTGTATACGTAATCGTATCTCCAACAGAAATGATAGATTTATCAACGCTTTTTTGGGTCGTTAATATTGCACTATTAATTGTTGTCGAAACAGCATTAGATACGTTCGTTTGTGTTACGGCAGGTTGGCTAGGATCAACTACATGTGCAAATTGTACAGAACTAAAATTAGAAATTGGATTTATACTTGGAATGTTTGTAACAAGTACGTTGAGAGTAATCACGGCCGTTCCATTTGGGTTTATATTTCCAATCTGAATCCCGTTAGATGGATTTCCGATTTGCTGTGTACCAGAATCGTTTGTAAGAGTGCCAGATATGAATGTCGTCCCATCAGGTAAAGTATCCGTGAAAATTATATTTTGTGAAGTGACATTTCCAGGGTTACTTAATGTAATTGTATAAGAAATTGTATCACCAATCGTTGCGAAAGTTTTATCTACAGATTTGATTGCCACAATTTCCCCAGAATTTATTTGTGTCGAAACAGAATTAGATGTCGTATTTCGTGAAACAAGTGGTAAATTAGGTCCTGTCATAAATTTATAATCAATAGAAGCGCCGTTTACAACCGGTGAGTTTGGTCCGCCTGGTCCAATTGTGAAAATTGGATTTGGAATGCTAACTACTTGCACACGGAAGGTAACATTTATAAAATCTCCTGCAATAATATCTCCAATTGGTATCCCGTTAGCTGGATTTACTCCAGGTAATAAAACTCCGCCTACTCGAACGCTATCTTCTATAAATACTGTGTTATTTGGAATCGGATCTGTAAAAATGATATTCGTAGCAGTTGTGTTTCCTACATTTTCTAATAAAACTGTATACGTTAAAAATGAATTTCCAGGTGCTATGTCAGAAAATAGCCGATCCACACTTTTCGTTGCTTGAATAATCGCTTCGTTAATTTGAACTAAAGTTGGATTACTTGTAGCTGTTTCTGTCACCGGCGGCTGGGTAGGATCAACAATGATCGAGTATGTCGTGCTAGACTGGTTCAAAGCTGGATTTGTAACTGGTATTGAGCCAACGATAGCTTGAAAGCTAATTGTTGTCGTTCCTCCAACTGGAATTGAGTCTAAAGAAATCCCGCTATCTGGTCTAAATCCAAGTTGTGGGATGGTATTAATTTGTACGCTATCAGGAACGAATGAAAGTTCAGGTGGTAATATATCGATAAAAACAGGTGTGTTTGCGGCAGTATTTCCGCTATTGGTGAGGGTAGTTGTATACGTAATTGTATCTCCAACAGCAGCAAAAGCACTGCTTGCAGTTTTTGTTGCGATAACAGAAGCAGTATTTACTTGTGTAAAGGTTTTATTAGATTGAACTGTTCGTGAAACTGGCGGTTCATTTATATCTACAATAAAGCTATATTGAAGCGATGATTTATTCGGGATTGGATTAGGGTTTGGAAGTGTTGTAATGTTTACTTGAAAACTGAGTGTAGCAGATGCATTTGAATTTAAGTTACCAATATTGATACCGTTTTGTGGATTTGCATTCGGAACGGTTACACCATTTATCTTAAAGCTATTTGGGATAAAGGTAGTACCGTTTGGAATTGTATCAGTAAAAATAATGTTGTTCGCAGTAGTATTTCCGTTGTTTGTAACAGCTGAAGTGAATGTAATTGTATCACCAATTGTAGCGAAAGTTGTACTAGCGCTTTTATTTATTACTAAAGTAGCGTCAATAATTGGTGTAACTGTTGTATTTGTTACAGTGCTACCAACAGCAGGAGATTGGTTTGGATTTACGGTATATTCATAATTTACAAGAGCATTATTTGTTAATGTGCCACTAGGTGGTATCGCTAAAATTTGTGCTTGAAAAGTAATGAATACAGTATCTCCTGGCGAAATATCTGCCAAGTGAACACCAAGTGATGGATCTAATCCTAGTTGTGGAACATTATTGATCGTTACGGAGTTTTGGATAAATGAAGCTCCTGCGCCAAGCCCATCTGTTAAAACAGTTGCACTAGCAGGGATATTACCTGTATTTGTTACTGCAATCGTATAAGTAACAATATCACCAATTGCAGCTGTCGGTGTATTCACAGACTTAGTAGCGACAATAGTAGCGTTATTAATTTGAGTTGTTATTACGTTACTTAACGTATTGGCGGATGCTGGAGGTAAGTTAGGATCTACGACATACTGGTACGTTGTATTATTTTGGTTCGGGATTGGATTTGGATTCGGGATAGAATTTACTTGTACTTGGAATGAGATGATTGTATTTGCATTCGGATTTATTGGGTCGATTGCAATTCCGCTTGCTGGATTGACATTAGGCAGTGTATTCCCATTTACAGTAACACTATTAGGAATAAACGATGTTCCGTTTGGAATTACATCTGTAAATATTACATTTGATGCAAGTGTGTTCCCGTTATTCGTTAAAGTAGTCGTGTACGTAATAATATCATTTACGTTAGCAAACTGTTTATCTGCAGATTTAGTAGCGGCAATTGAGGCGTTATTAATAGTTGTCTGTACAGTGTTAGAAGCAACCATCTGCATCACAGCAGGTTTGGATGGATCATACGTATATTGGAATGTTGTGCTTGATTGATTTGTAATTGGGTTTACAGCAGGGATAGTTGGTACAAAAACTTGAAATGCAACGGTGCGTGATGAATTCGCTCCTATCGTACCAATTGAAATGCCAGTGGCAGGATTTGCGTTAGCTACAGGGACATTATTAATCGTTACAGTATTAGGAATGAAGAGGGTACCCGCTGGAATGATATCTGTAAACGTTACATTAGCAGCAGAGATATTCCCGTTATTTGTTAAAATAGTTGCATATAGTATGACATCACCAACATCAGCGAAGTTTGTGCTTGTGAGTTTTGTAGCAACGATATTAGCAGTATTAATTTGTGTAGTTACTATATTGCTAGCAGTGTTTCTAACGAGAGCAGGTAAGTTTGGATCAGCGATAAAGCTATATTGAAGTGAAGCAATGTTTTGAATTGGGTTTGGTGAAGGTAGCCCATTTGCACTTATTTGAAAAACAATCGTTGTAAAACCACCTGAAGGAATGGAGCCGACTTGAAGACCGGTACTAGGGTCTGCACTTTGTTGTAAAGTACCACCTATAAAAATACTATTTGGTACGATAGTGGAGCCATTAGGGATTATATCGGTAACAATAACATTATTTGCTGTAGTATTGCCAAGATTAGCTAAAGAAATTGTATATGTGATTGGTTGCCCGACATCGGCGATAGTTAAATCTACTTCTTTGACAATCACTACATTTGCTAAATTAATTTGTGTACTTACAGTATTACTTACAGATGTTTCTATAGTTGGTGGATCGCCCGGATTTAGAATAAAGCTATACTGTGTACTAGATGAATTTAATGTTGGGTTTTGTGTTGGTAAAGAGGTGACGGTTACTTGATAAGAGACAGTAAGTGAGCCATTAGCAGCAATGGAAGGTAGTGGAACACCTATATTTGGATCTGCGTTATTTTGGAGTACACCATTAATAAGAAAAGTGTTTGGGATAAAGGTAGTACCGTCTGGATTCGTATCTACGAAAGTAGGACTATCAGCAGAAACACTTCCTGCATTCGTCAAAGTAACAGTATAAGTTAATATATCCCCTACGGTAGCGAACGCTCGGTCCACTGTTTTGGCTGAAATGACATTTGCATCGTTTACTTGAGTAAATGTAGTAGTTGAAGTAGTGTTCTTACTTACAGGTGAAGCGTTTGGATCAACGATAAAGTTATAGGAGATGGAAGCGCTATTTGAAATAGGGTTTGGATTTGGAATGCTAGTTATTACTACTTGGAATGAAGCTGTAATTGTAGTATTAGCATTGATGCTACCAATATTGATGCTAGCTGGTGTAACGCCTGGCTGAGTAACACTGTTAACTATAACGCTGTTTGGGACAAAGGCGGTTCCATTCGCAATTGAATCAGATAGTAATACATTGTTTGCTGCAACATTCCCATCGTTCGTAAGAGCGAAGGTGTAAGTTAATACATCGCCAACTTCCGCAAACGTTTTATCTACAGATTTATTAGCACGGAGATTTGCTAGTCTAATTGTTGATGTAACAGAATTAGAATTTGCTGTTTTTGAAGTCGGTGGCAAACTTGGATTTACAGTATATAGATAAGAAGCGAAGGCGTTATTAATGATAGGATTTTGGGTCGTAATATTGATGACTGTTACTTGGAAAGAAAGGGTAACAGTAGCCCCACCAGGAATTGTGCCGATAGGTAAAGCAACGAGAGAATCTACATTTTGTAAAACTCCGTTTAGTGTTACAGTACCAGGAGTCAATATCGTTCCGTTTGGAAGTGGATCTGTTAGTTGCACGTTATTAGCGGCTGTATTTCCACTGTTTGTAATAAGGATTGTATAACTTATTGTTTCGCCAATTGTAGCAAATTGTTTATTTGTTGATTTTGTTAATGTTACATTCGCATTGTTAATTTGAGTGGAAACGAGATTCGAAGAAATATTTTTTGTAACAGGTGATTGGCTAGGATTGACAGTGTATTGATAAGAAGCGCTTGATCCGTTAGATACGACATTTGACGTGGGTATTGTGTTTACTACTACTTGAAATGCAACATTTTTTGTTGTGCCGCTTGTTATGGATCCAATGTTCACGCCGGTAGCGGGATTTGCACCCACTTGTGTCGTGCCATCTATTGTTAAACTGTTTAGAACGAAAGTTGTTCCAGTAGGGATGACATCTGTAAAAATAACATTGTTCGCATTTGTATTACCTGTACCTGTAAAGGAAACGGTGTACGTTAGTGTATCACCAATATCTGCAAAATTTTTATCTACTGCTTTCGTCATTGTTACAGTAGCATTATTCACTTGAGTGGAGACAATATTTGTCGTATCAGTCCCACTTACTGCTGGTTGATTAGGTACAGGAATGTATTGATATGTTGTTGTTCCACTATTTAATATTGGGTTTGTTTGAGGGATAGAAGGAACGAGCACTTGGAATGAAATAGTAGTAGTGGAATTTGCGGCAATTGAACCAATTGTTATACCATTAGCGGGATTTGCGCCAGCTTGAGTAACTCCGTTCACAGTTACACTCCCTGGAATGAAAGTAGTCCCGCTAGGAATCGGATCCGTATATATCACATTCGTTGCAGCGATATTTCCTATATTAGCTAAGGCAATACTGTAAGTTAATGTTTCACCAATATCGGTAAAAAGTTTGTTAACTGATTTTGTTCCATTAATATCTGCAAGGTTAATTTGTGTTCCAGCAGAGTTACTTGTTGCAAGACCATTAAAAGTTGTTCCTCCGGCGATTGGTGTATATTGAAATGTAATATTAGCAGTGTTAGAGATAGGATTTTGACTTGGAAGAGAAACGACAGTAGCTTGGAAAGTTACTATACGAGAAGCACCATTATTAATTGTTCCAAGAGATATACCAGCCGCAGGATTTGCATTTGTTTGTGGTACGTTATCTACTGTTACAGTGCCGGGTATAAAAGAAGTACCATTAGGGAGACTATCTATAAAAATAGCGTTATTGGCAGGAAGAAGCCCGGTGTTAGGGATAGTAACTGTATAAGTGAGAATATCTCCAATTGCAGCAACACTTTTATTTACGCTTTTCGTTGCTTGTATATTTGGGGAGTTTATATTAATTTGTAAGCCGACTGTATTTAACATATATGCATCTCCGTTAGTAGTTAAACGGATTGCAGCGGATACTTGTGAGTTTGTTAAATAAGGAGAAATATCAATAGAAGTAATATCCCAGCCCTGTCTTCCTGCGGAAATGTTTGTACCTGTAGAAGCACTTTGATTTCGCGTTCCAAATGTCCCAGTTGTATCTAAGTTTCCTGCAGCATTATTAACTTGAGAACCGAAGAAATTATTTATGGCATTATTTGGTCCAGATAAAGCATTTAATGAACTGAAATTTGGTCCAAATAAAGCTTGATCCCCGGTTAAATCTGCATCTCCTTCGGTAGAACTTAAAAATAATCTCCCACTTACTGGTCCTCCTGAAGGTGTTAAAAATCCAGAAACAGATACATCGGCACTACCAGTTTCTGCAGAAACACGGTTACCAGCTACATAAATGGTTAAGTTTCTTGCTGGCAATGTCCCGTTTTGATAAGCGACGATAAGCGTCCATCCAGCCGAATTAATTGTTCCATTAGAAGCATCTATAGGATCTACAAGTCCAGGAACCGCTCCTGTAGTATAGGAACCAGCACCTCCCGCTTGAATAAGAGTTGTTACGTCTGCTGAACGAGTGTAAAAGCCAAATGTAATAGAGTTTGAAACGAAAGTTTGATTTGAAGCCGTAACAGCTGAAGGAGTAATCGAGTATGTTGAAACAGGTGTTGTAAAAGAAACTGGGTTTCCTAATACACTCGTAATGTTTTGATCACGAGATAAATAGTTTCCACCCCAAACGAGTTCTGCGTAAAGAATAGTACTACCAGCAGGGATATTTAAAATAGCGGTAGAACTATTTTGTGTATAGTTTAATGTTGTACCAGCAGGAAAAGTAGTTACTTGTAAAGCAGTATTCGTAGTTGCGAATGCACCAATTGCCCCGATTGTACCAGCACGGTTTTGATTGCTGATTTTACTTAAGCCTAAAGTATTACCTGTAATAGCGAGTGCGCCGTTAGTGGTGGTAGAAAATCGATTCGTAATGGGCATGTTGTCACCTCATTTACAATATAGTCTTGGTCAAAATAACATATGTGTGTGACAAATAAAGGGAAACATGTACAAGTTGATTTCGTAATAATGATTTAAATGTCTAGATAAGGGGATGGAGTATGATTGAATTGGAAATTAGAGTGGAGCGTCTTCGGAAAGAACAAATAAGCGACATTGTAGCGCTATCTTCTTATATTGGTTGGGATTATAACAGAGAAGAAATTGAGACTATTTTTAACGCAGGGATTGTATACGGTGTTTGGAATGAGAAAGAGGAACTAATTGCTAGCGCAGCAATAATATTATATGGGGAGAAATTAGCATCTATCGGAATGGTGATTGTACATCCAGATTATAAGGGGAGAGGGATTGGAAAGATAATAACGGAAGCGTGCGTTAAAAGCGTATCAGCTCATACTCCAATTATGCTTATTGCTACGGATGAAGGGAAACCTTTATATGAAAAGTTAGGATTTAGGGCAGTAAGTTATGTTTCTAAATACATATGTAACTCATACAATGCGAAACATTATTGTGTAAGAAATGAAGATTATGTGATGAATTATGAAGAGGGTGATTTAGAAAAAATAATAAAAATAGATGAATATGCGTTTGGAACAAATAGAAAAGAGTTTTTAAAGAAAAGAATTATGCAAAGTGAACAGTGTATCGTTGTAAAGGACAAGGAACAAAATGTATTAGGTTACGGTTTAAGCATACAAACACCAGAAAATAAGATAATAGGGCCGGTTGTTGCTAAAAATGATGAGATGGCAATGAGAATTGTACATGATTTAGCAAAAGGGCATAATGGTAAATTAAGAATTGATGTACTAGAAGGAAAGAAAGATTTCATGAAAGTATTAGAGATTGCTGGTTTTAAAAAGGTGAATACACCACCAATTATGATGAAAAATAGCGGTCAATTATTAAAAAGGAATAATGAGTTATATAGCATTGCAGCACAAATTTTTGGGTGAAAAAGAATCCTTCTGAATGAAGGATTCTTTTTCGCTAATCACGATATTGATCATGAGTCGGCTGAAAGAGGTCTTCCTCGATATCTCTCACCATAGAAAAATGATCAACGTTATAATGACCGTGTAAAGTTTTATTGTGATGACCAATAATTTGCTCTGCAGACAATACGTTAGAATCAGTTGTTGAATGCCCGTTTTTAATTAATGTAACGTCAAATCCTTGTACAGTTGCTGTCCTAACGGCAGTGTCAATGCAATGTTCTGTTTTACATCCGCCTATAACAATATGATTAATGTTTTCTTCTTTTAAAAGTTCAAGTAAAGAAGTGCCGTAGAATGAATTGGTTGCTGCTTTATTAATAAAGATTGCAGACTGGGGTACTTGAATTTGATTATGTACTTCAAATCCTTCGCCACTACCAGAAGCAACATCGATATCTCTTACGAAAACAATAAGAGCATTTGAATCTATTGCTTTCTGCAGGGCTATATTTAGTGTAGATAATAGCTCGGTTTTACGAAAAACTTCATTTTCTTGCTCATTTCCATCAATTAATTCTTGCTGAGCGTCAATAATTAATAGTGCTTGTTTCATCGTGTCTCCCCTTTAATATGAAATAAGTTCCACTGTACATATTCCTTCAGATTGTTAGAAAGTCCTCCATTGTAAGAGAAGTAGAAGATTGATTTACAAAGTTGTCAAAGAAATTTCATTCTCATAGCGTGTAAAAACATGTATGATAGGAGATGGAGAATTTTTGAGTAGGTGGGAATAACATGCAAACAGTAGAAGATTATCTTTCATTCTTACATACGAAAGGATTTAAATTATCAGAGGAAGCACAAGGGTTTATTATGTTTGGACAAGGATATACTGGTGCGTCTGATGGGATTGTGAACGCAGCAATAGAAGCCACAATTAAACATCAATTGCAGTTTGATGGTAGTTATTTCGTTGCGTTATTAGAACGATTGAAAGAGGAAGAAATTACAGATAAAAAAAGCGCTAAGGCTTTTATGCGGAAGTTACAAGCGTAACTTCACGCAGCCTGCGCTTCTTTTTTTGTTTTGGAAGGTAATTCAACAAAAATCATGCCTAGAAAAATACATAGACATCCGATAATAGCAGAAATAGAAAGTTGTTCATTTGCAACGAGAACGCCTGTTAATGCAGCAAAAACGGGCTCCATTGCGAAAATAATTGCTACTCTCGTTGGAGAAGTGTGTTTTTGTGCCGATGTTTGAATGAAAAAAGCAATAGATGTTGCAAACAGGGCAGTTAGAAAGAGTGCGAATAAAAAGGATTGATTCGTCCATAGTGATACTGAAAATAAATTTTCCCAATCTTCAAACAAGAAAGCGCAAATAGAAGAAAATATACCAACAGCTAATACTTGAGATGTGCTTAATAATAAAGGTGATATTTTTTTAGAAAAGAAGCCGTTAATAAGAATATGGGCAGCGAAAGCGACTGCACAACCAAGAACAAGTATATCTCCTATATTTAATTGGAAAGAATCAGCAGCTGTTAATAAGTACAAACCTGTTGTAGCTACAGCAATACCAAGTACGATGAAAATGGTGGCTTTTTGTTTTAAAAAGATAAATGATAAGATTGGGACCATAACAATGCTTAGCCCAGTTAAGAAACCTGCTTTTGAAGAAGTTGTATAAAGTAAGCCAAATGTTTGTAATAAATAGCCGACAAATAAGAAGAACCCAACCATTAATCCAGCTAAACTACTATGTTTTAATTCTTGTTTTGAAGTTTTCTGTGAGAAAATAATTTGAACGAATAATAAAATAATTCCAGCGAATAAAAAGCGAATACCATTAAACGTAAATGGACCAACGAAAGACATAGCGTTTTGAACGACAACAAACGTAGCTCCCCAAATAAAAGAGACAAATAATAAAGCAAGAGGAGCAATCCACTCTTTTTTCACACTCATACCCCCGTTAATTTTGTAAGATAGCTTTTCTAGCTAATTCATCAGCTACTTTATTTTGACTACTTGGAATCCACTTAATAAAAAAGAGATCGAAGTTTTTTATGTACTGCAGTGCTTCATCTAAAAGAGGTGCAAATATTTTATTTTTTGCGTATTCCTTTTCAACAGCCCGCTCAACAAGCTGCGAATCTGTACGAAAAGAGACAGTGCTATAATTATGCTCGATGCAATATTTTAATGCTAAAAGTAAAGCGCGGTATTCTGCTTCATGATTGGACATTGTTCCAAGTGGTACTGATAATTGTACAGGTGGCTGAACGCCTTTAATAAACACTCCTGCACCAGAAGGACCAGGATTTCCTTTTGATGCACCATCAATATATACTTCAATCAAAATGAGAAACCTCCAAATTATAAGATGATCCCCTACTTAAATATTTTTTTGAAGTAGGGGATAGAGTAGTTATCCGATTGTGATGCTGTAACGACATGTAAATGTTTCATTCGCTTGTAAAGATTGAATTCCCTTTTTGTTCTTGAAATCTTTTGCTGGATTTACTTCATCAGCGATGCCATACCAAGGTTCAATACATAAGAAAGGTGCGTTATCCCCTGGTGTCCATACGCCAACAAATGGGAATCCATCAAATTCTACTTTTACAAATTTATTATGTTTATGAGAACGAATCGAAATTTCATTCGTATTCATATGTTCAAAAATAAGTGCATCATTTTTGAATAAATCATATGTAAGTGGCAATTCAGTCGTATTTTCAGCGATTAATTGCTTTTTGTTTGAAAGATAAGGTCCTTCTAATACGCTTGTTTCTAAGCGTTCCGAACCATTAAACGATAAGTGATAATCTGTAAATGATTCACCGTCCAATAAAGGGAAGTTGAATCCAGGATGTGCTCCGATTGAGAAGAACATCTCTTTTGAAGTAGGATTGTTTACTTCATATGTTATATGAACGCTTTGTCCATTTAGCTCATAAGAAACGAGTAATTCGAATTCGTATGGGTATTTTTTTAATGTTTCTTCATTACTAGTAACGATATAAGTGATTTTTGTTTCGCTTTGTTCTTTCACAGAGAAAGTAAGATCACGAGCGAAACCGTGTTGTGTTAATGAATATGGTTTACCGTCTACGTAGTATGTATTATCTACTAATCGGCCGACAATTGGGAACAAAATTGGTGCACGGCGTCCCCAATAAGTAGAATCACCTTGCCATAAATATTCTGTGTTGTCTTCTTTTAAGCGAACGCTCTGTAATTCTGCACCTTTGTCAGAAATGGAAACGATCACTTTTTCATTTTGAATTGTTGCTGTCATGAAGTGAAACCTCCTAAATCTTTCATATGTTTCATTATACGTTGTCTAAAAGGAAAAAGGTAGTTTATGATAGGAATCTATTGACGAAAGAGGGGCTACCACGTAAAATATAATCTTGTTGCTTAAAAAACGAATAACGTGGTTCGAAACCATCCCACGTAAAAAAACTAAGGAGATTTTGTCATGAATATTAGAACTTTAGTCGGTAATGGTATTTTAGCGGCATTATATATTGCTGTTTCTATGCTTATTCAGCCATTTGGCTTTACGAATGTACAATTTCGTATTTCAGAGATGTTTAATCATCTCGTTGTATTTAACAAGAAAGCAATTTACGGAATTGTATTAGGTGTATTTTTAACGAATCTCTTTTTCTCACCTATGATCGCTTACGATTTAGTATTTGGAGTAGGGCAATCTATTCTTGCGTTAGTTGCAACGATTATTTCTATGCGATTTATTAAAGGTGTTTGGGCTCGTATGATTTTTAATACAGTTATCTTTACAATTACAATGTTTATGATTGCAATTGAACTTCATCTTGCATTGGGTTTACCATTTATGTTGTCTTGGTTAACTTGTGCAATTGGTGAATTTGTTGTCATGGCGATCGGTATGCCTGTAATGTACTGGATTAATAAGCGAGTACAATTTGAAAGATTTATGTAATAGATGAAAGAGCTATTCCTATAGGGATAGCTCTTTTTGTATGTAATCATATTGAATATAATGCTGTGACTCTAGATAAAATATAATAAAATAAAGTGAGGCTTCAATTAGCCGGATATATATAAGAAGTCTTACATAAGGGGAATGTAGTATGAAATATAAAATTCATTGGTTGTATAAAACGAAGCGTGGATTGCAGACGGAATTAACAACAGAGTATATGAACATAGAAGAAGTACTTCAATTTGCAGAGGATTTTGAGAAAACAGGAAGAGCTAAGGAACTTTTATTTTACGATGAAATGGACGCAGAATGGTCATTAAAAGAGATGAAAAAGTTAAGTAAGCAAGTAGAGGAAGAGCCCCAAGAAATACTCGTTTATTTTGATGGGGGGTATGATGTGCAAACGAAAGAAGCTGGCGTTGGTATATGTGTGTATTATAAAAAAGGAAATACAAACTACCGCATTCGCCGCAATGCATATATAGAAGGTATATATGATAATAATGAAGCGGAATATGCATCATTATTATACGGTATGAATATACTCGAGGAACTAGGGATTAAGTATGAAGCAGTTACACTTCGCGGAGACTCACAAGTGGTACTGCAGCAATTAGCCGGAGAATGGCCTTGTTATGATGAACATTTAAATCATTATTTAGACCAAATTGAGCAAAAGGCGAAGCAAATGAAATTAAAACTTATATGTGAGCCGATATCTAGAAAACAAAATAAAGAAGCACATCAATTAGCTACGCAAGCATTAGAAGGAACAAGTATTGATAGTCATAAAGAAATAACCGAATAGAGAGGTGCAAAGGTGGATAAAAAGCAACTCATTACAGAGGTAAATGACTTATTAGAAACGTATTGTGAAGGATGTTTTTTGCGAGAACATAATCGAAAGACAAATAGTAAGTATTACGCTCATTCATTTTGTATAAGGCAATGTACAGTGGGAGAAACATTGAAAAAGTATGGGGAACAGTTGTCATGAAAAAACATCCAGAGAAAATTCTCTGGATGTTTTTTAGTGTCTTGCTTCGTTTAGTTGATGCTCACATTTATTTAATTTTTTTTCCTCATTCATTAAAAATGGCTCATCTAAATCAGTTGCAACAGATTTCATAATTTCAAGCTGAGAGCGAGCTGCTTCTACAGCAGTAGTAGCATGTTCTAATGTATCTGGATCCATTGAAATTGTTGCTGATCCTACCATTTTTTGTGCTGTTTCTACACGGAATTTCACTTCTTCAAAATCATTTACTTCTGATCCCATTAATAATTCCTCCTTTGTATAGTGCGCATTTCACATAGTTTTTGCTCTGTAAAACGGAAATATACAAAGGAATAACAAAGGAGGTTACCAAGTAAGGTAACCTCCTGTTATATGTTGGATTAAAGTTTTACTACGTTAGCAGCTTGAGGTCCGCGGTTACCTTCAGTAATGTCGAAAGATACTTCTTGACCTTCTTCTAAAGCTTTGTAGCCGTCGCCTTGAATAGCAGAGAAATGTACGAATACATCGTCAGCGCCTTCCATTTCGATAAATCCAAAACCTTTTTCGTTGTTAAACCATTTTACTTTTCCTTGCATGTTACAATTCCTCCTAAAAGCGTTTACTATTTTCATTTAGTGAAATTCATTTTAAAAAAATAATATAAACTAAAAATGCTATATTCTTGAATATTCTGCTAAATGATTAATTTAAATATACACGAATTGGGAGAATTTAGTCAAGTAAGCGATTTTATTTTTTTGTATTTTTAAATAATTTTTCAGTCAAATTTTTAAATAGGTATAGGACAGGCTGAGTATATAATATTCTTAATTGAATGCTATACATAATGAGGTGAAAGAATGAATAAGTCTTACTTATTAGATAATGAAGGAATGAGAACGAGAACCGACATACCGGATTGGGTTGCAAAAGAATTTGAGATTTTTTCAAATGTTGTGTTAGAACCAACTTTTCCATGTTATTTCGGTTTAACAGCTTTGAAAAAGAATGAACTTCGTTATTCATTTCTTTCTCATAATGATTGGAGTCATTTGCCACATACAATGTTATCTTTTTTAGAGTTAATGAAAGAGAGGCCGATTGTAAGAAGGGGCTTTTTCCTTTTTGTAGAACCGGAATGTGAAGAACAGCCACTCGAATATTACCGTGATTCCTTTTGGAAAGTGTTACAGTATTTACATGAAAACGATAATCAAGCATGGCCAAAGCAAATTCCTGAAGATCCAGACCATTATTTATGGGAATTTTCATTTGGTGGTGAGCCAATATTCGCATTTGGAAATGCGCCAGCTTATAAACAACGAAAAACTAGACATTTAGGGAATTCTCTCGTTATTGGGTTTCAGCCACGCACTATTTTTGATGGATTAGAGGGAGATCGTCCTAAAGGAGCATATTCAAGACAAATGGTTCGTGAGCGAGTTGAAAAGTGGGATCAATTGCCGAAACATCCTAACATTAGTCATTATGGTGACCCAGAGCATCGTGAATGGAAACAATATTTCATAGGAGACGATGTAGAGCCAATAAAAGGGAAATGTCCTTTTCTTCATAGGATAGAAAAGTAAGAGCCATCACCTAGATGGCTCTTTTGTATATTTTGGATAAAAAAGGGTATTTTATTATGAAAGCTAGTCTATTTTTTCAAATTACATCATTAACTAGTAGTAAAGAGAGTAGAAAGGATAGAGCGATGTTTGGAGCAATTATACAGCAAATCGTATTAGGTATATCATTAGCTGCGCCAGTAGGGCCGATTAATATTGAAATGTTAAAACGAGGAATTGAACGTGGGTTTTGGCACGCTTGGGTTGTTGGAATTGGTGGAATGACTGCAGATGTTTTATTTATGCTTCTCATTTATTTCGGTTTATCTTCTGTGTTTATGTATACATATGTACAAGCCTTCATGTATTGTACGGGTTTTTTCTTGTTATTTTATTTAGGATTTCAAAGTGTAAAACAAGGAATTTTCGACTCGAATATGGAATATAAAAAAGAAGAGGTAGGTGGCCTTAAGCAATCGTTTATGGCAGGATTTTTAATTGCGATATCCAATCCATTAAATCTTGTTTTTTGGTTTGGTATATACGGAAGTACACTTAGCTCATTACTTACGAAGGTAACGAAACAAGAAGCTTTTTTGTACAGTCTTTGCATTATTGTTGGTATTATTTTATGGAATTTAAATATTGCTTTTTCTGTACATTTTGGAAGAACTTTATTAAAACCAAAAGCGCTTGGCTACATAACAGCCGGAGCAGGTATTATTTTAGTAGGTTACTCTATACATTTTGCATACAAAGCTTTACAGTTGTTCACATAAGATTGAAGGGGAGATTTTTATGTATCGAACCACTATTGACGGAAAAGAAATTATAATTACGTTAGCGCCAAAAATCCGAAAAGAAATTACTGATAGAAATCCACTATATGAAGCGGTATTTCATAATGCTGCAAGATTGTTACAAACAAAGCAACCGACGTTTGCAGTAAATCATGAAATATTTGGGCTCATTATTGGAGAAGTGCAAAGAGGAGAAGTAACAGTGTTTGCAGTGGAACATATTATTCCGAAGCAAAATATATTTGGACCAAACAATTTTTTCTCGACAATAGAACAGCAGGCAAATTTGTAAAGTGAATAGAATAAGAATAGAAAAGAAATAGTCGTAACGATATGTTGCGGCTGTTTTTTTGGAAAAGGGGGAAACAAGATGAAGAAAGTGGGAAAAGAGTTCTTTTTACAACATGATATCGTTATTATGTATAGCATTCTATTTGTTTTCATTATTATTTTAAAAATGCAATTTTTTACGTGGTTTGGCATGTTAGCATGTATGTTTGGGATTGTTTTCTATACACTTAATGAATATATGACACATCGTTTTTTATTCCATATAAAGCCACCTAAAAACACATTTCTATTAAAAATGTTAAGAAGGTTGCATTATGATCACCACGTATATCCAGATGATTTAAAACTTTTGTTTTTACCTGTATGGTTTAGTATACCTAGTTTTACTATTTATTTGCTTATAGCATATGGTATTACAAAAAGTGTTACTATTACACTTTCATTTGGAATCGGAATGATTATCATGCTGCTCGTTTACGAATGGAAACATTATATTGCCCATAGACCGATTCGTCCCGTCACTAAGTTTGGAAGATGGCTAAAAAAACAACATATATTACACCATTATAAAAACGAAAAGTTTTGGTTCGGTGTTTCAAATCCAGTATTCGATTTTATATTTGGAACACTTAAAGATGGAAAAGATGTTGAGTTAAGCGAAACAGCTCGTAATTTAGAAAAGGAAAAAAAGACAAAAGTAGTGCGTTAAGCACTGCTTTTGTCTTAATGAGGAAAAAATAAGTAAGGTGTCACTTTATTTTGAAAAAGTATATTAAAAATTTAGGAGAAATTGCCGAAAAATGTCTATCGAAAAATCTTTGCATGAATGCATGGATTGTCTAAAATAAGTATAAGTTTCTGAATATTTATAAAATTTAGTCTTTAGGTATACAAGGAGGAATTGTATTTCAAGTAAGAGAGGGGATCGGTTAATGAAACGAGATGATACGTCAGCACGTAAGTTGCAAAATGAGGTGAATTATACAGAGGTCGTTCAGTCGGAAGAATTTCAATTGTTATTAAATACGAAAAAGAAGTTTATCGTTCCAATGAGTATTTTCTTTTTTAGTTTTTTTATTGCACTGCCTATTTTAACGTCGTATTCAAAGGTGCTTAATACACCTGCATTTGGTGACGTTACATGGGCGTGGGTATTTGCTTTTTCCCAATTTATCATGACATGGGCACTATGTATGATTTATAGCAAAAAAGCAGAATCATTTGATGAAATCTCCCAAAAAATTCTGCAAGATATGCAAAAAAGGAGGGGCTGAACTTGAATACTACTGCATTTGCACTATTTTTAATTATTGTTCTTGGTACGCTCGTCATAACATATTTTGCATCGAAAAAAACGAAAAATGCGAGTGAATTTTATACGGCTGGAGGGGGATTAACTGGTTGGCAAAATGGTCTGGCCATCGCTGGAGATTACATGTCTGCTGCTTCATTTCTTGGTATAGCCGGAGCAATCGCATTAACTGGGTTTGATGGATTCTTTTATAGTATCGGTTTTTTAGTTGCTTATTTAGTTGTACTATATCTTGTTGCAGAACCGCTTAGAAATCTAGGAAAGTACACTTTGGCGGATATGATTGCAGCACGCTTTGATGCGAAAAAAGTTCGCGGAGTTGCAGCTCTTAATACGATGACGATTTCTATCTTTTATATGATTGCACAATTAGTTGGCGCGGGTGCACTTATTAAATTATTATTAGGGATTGAATATACGACATCTGTATTAATCGTTGGAACACTTATGACGGTGTATGTTATTTTTGGAGGTATGACAGCAACGAGCTGGGTACAAATCGTAAAGGCTGTATTGCTTATGGCTGGTACGTTTATTATTTCTGTTATCGTTTTCGCAAAATTCAACTTCAGCGTGACTGAAATGTTCGCTCAAATGAAAACAGCTACACCTTTAAAAGATTCATTTTTAAATCCAGGTGTAAAGTATAAGGATGGTCTTGATACACTTTCTTTAAATTTAGGACTAGTACTTGGTACAGCTGGATTACCGCATATACTTGTCCGATTTTTTACAGTACGTGATGCAAAAACTGCACGTCAATCTGTCGTATATGCGACGTGGTTAATTGGTGCATTTTATATTATGACGATTTTCTTAGGATTTGGTGCGGCAGCGTTTGTAGGAAATGAAGCGATTATTAAAGCAAACCCAGCTGGTAATATGGCGGCACCTTTATTAGCCAAAGCGTTAGGTGGAGACTTCTTATTTGCTTTCGTATCAGCAATTGCTTTTGCAACGATTTTGGCTGTAGTGGCAGGTCTTGTATTAACAGCAGCATCAGCATTCGCTCATGATTTTTATAATGAAATCATTCGTAAAGGAAAATCAACGGAAAAAGAGCAAGTATCCATGGCTCGTTATGCATCTATTGGAGTAGCGATACTATCTATCATACTTGCATTATTTGCCCAAACATTAAACGTAGCATTTTTAGTATCATTAGCATTTGCAGTTGCAGCGAGTGCAAATCTACCAGTAATTTTATTTACAATATATTGGAAGCGTTTTAATACAACGGGTGCTATTTCGGGTATGATTGTAGGTCTCGTATCAGCAATTGTTCTCGTAGCGTTGAGTCCGAATGTTTGGAACCCTGTAGCTGGAAAAGCTATTTTTGTTGGGGAAGCGTTATTCCCATATACGACACCAGGAATTATTTCAATTCCACTCGGATTTCTTGCAGCATATTTAGGAACGGTTTTATCTAGTAAGAAAGAAGATGAAGCGAAATTTGATGAAATTCTAGTGAAATCTAATACTGGTCATGGCATTAGCGATGCGTCTTCACATTAAATAAAAGAGGAGCTTTTCGATAGATAAGAAAAGCTCTTTTTTCTTTTGTCATTTTCTTGTAAATATTACTGATTTGTAAGTAGGATTTGTCTTAATTTTGTGGAATGAAAATAGCAGGGAGAAATTTAAGTCATCATGGCACCAGCGCAGCTTTTGTGAAAAATAAGTTGTTATGGAAGGTGGAAGTAATGATGAAAACGAAGCAAACTGATAAATTATTAGCAAAAGATGAGCAATATGTTTGGCACGGAATGCGCCCCTTTAGTCCAAATAGTACAATGGTAGGGGCAAAAGCTGAAGGGTGCTGGGTTGAAGATATACAAGGAAAAAGATATTTAGATGGTATGAGTGGCCTTTGGTGTGTCAATAGTGGATATGGAAGAAAAGAGCTCGCAGAAGCGGCTTATAAGCAATTACAAACATTATCATACTTTCCAATGTCACAATCCCATGAGCCAGCTATAAAGCTTGCTGAAAAGTTAAATGAGTGGCTTGGGGGAGAGTATGTTATTTTCTTCTCAAATAGTGGTTCAGAAGCGAACGAAACAGCTTTTAAAATAGCAAGACAATACTATGCTCAAAAAGGTGAACCACATCGTTATAAATTTATGTCACGTTACCGTGGGTATCACGGGAATACAATGGCGACAATGGCAGCGACGGGACAAGCGCAGCGTAGATATCAATATGAGCCGTTTGCTTCAGGTTTTTTACATGTAACACCACCGGATTGTTACCGTATGCCTGAAATTGAAGGGCAGCATATTTATGATGTAGAATGTGTGAAAGAAGTCGATCGTGTTATGACGTGGGAATTAAGTGAAACAATTGCTGCGTTTATTATGGAACCTATTATTACAGGCGGGGGCATATTAATGCCACCACAAGACTATATGAAAGCTGTTCATGAGACGTGTCAAAAACACGGTGCCTTGCTTATTAGTGATGAAGTGATTTGCGGTTTTGGACGTACAGGAAAAGCATTCGGATTTATGAATTATGATGTGAAGCCAGATATTATTACAATGGCAAAAGGTATTACGAGCGCATATTTACCATTATCTGCAACAGCTGTGAAAAAAGAAATATATGAGGCTTTTAAAGGTAAAGGAGAATATGAATTTTTCCGCCACATTAATACATTTGGTGGAAATCCAGCAGCTTGTGCATTAGCACTTAAAAATTTAGAGATTATGGAAAATGAAAATTTAATTGAGCGATCTGCACAAATGGGTTCCCTTTTATTAGAGCAACTAAAAGATGAAATTGGGGAACATCCACTTGTTGGGAATATTAGAGGAAAAGGTCTATTAGTTGGGATTGAATTAGTAAATGATAAAGAGACGAAAGAGCCAATTGATAACGACAAAATTGCAAGTGTTGTAAATGCTTGTAAAGAAAAGGGCTTAATTATAGGACGAAACGGTATGACAACAGCAGGATATAATAACGTTTTAACATTAGCGCCGCCTCTTGTTATTTCAAGTGAAGAGATTGCTTTCGTTGTTGGAACGTTGAAGACAGCGATGGAGCGTATTTAATAAATAGAGAGAGGAGCGAGCTGTAATATAAGGCTCGCTCTTGTTTAGTAGGAGGGGACTTTTAATGGAGAAATATGATCCTAACAAACATTATCACATCGGATATTATGAAGACGGATATGATTTAGAAGTGACGGCGTACAAAAGAATAAATGAACCAGTTTGGGATGCTTATATTCCGCACTATGAGGCAGACGATTTTTATAAGAAAGTGGAGGGAATGAAGCTAGGTAAATATATAGATGATTATGGCATTATGGTGTATTCATTTGGGAATGATATTGATGATGATGAAGCACGAATTATTTTTGAAAAATGGTTAAAAAAGAACGGGATTGTTTAAAGATAAAACAAAAAGGAGATTGCTATCTTATAAAATAGCAATCTCCTTTTATTATAGTAAATTTATTTACTTGCTTTCATTGCTTTATCTTTTGCACCAAAAGTGTATTTTAACATTGGTGGTGTAATCATTGTAGTTAAAATAACGACAATAACGATTGCTGTAAAGTAATCTTGTGCCAATAGACCTGAAGAAAGTCCTGTTCCTGCGATGATAAGTGCAACTTCACCACGAGAAACCATTCCAGCACCGATAATTGCAGAAGACTTAGCGTCAAATCCAGTCATTCGAGCACCGAATCCACAGCCGATTAATTTCGTTAATACAGCGATAACAGTTAATGCTAAGATGAACCAAATTTGATTGCCGATACCGTCAAATGTAATATTCATACCGATACTAACGAAGAATACTGGAACGAACATAGCGTAAGCAATTGGTTCTACTTTCTTTTCTACTTCATGTTTGTAGTTTGTTTGAGAAATTGCAATACCAGCAGCGAAAGCACCGATAATACCAGCAATTCCTAATAATTCGCCGAAATATGCGAATGAGAAACAGATGATAAGAGCCGCGCTCACGATAGACTCAGATACGCGCAGTGGTGATAACCAGCGCATAATCGCAGGAACACCTTTCCATCCGATTAAAATAATAGAAGCGAAGAATACTACTTTCTTCAAGATAACCATTGTTAAGTTAACATCATCAGTACCTAAGAAGCTCATTGCAAATGCTAATAAAATAACGACAAGAATGTCATCAAATACAGCTGCGCCTAGCATAGTTGTACTTTCACGTGTTTTCATCTTTCCTAAATCGCGAAGTGTTTGAACGGAAATACTAACACTTGTCGCACATAGAAGTAATCCTAAGAATACAGCGTTTCCTTGTTCCATTCCCATAACAAGGCCGGAAACGTAACCACCTACGAATGGAAGAATGATACCTCCGAGTGCAACTGCTAAAGAAGAATTACGATTTGCGTTTAATTCTTCTAAGTCTGTTTCAAGTCCAGCCATAAACATTAAGAGAATAACCCCGACATTACTTAATTGAGTTAGAAGCTCTGAATTTTCAATCCAACCTAATACAGCTGGACCGATAACGATACCGACAATTAATTTACCTAGTACAGAAGGTTGACCTAATCTAACACTAAGATCACCAGCAAGCTTTGTACTTAATAAAATAAGTGCAATTTGAAAGAAAAATTCGAATTCCATCTGATCCTCTCCTCGTCATTTTTAATTTTATCATACGATTTCTCGGAATTTGCCTAATGAAAATATGTAAAACCCATTAAACAAAAGGGTCTGATTACAAGTTCTTTTGAACTCGTAATTTGAACCTGTAATTAATATATAATAGATTTTATAAAAAATCAATGAAAAAATGGGAGCTTTTTGAGGAAGAAGCTGTCTTATTGGGATATAGGTGTAAGAGTAGTGTGTGAATTTTATATGTATAAAATAGTATGAAGTCCTTTTCCATTACAAATAATAAATTCTACATACTATTTCACGAACTATAACTGTGAAAGGGAGGATTTATAATTTGAAGGCATTAAAAAATAACTTGTCTATTGTTGCTTTAGGTGGAGTAAATGAAATAGGAAAAAATATGTATGCTATCCAATATGAAAATGATATTGTCGTCATTGATTGTGGATCTAAATTTCCAGATGAAAGTTTATTAGGGATTGATTTAATAATTCCAGACGTCACATATTTGCAAGAAAATAAAGAAAAAATTCGCGGTTTAATAGTAACGCACGGGCATGAGGACCATATTGGCGGAATACCATATTTTTTAAAACAACTAAATGTACCAATCTATGCAACAAAGTTAACGTTAGGTTTAATTGAAATTAAATTAAAGGAACACAATCTTCAAAATGATACGGAATTAATCGTTATTCATTCAGAATCAGAAATTGATTGTGGTTCTATTAAGGCAACTTTTTTTAAAACGAACCACAGTATTCCGGATTGTCTCGGTATTGTTTTTCATACACCAGAAGGTACTGTAGTACATACAGGTGATTTTAAATTTGATTTAACACCAGTAAATAATCAACACCCTGATATTCATAAAATGGCTAAAATAGGAAGTGAAGGTGTACTAGCTTTATTATCTGAAAGCACAAATGCAGAACGTCCAGGTTTTACTCCATCAGAAAGGTCAGTAGGAGAACGGATAGAGGAAATATTTATGAAAGCAAATAGAAAAGTAATTATTTCTACGTTTGCTTCTAATGTGAATCGTGTTCAGCAAATAGTTGAAGCATGTATAAAAACAAATCGAAAACTAGCTTTGCTAGGGAGAAGTATGGTAAATGTAGTAGAGGTTGCTCTAGAGAAAGGTTATTTACATATTCCAGAAGGTATGTTGATTGAAGCAAATGAGGTAAATCGTTTAGATCCAAAGCAGGTTGCAATACTTTGTACAGGAAGTCAAGGAGAACCAATGGCAGCTTTAGCGCGTTTAGCTAGTGGAAACTATAGACAAGTGGATATTTTACCAGAAGATACGGTTATTATAGCCGCGACCCCTATCCCAGGAAATGAACGTAACGTTTCTCGAATTATCGATAATTTATTTGCATTAGGAGCAAAGGTGATTTACGGATCAGGTAGTTCTACTGGAGTGCATGTATCCGGTCATGCATATCAAGAAGAGTTGAAGTTAATGCTTACATTAATGAAGCCAAAATATTTTATTCCAATTCATGGAGAGTTTAGAATGCTACACCACCATAGTTTGTTAGCAGAATCAATTGGTATTGAAAAGGAAAATATCTTTATTGTACGTAATGGAGATGTTGTAGATATAAGTAATGAAGTGGCAATTCAATCTAGAAGAATACAGGCAGGAAATATATATGTAGATGGATTAGGAATTGGAGATGTTGGAAATGCATTATTACGTGATCGTAAACAACTTTCAGAAGATGGAATGCTCGTTATAGTTATTACTTTTAATAAAGTGGATGGAGAAATAATTTCAGGTCCAGATATTATTTCTCGTGGATTTGTCTATGTCCGTGATTCAGAAGAATTTCTAAGAGAATTAAATAAATTAGCTGTTATTACGATTAATAATTTAAAGAAAGAGAATGTGAATAGCTGGGGTATTTTGAAAAGGGAGGTAAGAGAAGCATTAGGGAAGTATATATATACAAATACAAAACGAAAGCCGATGATTCTTCCTATAATAATAGAGGTTTAATAGTAAAAAAAGAATTCTCGTATGGGAATTCTTTTTTGTTTTGAAGAGAAAATGAACATATAATGAAATAAATAGAAATGGAAGGAAATAAAAGATGTTATTAAATAAACGTTTTACAATTGGAGAAATGGCGAAAATGCATAATATCGCAGAATCTACATTAAGGTATTATGATGAAAAAGGAATTTTTCATCCGTCCATTGTGGATCCTCAAACGAATTATCGTTATTATACAATCGATCAATTTTCACTGTTAGATACGATTAAATTTTTACGCCAGTTAAATATTCCGTTAAAGGAAATTAAGAAATATATTGATGAAAGAAATCCAGTATACGCACTCAATTTACTGGAAAAACAACAAGAGATGATGCTGAAGAAACAAAGAGAAATTGAGTATGCTTTGGCGAAAATGGAGCATAGAATTCATTTAATTAAGAAAGCAACAAAAGCAAAAGCTGAACAAATGGTAATTAAAGAGATTCCGCAGCGAAAAATTACAGCAATTGCGGTTGCTCCAAATACGACGGATGATATGTTTGAGTACTACATTCATTCGTTACAAAAAAATATGAGGCAAATGGATGATAGTTTATTTTCTGGAGATATTGGTGTAACTGTTGCGAAAAAAGGATTAATGCAAAATGAGTTTCAAGCATATAGCAGTGTATTTATTCTTTTGGATTATATGCCGTATGAAGTGCATACTTCAGATGAAATTAAAGAAGGTTTATATGCTTGCTCTTATCATCATGGACCGTATGAAGAAACAGATGCAACGTACAAGGAGTTACTTACATACATTGATAAAGCAGGTTACGAAGTACATGGAGATTCGATTGAGATTGGATTGATTGATTGGTCTGTAACAGAAAATCCAGAGGAGCAAGTAACAGAAATTCAAATTCCTGTAGTAAAAAAATAAGATGAACACCTTTGAATGGATTACAAATTTACATTCATTAGTATAAGTCAGTTACCTGTTTTTTTAATTCTCTCTTGACCTTCAAGTTACTTGAAGGTTTAAACTAAGAAAAGAGAGTTGAAAAAAAGGAGCATATTAGAGTATGGAAGCAACAGAAAAATTAAGAGAAAAACCGATAAAAAGCTTATTTATTTCTTATTTAATACCAGCCGTTCTTGGAATGGTATTAATGTCAGTGAATATTGTAATTGACGCGGTCATGATTAGTAGAGGAGTTGGGGCGAACGGTTTAGCAGGAGTGAACGTGGCTATTCCAGCATTTTCGATTTTCTTCTCTATTTCATTATGGATCGGAATGGGCGGGGCAACGTTATACTCCATTGCATTAGGCGAAAATAAACGAGAAAGAGCAAGGTCTATTTTTACTCAATCCATGACGGTAGCAGTTGTTATCGTAGGGATTTTAGCAGCGATTTGCTTATGGAGAATAGAAGATTTAGCATACTTATTTGGTGCAAATGAAGTGATTCTACCATATGCGTTAGACTATTTACACGTATTATTAACATTTGGAATGATATACGTTTTAGAAAATATTTTAAGTACATTCATACGAAATGATGGAAATCCTAATTTAGCAATGGCTGGTCTTGTTGTAACAGCTGTATTAAATATAGTGTTTGACTATATCTTTATTTTTATCTTTGGATGGGGCGTAACAGGTGCTGCTTCAGCGACTATTCTTTCGGCAGCGATTGGTTTCCTTGTATTATTAACTCATTTCTTTAGAAAAAGTAGTATTTTAAAGTGGACGAAATTCCATTTTGAATGGGATACTGTCAAACAAATTATGGTGATTGGTTTCCCAAGTTTTACAGCAGAAAGTACGGTTGCAATCGTAACGATTGGTTTTAATATCGCATTCGTCCAATATGCAGGAGAAGTAGGAGTAGCTTCCTATGCGATGGTGAATAGTATTCATGCAATGACATTACTATTATTCTTCGGTGTTGGAGCAGCATTACAGCCAATTGCTAGTTTCCATTATGGGGCAAATTTATCAGAGAGACTTCGTGAAGGATTGAAGTTTGCTGTGAAAATTGCAGTTGTCCTCGGAGGCATTGCGATAATTGTCGGATTATTCTTCGGGAAATATATCATTGGTTTATTTGATGTTCAATCTCCAGAATTATTGGAGTTAACCTTAACAGGTATTAGCTTATTCTTTATCCAATACGTATTTTTAGGTTATAACATTGTGTATGGAGAGTATTTCCAATCAGTGCGACAAACGAAGAAATCAGTACTTATTATAATGAGCCGAGGATTACTATTTATTATTCCATTGTTATGGATTATGCCGAAATTATTTGGGATAAACGGAATTTGGCTCGTTATGCCAGTTGCAGAAGTAATGACAGCGATTATCGTATTTACGATGAATCGTATGAAACATCCTGTTCCATTAAATATGGCAGGAGAGAAAGAAGCGATATGATGAAAAAAATCCCCTTAAGCAATTAAGGGGATTTTTTTATTCCTTTAAACTAATCGCAAAAGATCCATCCGTTTCTTGAACAGAAGCAAAGGCAACGTTTTTAATATTTGTAATTCCTTTTTCCTTTAATTCTTTATATAACCATTTTTCATCTTTATGTATTAACTTTAAGTTATCATATTGAATTTGTGAATCGACGATAAGTGCAATTGGTAATCCAGCATACTTAACTTCTATGTTTAAATCTTTTGGAGTTAATGGTACAAGTTCTCTTTTTGGTAAAATACTAATAGCGCCGTTCGCTTCTAAAATAGCGTATTCAATTTCATGAACACTTGGATATCCTGCAACGCGAAGATTAGAAAGCAGTTCTGCAATGGGGTATCTACTTTTTTGTAAGTTCTCAAAAATAATATCACCATGTTTAATTAAAATGATAGGGTGTCCGAGAATAAAACGATTTAGTTTGTTGAATAGGCTTAATTTTGTAAGGAGTAAATGTAAACATGTGATAATAACCATACCGAGAAATGCTTGCAAAGCACCAGAGACTGGTATGGCCTGAAAAGCTAAATAAGATAAAAAGATAATAGCACCAAAATCATGAGGAGTTAGTTGTGCTAAAGCTGATTTACCGAGCATCTTAAGTGATAGTAAAAATAAAATAAAAAAGAACGATACGTTACATAAAAAGAGAAGCAATAGAGACACTCCTTCGTGCAAAGTTGTACTTACTGTTCCCGAAAGAAATATAAATATTACTTTCTAGAGGATAAATTAGGTTGAATTGGAATTTGTCTGTATACAAACAAATAAATGGATATTATCATGAAAGAAGCAAAGAACATAGGAGTATATGGATATGAAAAAGAAAAAAATAATTAAGTATATGATAGGAATTATAATGGTTTGCGCCGTTTATGTGGGATTTTTACAATATAACATTTATAAGCATGGGCAAATGAATGCGACCTATGAAGCTGATTATATAATTGTATTGGGCTCGAAAGTAAACGGAACGAAACCATCGTACTCATTGCAATATCGTATTGATAAAGCAGCTGAGTATTTGAAATCACATGAGAAAGCAATCGCTATTGTATCTGGAGGGAAAGGAAAAGGGGAAGATATTTCAGAAGCATTAGCAATGAAAAATGAATTAATGAAATTAAAAATTGCAGAAGACCGCATTATAATGGAAGATAAGTCAACGAGTACTGATGAAAATATTAAATTCTCAAAACCTTTAATTCCGGACAATATGAAAAAAGGAATGATCGTAACAAACGATTTCCACATGTTTAGAGCGAAAAAAATAGCAGCTAAGCAAGGGTTACAATTAGAAGGTCTTCCGGCCGAAACACCAAAGCGAATTGTCATTCCATCGAATATACGTGAGTATTTAGCCATTACGCAATATTGGTTTATGAATCGAATATAGAGAAAAAAATCCCGTCTGAAAGTCCAGGTGGGATTTTTTGAGGGAAATCTTACAAACATGTCATCTTAATGAAAGGTAAAGCGATAGTTTCTAGAATGGATTCCTGACATAATGAAGATAACAAAAACTATTTAGAGGTGAGTCGGATGAAAGGAAATAATATACTATCTTCACTATGTTACTTTAGTATCTTTTTTGCACCATTTTTACTACCAATTATCGTGTACTTCGTTGCGGAAGATGAAGTGAAATACCACGCGAAAAAAGCATTTTGGTCACATATTTTCCCGTACGCAATTTTATTCGGAGGATTAGCGATATCAGGAATATTCGGTTTAGGATTCAATCAATCTGACGGTGCTGGAATTGGAATGATGATCACATATGCAGTGTTCATTCTTGTAGGAATTTACTACTTCATTTGGAATATCGTAAAAGGTATTAAAGTTTTGAAAACGGCGTAATAAGATAAGAAATAATATGATGTAAATCTGTCGGTATAATTTCATTTACCGTATTAATAAACGTTTTAAAAAGAGCAATTCAAAAAGAATTGCTCTTTTTGTGCTTATAAGTTGTGAATATTGAAAAAGATATGTTAATTTTTCATTAGGAAGAGAAAAAGGAGTGATTTTCATGAATGAGATGATACATAAAATGGAGCAACACGTTTCAGTTCGTAAATATAAAGAAGAACCTATTCCGAAAGATGTAGTAGAAAGAATGGTGCAAGCTGCGCAGCATGCTGCGTCCTCGCATTTTGTACAGGCTTATTCTGTTATATATGTAACAGATCAAGACCTAAAGATTAAACTAGCAGAGCTATCCGGAAATCGTCACGTGAAAGACTGTGCAGCATTCTTTGTTTGTTGTGCAGATTTAAAACGACTTGAAATGGCATGTGAAAAACATGGTACCGAGATAAAGCATGAAGGAGTAGAAGATTTTATCGTTGCGACAGTAGATGCTTCACTTTTTGCGCAAAACTTAGCGCTAGCAGCAGAATCGTTAGGATACGGTATTTGTTATATTGGTGGTATTCGTAATAATCCGAGAGAAGTGAGTGAACTGCTTCATTTACCTGATAAAGTATATCCTGTATTCGGAATGACAGTCGGCGTACCAGATGAAGATCATGGAGTGAAACCACGTTTACCGGTAGCAGCAGTTCTTCATGAAAATGGATATGATGAACAAAAATATGATGAATTACTAAACGAATATGATGAAACGATGAACGCGTATTATAAAGAAAGATCATCAAACAAGAAAAACGTAACATGGACGGAATCAATGAGTTCGTTTATGTCTAAAGAAAAAAGAATGCATATGAAAGAGTTCTTAAGTGAAAAAGGATTAAATAAGAAGTGAGTAAAGAGGCAAACCTGTGATGTAGGTTTGTCTTTTTGGGAAGGAGAAATACCTAAGGCCAGAAAGTTGTTTATTCTTTCTGAACTTAGGTATTTTGTTTGTTATCATATACATAGAAATAAAAATTAATAATTTTTTACAAAAGTGATAGAAAATGAGAATGAAATGCCAATAGTAAGTAAAAGCGGCATAATAGCCGCTTTTTATCGTTTTATTTAGTATTTGATTTGAAATGTTTATCTTATGAAAGAAAGATTATTGCTAATTGTAAACTGTCAATAAAGTTATTTAAGTTTTGATATGGAATACCCTGCCGGAAAATACAGCAATAATTTTGTTTGAACATATCTGTTATGGCGCAATCTAAAGCATCTTCTATAACAAGTTCGAACTTTCAATAAGAAGATAACCCCCTGTACAACTTAAAAGAATGTACGTAAATATTTTAAAAATCCGTTGATTAAGCCATTTAAAAATAATTTGACCTATAAACAAACCTAAAAATACAATTGGAATGGCATAAAAACTTGATTCCCAAATGGTTTTGTTTGTGCCAGTAAAGAGTATTTGAGTTACTAGGCTAATGAAATATATAAACAAATAAAAAGCTAATGTAGTTGCTCTTAACTTCTCTTTTTTAGTATCAGTTCCTGTAAAATAAAGTAACAGGGGTGGGCCGGGCATACCGATACTTGTCGTTAAAAGACCAGATAATCCACCAACTATGAAATCTCTAGATTGTGTTGATCTAATCTTAACGTTGCATATTAGCAATAATGTTAATAGTAAGAGTAGGATGCTAACTGCTAATTTAAAAGTGTTTATGTTAACGGAAATGAAAATGAAAATGCCAAAAGGAACACCAACTATACTTCCAAAAATAAACCTTTTCAGTAGAACAAAATCAACGTCCATTCTTATTTTCCAAATGAGTGAAATGGAAATAATTAAAGATAAAATAATGTTTATTTGTATAGCTTCTTGTGGTAGAAATAACATAAGTAAGAAAGGGGTTGCCATTATGGAAAAGCCAAAACCTGTACTTGCTTGCAGAATAGAAGCCACTAATATAATACATACGAAAATGAATGTGATACCCAAAACAGCCCTCCTATTTAATCAAGTTTAACTAGTTAAAGTCTATTATTTAAGTGCAATATTTCACAAACTCATTTGTATTTTAACATAAATATCTAGTTTTTTCTCAAATAGTATTGCCATATAAGGCTCTTTAACTAAAAAATCCGACTTACATTTTGAAACAATTTTATTATGGGGAAACAAATAATGAATGGGATCAAAATGTATTGATTATCATTAAATTATTCACTGAGATCCCCGCGATAAAACAAGAACAGCCATATAAAACTTACAAAAATACAGCATGTAGCTAATAAACTGCCAATCATTTGAGGAGAAAGAATTTCTAACAGCCCTCCTGTAAAAAACATCGATAACTGAATAAGAGATCCGTAAATAGAATAATGGAATGAAAAAACTTTACCTATCATATTTTCGTGTGTGTAAGTTTGAAGTAATGTCGTATCAAGTGGAACGATGATTCCTCCTGCTATACGCATACAGAATAAAGTAATGATACCGATAATAAGTTGATCGGATAGAATGAATCCGAGAAAGAAAATTCCTTGTAATAAGTAGGCCCAACCGAATACTTTTTTCATTTTTTCTTTATTATGGGATATATAAAGATTAACGAGAAGGCTTCCTATCATAAGCCCAGCCCCTTGAACCGTATATAAAATCCCAATGTTCGTATGGAAAATTTTTTCGGCATAGATCGTTAGAAGTAGTTGATAAGCGCCTCCAATAATGCCCCATGAAATGCCGACAAGAATTAATGTTAAAATGATTTTTGTTTGTAATATGTATGTATAACCACCTTTTATATCAGTGAAAAATGTTTCTTATTCCATAGTAAACAATATGTTGTTAGTTGAAATCGCAAATAAGAGGGATATAAATTCATACGAAAGTATGAAAAAAACAGCTCAAATATGAGCTGTTTTTTTATAGTTTTTCGTTCATTTGTCAAGGGTAGGATATATTAATATCCGTATCCGCCGCCACCCCAACAGCTACATCCGATGATGATTAGAAGGATGAATAGTACGATAAGCAAAGCAAATCCACCGCCGAAACCAGCGCAACTTCCACCATAACTCATATGTTTTCCTCCTTTTTAGTAAGTTAATCTATATGGTTCATGGACTACTATATACAGTATGTTTTTTGTATAGAAAACGAGCCAGTCTCATTTATAATTAGACAAATGCCTGTAGATTCATTAGGATTGCATGTTAGTGATTTGTAAATAAACCTTTACGTAATTCATAATTTAGGCATAAAAAATAAAAAATTGTAAAAAAAACCATTTTCTTATTTTTTTATGAGAGAATATGTACTATAATTTTACAAGTAATATTATGGGAAAAGGGAGTTTTAGTATAGAGATGGAGATGGGACAATTAAAAAATAAAATAGAAAACAAAAAGAAAGAGTTAATTCAACTTGTTGCGAGACACGGATTGGATCATGATAAAGTTTTGTTATTTAGTCGTGATTTAGATATACTTATTAATAAGTTTATGAACATAAAAGACAAAGTGCATAAATAAAAAATTTATAGTTTTTTATATTAAGATGTTTCACAGAAAGGAGAGGACAGTAATTGGAACATTTACAGGAAGAATTGTATAAACAAATAAAAGAAGAAAAAGGTACAGTTACAATTTTCTTAAAGAGTGGCGTTAGAATAATAGGAGAAGTTGTTGGAGTGGATAAATTTACAGTTTTAATCTTAGTGGATGGAAAACAACAGCTTATTTATAAGCAGGCTATATCAACAATAATGAAATAAGACACTCTTGTTGAGTGTCTTATTTCATTATTGCTTGCATGCCTCAACATCAATGCCGGCAGCAATTAACTTCTTTTCTCCATCTTGTTCAATGATTTTTTGTAATTTAGATAGGAAAGAATCAAAGTTTGTATGCTTTGCTACTTGGAATGTCATTTTATGTTCAATTGGTAGCCACGTATCAATATCAGCTTCGTTATGCTGGATTTTCACCTCAAGTTTATCGAGTGCATTAGCAACTTTTGCTTCGTACGTTTCTTTCGCTTCAAACTCCATCCATAAGTCATATAATTCCTCACCGAGAGAACCTGTTAATGTTTGTTTAATATTTAAAATAGCTTCTAGTTCATTTTTTTGTTTTTGTAGCTGTAAGTCATGACTATTCATTGTATCAAATGCAGGGATATCACCAGCTTCGGCTTCGACTAGATCGTGAATAATAACCATTTTAAGTAATTTCTCAATACTTACTTTTTGATCCAAATAAGGTTCAACTAAAATGGCCATTAGAGACATGCGCCATGTATGTTCGGCAACACTTTCTTGACGTCCGTTGGAAAGCCAGCTATGTCGCATTTCATATTTTAGTTTTTCTGCTAATGCAATGACTTGTAAAATGTTGTGTTCCATCGTGATCCTCCTCATTTATTCATACCATAATTCTAATATAGAAATGAAATGTGTCAATTTCATGAGTATATTGCGATAAACAGATGATAAGCGTATAATACATGTTATATGTGAAAACGTATTATTAAAATAAAAAAATGTTATATAAAAATGGAAAGGAAAGGGCAGAAATATGGGAGAGAAAAATCAAGTATTAGCTAGACCACAAAGAAGAAAAAGGAAGTTTGATATTTCTAGCCCAGTGGGCATTATAGTAGGTTTCATTATAGTGATAGCGGCAATTATGCTTGGCGGCGGTGGAATAAAAGCTTTCAAAAACTTTTTAGATGTTTCATCTATTTTAATTGTCATAGGGGGAACAACAGCGACAATTGTTGTGGCATATCGATTTGGAGAAATAAAAAAATATACGAAAAGCATTTTTACTGTTTTACATAGAAGAGAAGAAGATTTAGAACAGTTAACGGATTTGTTTGTCGATTTTTCGAAAAAGTCTAAAAAGCACGGCTTGCTTTCTTTAGAGGTAGATGGAGAGCAAGTGGATAATCCTTTTATTCAAAAAGGAATTCGATTAATGTTAAGCGGTTACGATGAAGATGAATTAAAAGAAGTGTTATTGAAAGATATTGAAACGGAAGTGTATGAGTTAAGAAAAGGAGCAGCATTATTAGATAAAATTGGTGATTTTGCTCCAGCTTGGGGCATGATAGGGACTTTAATTGGTCTTATCATTATGCTCCAAAACTTACAAGATACATCGCAAATTGGTACAGGGATGGCAGTTGCGATGTTAACGACATTATATGGGTCTGTACTTGCGAATATGATTGCAATCCCTCTTGCGGAAAAAGTATATCGTGGTATTGAAGATTTATATACAGAGAAGAAGTTTGTAATAGAAGCTATTTCAGAATTGTATCGTGGACAAATCCCTTCTAAATTAAAGTTGAAACTGGATACATACGTATACGAAACAAAGGTAAAAAAGGTAAAAGGAGCAGCCTAATATTTCAAGGAGTGGTATGATGAGTAAAGGACCGCAAAAGGGATCGCCTCGTTGGATGACGACTTTTACAGATTTAACGATGTTATTATTAACTTTCTTTGTATTACTAGTTGCTACATCAAAGCAAGATGCAGTAAAATTGTCAAAGATGCTTGAAAAGTTTAGTGATACGGAGCAAGTAGATGCAAAAGTAATGGAAAATACAATACCGGATATTTCACATGAAAAAAATGATGAAAAAATGATTTCAAAAAAGAGAATGGATGAATTATATAAGAAGTTAAAAGCGTATGTAGATAATAACGGTATTAGTCAAGTGAATGTATATCGAGAGGATACAGGGGTAAGCGTCGTTATAGTAGATAATTTAATATTTGATACAGGCGATGCGAACGTTAAGCCCGAAGCGAAAGGGATAATAAGTCAATTAGTTGGATTTTTTCAATCCGTACCTAACCCAATTGTTGTAGAGGGACATACAGATAGTAGACCTATTCATAACGAGAAATTCCCTTCTAATTGGGAGTTATCTTCAGCACGAGCGGCAAATATGATTCACCATTTAATTGAAGTGTATAATGTGGACGATAAAAGGCTAGCTGCGGTAGGATATGCAGACACAAAGCCAATTGTACCAAATGATTCACCGCAAAACTGGGAAAAGAACCGTCGCGTTGTTATTTATATAAAAGAGTAGTATATTGTTATTTTAATAATAAAATAATAAAAATACGAAAATTCTTTTAAAAAAATATTAAATTTTATCATTTTATTTTGTATAATGAGTGAGAATGATAAGGTGAAATATTAAGATATATTTATACATAGAAGGAGAGAATTAAAAAGAATGGCACATAAAATTTTAGTAGTAGACGATGCGATGTTTATGCGAACGATGATTAAAAACTTATTAAAAAGTAATGCTGAATTTGAAGTTATTGGCGAAGCAGAGAATGGGGTAGAAGCAATTCAAAAGTATAAAGAACTTCAACCTGATATTGTAACATTAGATATTACTATGCCAGAAATGGACGGGCTTGAAGCATTAAAAGAAATTATTAAAATTGATTCAAGTGCAAAGGTTGTTATTTGTTCTGCAATGGGACAACAAGGTATGGTATTAGATGCAATTAAGGGCGGGGCAAAAGACTTTATTGTAAAGCCATTCCAAGCGGATCGTGTAATTGAAGCTTTAACAAAAGTAGCAAATAGTTAATATAGAAGGGGTGCCACAAGGAATCAAAACAGTGATAGCGGATCGACGTGTGGCCCCCTTTTTTCTCATTGTAAAACACTAAATTGTTATACATAAATGAAATGTTTGTTAGACAGGTAGGGGATAAAAATGCAAACAGATCTATTAAATATATTTTTCGAAGAGTCAGAAGAACATTTACAGTCGCTAAATGAAAATGTGCTAGTGTTAGAACAAAATCCTGCTGATATGGATGTTGTAGGAGAAATATTCCGATCCGCTCATACATTCAAAGGTATGTCTGCGAGCATGGAATTTACGGAAATGGCTGATTTAACGCATAAGATGGAAAATGTGTTAGATGAAATTCGTCATGGAAATATAGTTGTAAATGCGGATATTATTGATGTGATTTTTGAGTGCATTGATAATTTGGAGAAGATGGTTGCAGATGTGCAACAAGGTGGAATGGGCAATATTGATGTAGCCTCAACTAAACAGAAATTAGAAGCATTATTGAACGGCAATGTAGAAACTCCTACGGAACATATAGAGCAAAATCATATAGACACCGATGATGCAGTTTCGCATGAAGTGCATATAACAGTTGAACAGCAAGCGATTTTAAAAGCAGTACGTGCCATTATGTGTATTGAAGCATTGCAAAATGTAGGGAATATACAAAAAACAGCTCCGAGTATTGAAGAAATTGAAGCAGATGCTTTCGGATTTGAATTTACAGTATTTATGGATACGGATTGTAGTATAGAAGAGTTGAAACAAGTAGTACTTCATGTTTCTGAAATTGAGAAAGTGGAAGTAAAGCAAGGAGAACCTATATCGAAGGAAGTAGCTTCTAAAAAAGTCGTGACACAAGAAGTTGTGCAAGTAGAAGAAAAGCTACAACCTGCTGTGGTTACGCAAGTAAAATCACCGATAGAGGCAACGAATCAACCTTCAAGTACTATGCCAGCTAAAAGTACTACAAAAACGAAAAATGCTAAAGTGGAGAATCGTTCAATTCGTGTTCAATTAGAGAAAATCGAAAGATTAATGAATATGTTTGAAGAAAGTGTAATTGAACGTGGGCGCATTGATGAATTGGCTCAAACAATTCAAAACAAGGAGCTAATTGAACATTTAAATCGATTAGGCGATATTTCAAAAGATATTCAAAATGTACTATTAAATATGCGTATGGTGCCGATTGAAACTGTGTTCAATCGTTTCCCGCGTATGGTACGTATGTTAGCGAAAGATTTAGGGAAAAAAATCGATTTACAAATTACAGGTGAAGATACTGAAGTAGATAAAATTGTTATTGATGAAATCGGTGATCCGCTCGTTCATTTAATTCGAAATGCAATCGATCACGGTGTTGAAACTGTTGAAAAACGACGTGATGCAGGTAAAAATGAGACAGGTACGATTAAATTAGAAGCCTTTCATAGTGGAAATCATGTCGTTATTCAAATTACGGATGATGGAAACGGTATTAATAAAGGGAAAGTATTAGAAAAAGCGATTAAAAATGGCGTTGTAACTGAAGCGGATGCGAATAGATTAACAGATCGTGAAGTGTTTGATCTTATTTTCCAACCAGGATTTAGTACAGCTGAAGTTGTATCAGATCTTTCTGGACGCGGTGTCGGATTAGATGTTGTAAAACATACGATTCATAGTTTAGGTGGACATTTAATTATTGATTCTGAGGAAGGAAAGGGAAGTACATTTAGAATTGAACTTCCATTAACGTTGTCTATTATTCAATCTATGCTTGTTCAAACGAATGATAAGCGTTATGCTTTACCTCTTGGAAATATCGTTGAAGCAATTCGAATTAAGAGAGAAGACATCCAATCCTTACAAGGGAAAGATGTGTTAAATTATCGTAATCAAATTATTGAAGTGAAACATTTAAGTACTGTATTTGGTGAAAAAACAGTAGATGAGGCGTTTGCGTCATATGATGGTCAAATGGTTCCTGTGTTAATTGTTCGTAATACACATCGCAGCTATGGACTTATTGTAAACACAATTATCGGTCAAAGAGAAATAGTCTTAAAGTCATTAGGTGACTTCTTTGCAGAGAGTTCTAACTATTTCTCTGGTGCGACGATTCTCGGTGATGGACGAGTGGTCCTCATTTTAAACCCAGAAGGTTTATAATAGGAATGAAGGAAAGCTCCCCACTTGTATACAATTGGGGAGCTTTTTGGCTAATTGCTACGAATCTAATAATGGGATACATAGTAACGTTTTATACTAATGAGTTTGCTAAAATAAAATAAGAGTTTATATTATTTGATAGAAAAACAGAAATGAGGAGGCAGGGAAAATGCCTGAGCAACACACAAAAGGGGATACAAGCACGATTGTGCTAGAAAAAGAAAATGAGCATTTAACGCCTCAAGAATGCGATATTCTTGGCGAAATTGCAAATATATCATTTGGTTCAGCTTCGACTGTATTATCAACAATTTTAAATAGGCAAGTAAGCATTACTGCTCCTCGCATAGAGTTGGTAGATTTATATGATTCAAGAGATGTCGAAGTTCCACATGTTGTATTAAACATTCATTTTACAAAAGGATTAGATATGGAAAACCTTCTTGTCCTTAAGCAAGATGTTGCATTATCCATTGCTGATTTAATGATGATGGGAACAGGTGAAGTGGAGGACGGAAAAGAACTTGGCGAATTAGAGCTAAGTGCTGTACAAGAAGCGATGAATCAAATGATGGGATTCGCAGCTACATCTATGTCGGAATTCTTCCAAGATACAGTAGATATGTCTCCGCCGACGATTAAAGTTGTAAAGTTATCAGAAGAAATGGAGAAAATTTCTGAAATCGATGGGAATCATACGATTGTTAAAGTGTCGTTTGATTTAAAGATAGATAATCTTGTAAACTCTAAACTTGTACAAATTGTTTCAGTTGATCATGCGAAACAAATGGTAAATAAATTAATGCAATTATCTGGTGAAGTAGAAGAAACAGTCGAACCAGCAGAAGTAGTGGAAACTGAGATTGTAGAAGAACAAGTTGAAAAAGAGCATTTAACACAAGAAGAGAAAGATGTACTTGGTGAAATTGCAAATATTTCAATTGGTTCCGCTTCAACAGTATTGTCAACGCTTTTAAATCAGCCAGTTACAATTAGTACACCAAATGTGGAAGCAATCAATGTTCGTCATTATGATGGAGTACCAGTGCCATTTGTTATTTTAAATGTCGACTTTGTTGAAGGGCTAAAGAATGAGAATGTATTCGTATTTACGAAAGATGTCGCCTTAACAATGGTAGATTTAATGATGATGGGAACAGGGGAAGTTGATCCGGAAAAAGAGCTTACTGAATTAGAACTGAGCGGTATTAAAGAAATTATGAACCAAATGATGGGTCATGCTGCTACGGCGATGTCAGAAATGTTCCAAGAAAAAATGGACATGACGCCGCCAAATGTTAAATTTGTAACGTTAAAAGAAGAAATGGAGTATTTGGGAGAGTCAATGGAAGTGGACGAACTCGTTCAAATTACGTTCAATCTTGAAATTGGCGATCTGCTTCAATCGAAAATGTATCAAATTTTGCCAATTTCTGAAGCGAAAGAAATGGTAAGGCGACTTCTGTATCCAATGGTGGAAGAAGAAGAGATTGCCACAGAAGAAATTGAAGAAGAAAAAATTGTAGAACCAGTTGTGCAACCTATTGAATTTAAAGAAGTAAAACAAATGGAACCAGTATATATGGACACGTCCATTCTACAAAATGTAGAAATGAATGTGAAATTTGTATTTGGAAGTACAGTGAAAACGATTCAAGATATATTAAGTTTACAAGAAAATGAAGCAGTTGTGCTAGATGAGGATATTGATGAACCAATTCGTATTTATGTAAATGATGTATTAGTGGCGTATGGTGAACTTGTAAATGTAGATGGATTTTTCGGAGTAAAAGTGACGAAATCACTATAAGGCATTGAAATAGGAGTTTGAACTAGTAGATGAAAAACGTAAAGTTTTTTCTAATGAGTTGGCTATGCATACATGTATGCTTGTTCGTCCCCTTGCAAAGTCAGGCTGAGGAACAAATTGAGTCAGATCAAAAAATAAATGAAGTGAATGTACAAGAAGAAAATAAGGAATCTCAAGAATCGTCAGAACAAGTGGAAACGAAACAAGATGAAGAGAAACAAAAAGAAGCAGAACAACAAGAAGTAGTAAATAAACAATTGAGTGAAAGAAAGATAGAAACAGAACAGGGAATTATTACAGTAAATAAGCCGGAGCTTAAAGTTGGCGAAGAGGTGCGAATTGCTGTAGAACCAAATGGGAAAAACATTCAAAGTATGAAAGGTATATTGCAGTTACAAAAAAATGGGGAGCAATATGCGCAAGAAAGAATGTTATCTTTTGAGTATGATGAAGAAACGAAGAGCTGGGTTGCTAACTATAAAGCAGGGGATTTTGATTTGCAAGGTGATTGGAATCTTCAGCTCGTTCAAAGTTACAAAGAGAATGAGAAAGAAGAGCTCATAAAAAATGAAGTGAAAGTCCCGCTCATTCGTATTAAAAATGAAACGCCAACTATAGATAAAGAATTGCCAAAGTTACAGAAAGTTACTATTGATGAAGTAAAAGAGAACTTAGTTGAACGAAAACAGGGAGATTCTATACATATACGAGTAAAAGCGTCAGATATAGAATCGGTTGTAAAAGAAGTGCGCGTTACATTAAAAGGGAAAGAAAATAAAGAGCTTTCGTTTTTATTAGACTACAACAAGCATGATATGGATTGGCAAAAAGTATTTGAAATAACAGAAGCATTGCCGGCTGGGCCATACGAATTACTTGTAGAGATAATAGATGCAGCAGGTAATAAACTTGTTGAGGAAAGTGAATATACCATTTCTGTTTTGGCGCCAAAAAATGAAGATGATAAAAAGATAGAAGAGAAAGAAGATAAATTAGATAAATTAGATAATAAACTAGAAAATGAATTAGAAGATAAGAAAGAAAATGAGAAGCAAGAAGATTCCAAAGTCAAAAACCCGGTTCCAGAAGAAAATTTGCCAGTTGTTCAAATTCCGAAGCGAGATGAGAAAGTAAATAAGTTTATAAAAGAACCGTTGGAAGAGAAAGAGGAATTTACTTACGTTATAAAAGAGCCGTTCGAAGACAACAAGGAAGTACATAAGGCGAAGGACCAAAAAGAGAAAAATAACAAACAAGTTGCCTCTAAAAAGAAAGAACAAAAAGAAGAACCGAAAGACAAGAAAGAAGAAAAAGGTGAACAGGGAGTGCAAGCTTCTGATGTGTTTACTATCATGTCAGGTTTATTCGTACTGTTTTTAGTTTTAAAGAGTAATAAAGAATGGGGCTAATTATTTCATAGTAGTGGAGGCGCTTAAATGGAGATTAAACGTACGACAATTGAAGATAAGGCGTTACAACCATTAAAACAGCCTGCAGCTATTTCGGAGCATGAAATCCAGAAAGAACGAAAGCGTAGCAATTTAGTGTTTACTGGACAGTCTAAAATTATTTCGAAAAATAATGAAATAGGTATTTTACTTGCAAGTTTAAGTGATGGAAAGATTATGAAGGAAATGCTTTCTAAAGAGATGGATACAGTGTTACAACTTTTTAAAAAGTTACATACGTTATCTGGAGAAGGTAAGCAAACAGAAAAAATATTTGAACAAGTAATTAGAAGCCTACAAGGGCTTGTTAAGCAGGCTCATATAAAAGAACTTCCTTTGTTAGATGGAACATATGATTTCGCTGAAGTACAACTATCATTTGGTAGAAAAGTACATATTCCGTTACTAGATGTGAGTGCACTTATCTCTAGAGTGGAAAGTGATTCTTCAGAAGGAAATATAAATTTGATGGTAACGGTTATTACTGCTTATATAACGAAATTGTCTAACGAAACGATTTTAATTAGTGTTACAGACCGCATTGCTAAAGATCGGGATGTAAGTGTATGGAGAGCGCTTGCGGAAATGAACATGACACAATTATCACAGGCATTGAAACAAACGATGCAAGAACATAAATGGTCTATGACGCTTCTTTTTCTCTTTATATGGATTGTCGGTATTATTTTAATTCGAGTTATGTAAAAAGGTCGTCACTCCATTGTGACGACCTCTTTTATATTTTTTCGTAGAAGAATGTATCAAATCGCTGAAGATTGTAACGCTCGGGTGTTAAAATTTGTTCCGTACTACCAACAAATAGTACACCGCCTTTTCGTAAAGAACGACTAAATTTTTCGTAAAGTTTTACTCTTGCTTCTTCTGTGAAATATATCATTACATTGCGACAAATAATCAAATCATAATTTGTATCGAATGACTGCATTAAAAGGTCATGTTGTTTAAACGAGACGTTTTGTTTAATGTTTTGATGCAATGAATATAGATCATTTTCTTTTGTGAAATGACGTTCTTTCAAATCAGTAGGTAATTCCTTTAAAGAACGTTCTGTATATTGACCGCGTTTTGCGGTTTCTAAAATATGAAAATCAAGATCTGTTGCTTGAATTTCAAAACGAAATGGAGCAAGATGCTTCGATAAAATTAAAGAGAGTGTATACGGTTCTTCACCAGCAGCGCAAGCGGCACTCCATACCTTTAATTTTCCGCTATTTTGTTCGAGTAATTTTGGTAGTGCTTTCGACTCTAAAGTTTGCCATCGTTCTTTATTTCTAAAAAACTCTGAAACGTTAATTGTAATATAGTCAATAAAATTTAAAAATAAATTTTGATCAGCGCGTAATTTGTTTAAAAAATTAGTGTAGTTTTCGAAGCCTTTTCTCGAAATGAAAGCATCGATTCTACGGCGCATTCTATCTTGTTTATATGAAGCGATGTCCATATTGAATTGTTGTTTAAAACTCGCGATAAAATGATCATAATCTTGTTCAATTATCATATTTACAATGGGCACAATAATGATATTGTGCCTCCCCCTTTACATCATACGAATTTTTTGTTCAAAGCTTTTTTTCATTTGCTTTTCATGTAATCCTGGTAAATCATAAATGACAGCATCAATACCTGCTTCTTTTGCAACATCGACAGGGATGACAGATGTATGTTTGTCCCCATTATAAAAACAGAGAACTAAATCAGTGTCTTCAATAATTTGTTTAACAAAAAACATATAATCTGATCGGTAAATGGAGTCAGAAGGATGATCAAAAGCAACATATTCGGCTCCGTGTTTTTTTAAGTAATCAACGACTTCTTGGAATTCATCTGTAATTGCTTGCAATGGTTGCAGCGTGTAAAGGCATAAATTTTGAGCGAGTCTTTCATTCTCAACGAAAAAACGAAGAACCTCATTTTCAATAGTTTTATAACATAATATGTAAATTTTATGTTTGTGAGCATAGTCAGTTAAAAATTTTTTAATTTCTTCTTGATCTAATGCTGTTAATTGATTTGAACCACAAAGGAAAATATTCATAGAATTGTGCCACCTCATGCTAAATTGTAACATATCTTTTATAAAAAATAACTGCAAAATATTACTGTTCAGAGTATAATTATAAATAACTGGATTTTACGATTAAGTTTAGGAAGAAATAAAAAAATAAATAGGTGATATATATGCTACGTTCTATCTCGCATAATCCAATTTTATCGCATATACCGCCTGCTACTCAAATGCCGAAAGAAGCAAATGTCAGAACAGGACTTGCATTTTCGGATAATTTGCATGCAGATCCGAAAAAAGATAAATTACTAGAACAAATGGAAGCGTTTGTCGATAATATTGGAGAAATTAAAGAGAAAATTGAAATGGAATTAACGCTTGATAATGTAATGGAATACAAAAATACAGTAAAATCATTTTTGAATTTCTACGTTGATAATGTATTGCAGTATAAAGATGTCATGTCTCGTCACCCACGTTACGGATATTCACAGAAAATGACGATTGTGAAACAGGCAGAAATGGGATTGAATGAATTAGAAGATGTTATGAATTTAATTAACACGAAAACAGGACATTTAGAAATGTTAAATCAAATTGGAGAAATCCATGGCTTAATTGTAAATTTAGTCTTGTAAAAGGAAGGAAGCTATATGTACATACAATTATATGAAAAGCTTGTTATTATACAAAAAGCGTATGAAAATATTCAAGCGCTTGGAGAGCAAATATATGAGAATTTAAAAAATAAAAATGTAAATGCAGTTCAAAAGTTACAAGTAGAGCAATTGCAGTACATTGATGGTTTAAAAGGGTTATCAAGCTCATTTGAAGAAATGGTTGTTCAGTTCTGTAAAGAACAAGGAGTTGAATCGTTTCGTGTAAGTGCGTTATTTTCGTATTTTTCTCAAGAAGAAATTGAAAAAATGGAAGAATTACAAAAAAACGTAACTGAATTAGAAGAGAATGTAAAAATGATTCTTTTGAAAAATCAATATTACTTAAACGTACTATTAAAAACTACAGAAAGTATTGTGGATTCTGTTTCTGAATATAATTTAGAGCGAAACAATAATTCGCAAATCTTTATGAACGAACTATTGTAAAGGAGAAGTGAAGCTTTATGAGATTATCTGATTATAATACACCGCTATCGGGCATGTTAGCGGCTCAAATGGGGTTACAAACAACGAAACAAAACTTGTCTAACATTCATACACCGGGTTATGTGCGTCAAATGGTGAATTACGGATCTGTTGGAGCAAGCAATGGTCATACGCCAGAACAGAGGATTGGTTACGGTGTACAAACGCTAGGTGTTGACCGTATTACTGATGAGGTAAAAACGAAGCAGTTTAATGATCAATTATCTCAGCTCTCTTACTATAACTACATGAATTCGACTTTATCCCGTGTAGAGTCTATGGTTGGAACGACAGGGAAGAATTCATTATCTAGTTTAATGGACGGTTTCTTTAATGCCTTTCGTGAAGTAGCAAAAAATCCAGAACAACCAAACTACTACGATACATTAATTTCTGAAACTGGGAAGTTCACAAGTCAAGTGAATCGTCTTGCGAAAAACTTAGATACAGTGGAAGCACAGACAGCAGAAGATATTGAAGCGCATGTTAATGAATTTAATCGTCTTGCTGCTAGTTTAGCAGAAGCGAATCATAAAATTGGACAAGCGGGTACACAAGTGCCGAATCAACTTTTAGACGAACGAGATCGCATCGTTACAGAGATGTCTAAGTATGCAAACATCGAAGTATCTTATGAATCTATGAATCCTAATATCGCGAGTGTTAGAATGAATGGTATTTTAACAGTAAATGGACAAGATACATATCCACTTCAATTAAATAAAGAAAAAGACCCAATGTCAGTTGAGATTTACGGTTCAGAGATCTCTGTAACTAGCGGGGCGATAAAATCAGCGATTGATACTAAAGCGAAGATTGTTGAATATAAAAAAAATCTCGAAGACTTAATGAGTTCGATGAAAAATCAAGTGAATACAGTGATGGGAAAAGATTTCTTCGTTGGAGATTATGCGAAGGATATGAAGTTAAATCCAGAATTCCAAAAAGATGTTTCGAAAATGAAAATGTCTGCTGAAACAGCAAATAAACTAGCAGCAGTTACAGATGACGATTATAAAGAAGGTCTTTCTTATAAACAAGCATTAGACCAATTTATAGTTCGTGTTGCATCTGATAAAAGTGCAGTAAATGGTTATCAAAAAATTCATGGCGACTTACTAGAAGGTATTCAACAAGAAAAAATGAGCGTTGAAGGTGTAAATATGGAAGAGGAAATGGTAAATTTAATGGCCTTCCAAAAATATTTCGTCGCAAACTCTAAAGCTATTACTACGATGAATGAAGTGTTTGATAGTCTATTTTCGATTATTCGATAAGTGATAATAATTGATTGGAAATATATAAGGAGGAGATAGAAATGAGAGTATCTACATTTCAAAATGCAAACTGGGCAAAGAATCAGTTAATGGATTTGAATGTGCAACAACAATACCATAGAAACCAAGTAACTTCAGGGAAGAAAAATCTTCTTATGAGTGAAGATCCACTTGCAGCGAGTAAATCATTTGCGATTCAACATTCATTGGCGAATATTGAACAAATGCAAAAAGATTTAGCTGACTCAAAAAATGTATTAACACAAACTGAGAATACTTTACAAGGTATTTTTAAATCTTTAACGAGAGCAGATCAATTAACGGTACAGGCATTAAATGAGCCAAATGGTGAAAAAGAATTGAAAGCCATCGGTGCAGAGATTGATCAAATTTTAAAACAAGTTGTATATTTAGCGAATACGAAAGAGCAAGGTCGTTATATTTTCGGTGGTGATAGTGCAGAAAAGTCACCATTTACAGAAGATGGTACGTACCAGGGCGGAAAAAATGATGTGAACTGGCAATTAAATGATGGTTATGAATTAAAGGCATTCCGTAATGGAGAAGCATTGTTATCCCCGGTTATAAAAACGTTAAAACAGATGAGCGAAGCGATGCAAAAAGGTGACCAAAAAGCGTTACAACCGTTATTAGGAGAAAATAAGAAAAACTTAGATGGCATCATTAACCGTACAACTGAAGTTGGTTCAACAATGAACACAATGGAGACGTTTAAAACAATTTTAAGTGAGCAAAATTTAGCGCTTCAAGAAAACCGTAAAGAAATTGAGGATGTTGATTTAGCGGTCGCAATTTCTGACTTGGCATATATAAATGCAACGTATGAAGCGACGCTTAAAGCGGTTAGTACGATGAGTAAAACGAGTATTTTAGACTACATGTAATCTATAAGGAGTGAGAAAAATGGCAGGAACAACGATGACAGGTATTGGTGGTAGACAACAAATTTGGAACCTCGGAAATAATATGATCGATACTTCTAACTTCGTCGAATTAGAAATGAATGCTTTAGATATGAGGAAAACACCATATACGAAAGAAAAGAATGACCTTACAAATGATAAACTACTATATACAAGTTTAAAATCAGAATTTAGTTCTTTTACACAAACTTTTAAAAACTTAGCGGCTTTTAAAGGAAATGAGAAAAAAGTAATGACAACACAAGACGGTTATATTAATGTAAAAGCTGATGGTGGTGCGATTGCAGGAACTTTTAATATGACGATTACACAGCTTGCACAGCGTCATCAAATAGCTTCAAATGAAATTAAAGATATAAATGCAAAGCTTCCTAAAGATGAAACATTAAAACTAGGTGGTAAAGAACTAAAAGTAACAACTGATATGACATATAAAGATTTAATTAATAAGATTAATGATGGAGATTATGGCGTATCAGCTTATACACTTGGAAATAAAATTTTCATGACCTCGAAAAAAGAGGGAACAGATGGACAGATTAAGTTTGAGGCGAACACATCTACACTATTTCAAGATATGGGTTTAGCTAAGGCGGATGGCACAGCGCTCAATACAATCAATGAAGCACAAAATGCTATGTATACTATTAATGGTATCAAAGGGGAAGGTTCTACTAATACAATTGAAGCTCTTCCTGGTGTGAAAATTGAGTTGTTAAAGGTAACTGAGCCGAAAGTAGAAGGAGCGCCAGATGCTGGTACAACAACAGATCCAAAAGCAAAAGGTATAGATCTGAAATTTACAGTAAGTGATTCAAACGTAACAGATGCATCGAATGTTATTAAAAAGATGGTAGCTGATTATAATAAAGCTGTTTCTACAGTAGATATCTTTGCCGGAAAAGGTGGAGCTTTCCAAGGTCAAGCTATTATGCAAAGTGTACGTCAGGCAATGAACAATGTCGTAACATTTTCTCAAGATGGTAATTATTTATTCACATTTGGTATTCAATTAAAGCAAGATGGAACGATGGAAGTTAATGATGAAAAATTAACACAAGCATTAAAAGAAAAACCCGATGCAGCGAAGCAATTTTTCTTTAGTTCTAACGGTTTAGGAAAAATGATGGAAGAACCGCTTGATAAACTATTCGGTGATAAAGGTGTAGTCGGCGAGAGAGTTAAAAACATTGACTCACGTGTAAGTGATTTAGATAAAAAGATTAAAGATATTGAGACGCAAAACTTGCAAAAGCAAGATGAAATCGTGAAGAAGTATCAAAAGCTAGAGAGTACATTGGCGGCGCTTGATAGCCAACTAAAAACAATTAAAGCAATGACAAAACAAAAAAGTGATGATTAATGAAAGTTGAGGAAGTGATCGTATGCAAGCATGGCAACGTTATATGCAAAATGATATTATGACGAGTAATCCGATTAAAAATACAATTTTTATTTATGAAAGATGTATTGTAGAGTTTCGTAATTTAGAAGAACTTTTACATACTTTTAAACTTCAAGAAGGGGACGCACTTCTTGAAAAATTAGAACGTATTTTTGAAGAACTAAAGCTTCAATTAAATCCTGAGATTACGAAAGATTTATATGATAGTCTCTATGGTTTATATGATTGGATTAGCATTCAAATTCAAACGATGAAAGTAACGCGTGAAGCGAAAGATATTGATGCAATTGTGAAAGTGTTACAAGATTTAATAGACGGTTACCGCGGAGCACTTGAAAATGAACAATGATATTTATCGGACGTTTGTCAGCTGTTTTAATGAAATCGGTGAATTGCAAGTGTCAGACAGAGAGTTTGCTGAGAAGAGTGAGATGTTAAATCGCTGGATGATGACATTGGATGAAGAAACGCGTGCACAAGTTGCAGCAGAAGTAAGCCCGTTCATTATTAAGGCAGCACAGCATATTCGGGATAAGCAAAAGATTTTGGAAGAAATGATTATGACAAATGATGGGCGAATGAAGGCTAATTCATTTTACGGTAAATATTAATAATAACGTTTGGAAACAGATTCCCCTTTTAAAAGGGGGTCTATTCCTTCGTTTACATAAAGAACTCCGCTGATTGAGGTTTCATTTTATGACTGTGATGAAAAAATAATAGTAATCTAAATAATAGAAAAATGGACTTTAGTTTGTAGTTTATATATTGAAATGTTCTATAGATTACTATGTGTATACAGTTTTTCGCATTCTTTTTTATATTTTTGTATTTTTCTAAAGACAACAATGAAAAAATGGAATAAAATATGTAAGGGTACATAATAGTAAATATTTTAATAAACGCATATAAGAAAATAAATAATGAAGTGAAACTTCTATCAGTGGATCATTACGTTAGAAAAGGAAGGGTGTGGAATATGCCAGATTTAGTGAGTGATGTAAGCCATTATATGAATTATTTAGTGACGAAACGAAATACTGTTTCTAGTAATATTGCAAATGCGAATACACCTGGCTATAAAGCACAAGATGTAACATTTGCTGAGCAGATGAATAAAAGTAGTGCCTTATATAAAAATAATGCGGCTGATTTAAAGAGCAATCCAGATTTATATCAAACGAATGAAATGCACTTACCGACAGTAAATACGAAAAATACATATGCAAAGATTCAAACAAAATCAATGCAAACGAATAAAGACGGAAATAGTGTGGATGTAACGACAGAAATGCTAGATTTAATGAAAGCAAATCAGTTATACGGTATTTCAATAAACGCAATTAATACACAATATGCAATTAACCAAGCGGCACGCGGACGTTAAAAGTAGAAGGAGAGACAACGGATGTTTCAGGCAATTAATGCAAGTGGCTCAGGGCTAACGACAGCGAGAAAGTGGATGGAAGTTACTTCTAACAATATTGTAAATGCAAATACGACGGCGGCTCCGGGGGCAGATTTATATGAGCGTCGTAGTGTGGTGTTAGAATCAAACAATAGTTTTGCAAGTATGTTAGATGGGGCTCCTACTAATGGAGTAAAAATAAAAAGTATTGAAGCAGACAAAACGGAAAATTTAGTGTATGATCCGACGCATCCACACGCAAATGAAGAAGGATATGTACGTTATCCAAATATTGATGTAACTGCTGAAATGACGAATGTAATGGTTGCTCAAAAAATGTATGAAGCGAATACGAGTGTATTAAATGCGAATAAAAAAATGCTTGATAAAGATTTAGAAATCGGCCGAGGATAAGGGGGAAAATCGTAATATGAAAATTCAACCAATGTTACATACACAACCATTTGGAGCAATTCAGTCAATTGGTGCACCGAAAACTTCTCAAACATCGGTAGCTCCGGAGAAAAAGTTTATTGATTTATTGGAAGATATGAATCAAACGCAAAACAATGCACAAACAGCAGTATATGATTTACTAACTAAAGGGGTAGGAGAAACACATGACGTTTTAATTCAGCAAAAGAAAGCTGAGTCTCAAATGAAAACGGCTGCTCTCGTACGTGATAATCTTATTGAAAATTATAAGTCACTAATTAATATGCAAATTTAGGAAAGTGGACGGGTGTGTTTAAATGGAAAAGATGAAAAATGTTATCCAATCGTTAAAAACGTGGCATAAGTTAGTAATCGGTGCTGCGCTTTTAGCGATTGTAACAGGAGCACTTTTATACTTCACCTTGCCAGATAAATATGTTGTTGTATATCAAAATTTAAATGATGCAGATAAACAAGAGATTACAGCAGAATTATCGAAGTTAGGTGTCGATTACCAATTAGCGGCCGATGGTTCAATTCGTGTGCAAAAGAATGATGCTCCATGGGTTCGAAAAGAAATGAATGGGATGGGCTTACCGTTTAATTCGAAAAGCGGTGAAGAAATTTTATTAGAAAGCTCTCTCGGTTCAAGTGAACAAGATAAAAAAATGAAGCAAATTGTCGGTACGAAGAAGCAATTGGAACAAGATATTGTAAGAAACTTTGCGACAGTTGAAACGGCAAATGTTCAAATTACATTGCCTGAAAAAGAGACGATTTTTGATGAAGAAAAAGCGAAAGGAACAGCGGCGATTACGGTTGGAGTGAAACGTGGACAATTGTTAACGGCTGATCAAGTTGCAGGTATACAGCAAATGATTAGTGCAGCGGTTCCTGGTGTGAAAGCAGAAGAAGTAAGTGTTATTGATAGTAAAAAAGGTGTTATCTCAAAAGGAGCAGATGAAGCACATTCTAGTAGTTCCTCTTCTTATGAGAAAGAAGTAGAGATGCAGCACCAACTTGAAGGTAAATTAAAGCAAGATATTGATGCAACGTTAATGACGATGTTTAAACCGAATGAATATAAAGTGAATACGAAAGTATCTGTAAACTACGATGAAGTTACACGTCAGTCAGAGAAGTATGGTGATAAAGGTGTACTTCGTAGTAAACAAGAGCAAGAAGAAAGCTCTACTGCGCAAGAAGGGGCAGATACGAAGCAAGGTGCTGGTATTACAGCGAACGGTGAAGTGCCAAACTACGGTACGAACAATAATCAAAATGGCAAAGTTGTCTACGATAATAAAAATGGCAACAAAATCGAAAACTATGAAATAGATAAAACAGTTGAAACAATTAAGAAACACCCAGAATTAACGAAAACAAATGTTGTTGTATGGGTAGATAATGATACGTTAGTAAAACGAAGAATTGATATGACTACTTTCAAAGAAGCAATTGGAACAGCGGCAGGACTTCAAGCTGATCCGAACGGTAACTTTATAAATGGTCAAGTTAACGTTGTAACTGTTCAGTTCGATCAGCCGAAAGCTGAAAAAGAGAAAGAGCCAGAAAAAAGTGGTATGAACTGGTGGTTATTCGGTGGAATTACAGCTGGCTTATTAGCAATCGGTGGTCTAGTATGGTTCTTATTAGCAAGACGTAAGAGAAAGAAAGAAGAAGAGGAATATGAAGAATACTTAGCAGAAGATGAAATTGCTGCAAGTAATGAAAGCATCTTGGAAATTCCTGAAGAAAAAATAGTGCCAGAGCCAAAACCTGAACCAGAAGAACCGAAAGAACCAACGTTAGATGAACAAGTGCAGGATGCTACGAAAGAACATGTAGAAGGTACTGCAAAAGTAATTAAAAAATGGTTAAACGGACAGTAAGGGAGGAACAACGATGTTAGATGAAATCTCCTCCAAAGAAAAAGCTGCCATCCTCATTCGTACATTAGACGAAGGGGTGGCAGCAAAAGTCATTGAATATATGACAGCTGAGGAAAAAGAAGTATTACTTCGTGAAATTGCGAAGTTTCGTGTATATAAACCAGAAACGTTAGAGAATGTACTAGGAGAGTTCTTATATGAACTAAATGTAAAAGAATTGAACTTAGTCACTCCAGATAAAGAGTATATTCGTCGTATATTTAAAAACATGCCAGAAGACGAACTGGAAAAATTATTGGAAGACCTTTGGTATAACAAAGATAATCCATTTGAATTCTTAAATTCACTTACAGATTTAGAACCACTTCTTACAGTGCTTAATGATGAGTCACCACAAACAATTGCAATTATCGCTTCTTATATTAAACCGCAACTTGCGTCTCAATTAATTGAGAGATTGCCAGATCATAAGCGAGTAGAAACGGTAATGGGTATTGCGAAACTAGAACAAGTTGATGGTGAATTAATTAATCAAATTGGTGAGTTGTTAAAAACGAAATTAAATAATATGGCATTTAGTGCAATTAATAAAACTGATGGCTTGAAAACAATCGTAAACATTTTAAATAATGTTTCACGAGGTGTTGAAAAAACAGTCTTTCAAAAACTGGATGAAGTCGATTATGAGTTATCTGAGAAAATTAAAGAAAATATGTTTGTCTTTGAAGACTTACTTGGTCTTGAAGATCTTGCGCTTCGCCGTGTATTAGAAGAAATTACAGATAACGGTGTTCTTGCGAAAGCACTTAAAATTGCAAAAGAAGAAATTAAAGAGAAATTATTTACATGTATGTCTTCAAACCGTAAAGAGATGATTCTAGAAGAATTAGATGGCTTAGGACCGCTTAAGATGACGGATGCTGAAAAAGCGCAGCAAACGATCACTGGTACAGTGAAAAAGCTAGAGAAAGAAGGAAGAATTATCGTTCAAAGAGGTGAAGAGGATGTCCTTATTTAAAAACAGAATTCCGAAGAATTCTGTTTCTTTTTCTGAAGAAACGTATGAATTACAATTTCCAAAACCAGCTTCAGTCCAAATAGAAGAGGAAGAATTACAAGCAGATCATGCAGAGCTTCGCGCCCAGCAAGAATCATTACATATGGAAATGAATCAGCTAAGGCAAGAGCAGCAAATGCTAGAACGAGAGCGTCAGCAGTTATTACAAGATAAAGAACAATTTCAAATGCATATTCATGAACAAATGGAACAGATGGAAGCAGCGCGTGTGCAGTTTCAAAAAGAACAACAAGAAATAGCATATGAATGGACAGAGTTATTATGGGATCAATCATTTCATTTAGCAGAAAAAATCGTGAATCAAGCGGTAGATTCACGATTGCTTGATGTGCTACCTATTTTAACTGGCATCGTGCAAACATTGCCAACTTCGTTTGAAAAATTAATCATTACAGTACATCCAGAAACGTTTGAACGTATTCAAGAAGAGAAGGAGAATACGAAAGAATATTGGTTACTACAATTAGTAGAATGGAAATATGATTTCTCCCTGCAGTTTGGTGAATTTGTTCTGGAAGAAGAGAAAGAGTTCTTTGAATTTAAATTTGCACCTATATTTGCGAAACTTCGTCAGAAATGGGAAGAAGAGAAGTTATTTGAGGAGCAAAATGTATGAGCCGCCTGTTAATGAATGAGAACGAAAAATGGAATAAGTTCATTGAAACACCGCTGTATACGAAAGTAGGCAAAGTTCATAGTGTACAAGAACAGTTTTTCGTAGCAAAAGGGCCGAAAGCGAAGATCGGAGATGTTTGCTTCGTTGGAGAACATAACGTCTTATGTGAAGTGATTGCCATTGAAAAAGAAAATAATATGCTACTTCCATTTGAACAGACAGAAAAAGTATGTTATGGAGATTCAGTGACACTAGTTTCAGAAGATGTTGTTGTACCACGTGGTAATCACTTGCTCGGAAAAGTGTTAAGTGCAAATGGTGAAGTGTTAAATGAGAAAGCTGAAAACATTCCATTACAGAAAATAAAACTAGATGCACCGCCTATACATGCATTTGAACGTGAAGAGATTACCGATGTATTTGAAACAGGAATAAAATCAATTGATTCTATGCTAACAATTGGTATCGGTCAAAAGATTGGTATTTTTGCTGGGTCAGGTGTTGGTAAATCTACTTTACTTGGAATGATAGCAAAAAATGCAAAAGCTGATATAAACGTTATTAGTTTAGTAGGAGAACGTGGCCGGGAAGTAAAAGACTTTATTCGAAAAGAGTTAGGCGAGGAAGGTATGCGAAAAAGCGTCGTTGTTGTAGCGACGTCAGATGAAAGTCATCTTATGCAACTTCGTGCAGCGAAACTCGCAACGTCTATTGCTGAATACTTCCGTGATCAAGGTAATAACGTATTACTTATGATGGACTCTGTTACTCGTTTTGCCGATGCACGAAGAAGTGTTGATATTGCTGTTAAAGAGTTACCGATTGGTGGTAAAACACTATTAATGGAAAGTTATATGAAGAAGCTGTTAGAGCGGTCCGGTAAAACACAAAAGGGATCTATAACAGGTATTTATACGGTGCTTGTTGATGGGGACGATTTAAATGGTCCTGTACCAGATTTAGCACGTGGTATTTTAGATGGACATATCGTATTAAAGCGTGAGCTTGCAACGCTTAGTCATTATCCTGCAATTTCAGTATTAGATTCAGTAAGTAGGATTATGGAAGAAATCGTTTCACCACATCATTGGCAACTTGCAAATGAAATGAGAAAGATTTTATCAATTTATAAAGAAAATGAATTGTATTTTAAGTTAGGAACGATTCAAGAAAATGAAGAAAATGCTTATATTTTTGAATGTAAAAATAAAGTAGAAGGCATAAATACATTTTTAAAGCAAGGCCGATCGGATAGTTTCCCATTTGATGATATCGTTGAAGCGATACACCATATAGTATAAGGCCTCTGCCCAAGAGGTCTTATTTTTTTGTTTTTTAATATTTCACAGATTTTTTTGGAAAAAAACTATATAATAGAAAAAGAGAACGTTATAATAGGAAGGGGCTATGAAAACAGGTGGATAAACAGCAGTACGACACAATAAAATTGCAAATAAATCAAGAAAAAGAGCATATTTTAAAAGAAGTGTATGAATTAACAGCTGAAAAAAGAAAAATAGAACAAAAAAAAGAATATGATTTATATGTTGTGAAATCGCGTAGTAAAGTCGTACAAACTGGGCAACGTATTATGGCTGGCATGCTTTCTTCACATACGTTTTCACCTGAAAGAATAGAAGAATGGAATCGAAAAATTAAAAAAACAGAAGGTTTTATTCAAAAAAATGAAAGCCTTTTAGAGCAAGTAAAAGAAAAAGAACGTGTCATTGATGAGATGTATCAAGAAGATTGCAGAAAGCTTGCGAAAGCACAAGAAAAGCTGGAAGAAAAAATGCTTCTGGATTTGAAAATGTGTATGAATGGATGAGGTGAATGTAGTGATACAGTCTGTATTACCGGTGCAACAAAGTTTACCTCCGCAAAAAGAAAAAGGGCTAGAAGTACAATCGAAAAATGAAGATTCTTCATTCGATCGTACGATGAGAATCGAAAATAAAAAGCAGCCGAAAACGGAGAAAACGAAACGAGAAGAAGCACCAAAAGAAGAGAAAAAAGAATATAACCTTTCTAAACCATCGGTAACGAAAGAAGAACCAATTGTAAAGAAAGAAGAAAAAAAAGCGACAGAACAGTTGTTATTAGCTGTATCTGAGCAAATGGTTGCAATTGAGCAATTACATGTGCAACCGGAATTGTTATATCAATACATACAAAAAATACAAGAGCTATATAAAGAATATGGCAATATTAAACTTAATGAATTACCTGCAGCTGAATTACAACAATTACAAGAACTTCTTTCAAATATGAATATCAAAAATGCTATATGTTTAGAAGATACAATGCAAATGGTATTAGACAAAATGAATATGCCAGAGCAAACGATGCAAGCATTGAAGGTTGTAGAAACAGAAACTTGTAATATTGCAAAGGAACAAGAAGAGTCTAAAGAGGTAGATCTTCCGAAACTTGAGAGCGATGATGCAAAGGTAGAGTTGCCAGAAGTTGATGCCTTAAATGATTCGAGCTCTGCAGGTGCAGAATTATTAAATAAAACGACGAGTACCGAACAAGTAGGGAAATCAAATAGTGGTGCTGAGAAAGTTTCATTACCTGACTTAGGAAAGAAAATGGAAGCGCAAGTAGAAGCGCTGCAAAAATTTGTAGTGAAACAAGAACGTGTTTTATTCCAGTTAAATCCAGAAAAACTTGGTACATTAACAGTGTTTATGAAAAAACACGGAGATCAAATTGACGTTCACGTAGAAATGGAAAAACACGATGCGAAAAAACGTGTTGAAATCATTTTTGATGAATTGAGATTAAAGTTAAAAGAAAAAGAAATCAATATTCAAATTAGCTATTCAGATAAAGATGAAAATCGTAAAGAACAGCGAGAACAAGAGCAAAGGCAAAAACAAAAATTAGCAAATACAAATCATGAAAAACAACAATCAACAGAATTTGCGGGATTATTGGAGGAATAAAGCGTGCCAACAGTTGGATTAAATACAACGAGTACAAATCATATTCCGTTACAAGCAGGAGCGCAAAAAAGTAATGTACCTGTTAATGGTGTACAATCGCCAGTGCAACAAAGTAATGGAGTTTCAGCAGGAGCGCAAAAGACTCCTGGGGTAATGGGGAAAGATGATTTCTTAAAATTGTTTTTATCAAGTTTCCAACATCAAGATCCATTTAATGCGATGGATATGAATCAAATGATGAATCAGACAGCGCAGTTATCTCTTATGGAACAAGTACAGAATATGACGAAAGCAGTAGATAAGCTGCAATCAACGATGTATTCAACAGCACTTGATGGTGGAATGAAGTTTTTAGGGAAATACGTAAGAGGTGTTGACGGTGACGGAAACAAAGTAACCGGTCAAGTAGAAACGGTTCGTCTTGCGGAAAATAACGATGTACAGCTCGTTATTAATAATAAAGTTGTCTCTCTTCGTTTCGTTGAGAGAGTGTCTGATAAACCGATTGGGGAAACGAACCCAGAAGACGCAAAGAAAGACGATCAAAAAGTAACTGAAGAAGTAAAAACTACAAATTCATAAGGAGTGTCCATACGTTATGATTAAAGCGTTATATACAAGTATTACAGGGATGAATGCAACACAAAATGCATTAAGTGTAACTTCAAATAATATTGCCAATGCACAAACAGTAGGTTATAAAAAACAAAAAGCAATGTTTGATGATTTACTATATAACAATTCGATTGGTGCAAAAGGTGACGGTAAATACGCAGGAACGAATCCGAAAAGTATTGGTAACGGTGTGAAAATGAGTGGTACGGTTACGGATTATAGTGATGGTACAATTACGTTAACAGGTGGCAAAACACAAGCAGCAATGGAAGGTAATGGTTTCTTCGTTGTAGGTGATTCAAAAGGCGGAAATATGGAATTTACTCGTAAAGGTACGTTTGGGATATCTTCAGATTACTATATTACGAATACCGAAGGTCAATACGTGTTTGCATACCCTGCAAATGAGGCAACTGGTGAAGTTGATTTATCTGGAATTCCAGGACCGTTGCAAATTCCAATGGGAACAGCAATTGGTGGTATTCGAACATCAAAAGGGACAATTAAAGGGAATATTCCAACTGGAGAAAAACAAATTACACAAGATTTACCTGTATATGATAATGCGGGGAATACATGGACAATGCGTGTAGAGTTTAAACAAACGAGTGAACATAACTATACATATAAAGTACAAATGCGCAATGACTCGAAAAAAGAAACAGAGTTTAAAGATGTTCCAGGTGCAGGTGGTAATATGACATTTGATGCTGTTGGAAATCCAAATCCGAAAGAGCAAGGAGCCAATATTCCATTTGATGGCGGTTCTATAAAATTAGACTTAAGCCATTTAACAAATCATCCAACAGATAAAACATTATCAGTAACAGACGTAGATGGTAGAGCAGCAGCGACGGTTAAAGATTGCTTCATTGCTGACGGTGGATACGTAATGGTAAAATATTCTGATGGAAGTATGAAATCTGCAGGTCAATTAGCTGTTGCAATGTTCCCTAACGAAGGCGGACTAATGAAAACAGGTAATGGTAACTATACAGCAACGAATACAACAGGTATTTTAGCTCTTGGTACATCTGGTCAAAACGGTGCAGGTAAAGTACGCGGTGGTGCACAAGAAGGTGCTAACGTAGATTTATCTGTAGAATTCGTTGACTTAATGTTATACCAACGCGGATTCCAAGGAAATGCGAAAGTAATTAAAGTTTCAGATGAAGTATTAAATGAAGTTGTAAACTTAATTCGATAATATATCGCATGGAAAAAATGTAATGGAGTAGAAAGGGTTTTTTATTCGTATGACAAGACAAGAACGAATTTTACAATTGCCTTTTTTCGAAAATAAACGTGAACTTGCCGAGCAAGTATTAAAAATAGAACGAGAAGAGCATGTATATTTACCAGATCAATTTGAAATTAAGCAAGTGCCACCGTATTCATTTGGCGAAAAACAAGCAATCATTGGCCGTATCCATGAGTTTTATTTCATAAGTGTTGGCAGCGATACTGTTTGGAAGTATCAACTGTTTAAGGATGAGATGAAGTGTCGTGAGTTTTTTGTTATGTTGCCAAATATTACGGATCAGCAGATAGCGTTTTGGTTTAATAACATAGAGTTATTGAAAGGTTCTTAAAAGCACTTTTTAGGTTTTGAGAGAGGACCTGGTGATGTTTTGGAGCGGTTAGTGCCTAATAGAGTCCCGACCGATGTGTAAGACCAGAGATATGTAGCGTTACTAGAGTAGTGTGGTAGTGTAAGAAGTGGTAATATAAAATAGTTTTAAGTTAATTTAAGGTAGTTGTATATACAATTAGACTGAATTTCTATAAAAGGAGAGGTGAGGAGGATGGCGCAAAATAAGTATCGCGTTACATTCATTTCGCCGAGTGAGGTTGAGCAGCGAACTGTAATGGCGGCGAATAGTTTGCCAGATTTAATTCGTAAAGTAGAGAGTATTATCGCAGATCCAAACGGTTATTTTGTGAATGATAAAAAAAATAATTGTTATTTTAAAGTGATTAAAGAAAATGTTACGTTTATTCAATATGAGTTACTATTTTCGGATAAGGAAATTCATATTGAAAAATTAAAACATATAGCACCGGTAGTATTAAAACGATTATTCGAAAAAATAAATGACCCAGAATTATATGCACTTGCGCTACTTGATGTTGATATAGCAACGAAAGAATATGTGCTAGCAGAAATGAATTCTGAACTGAGAATAAGAGTAGAGACGGAGCTTTCGAAAAAATGGGAAGCAATGCCGACGGAAATTGTAGGAGCACAAGAAGTGTTATTAGAGGCACTTGCTTCGTTTATACAAGATTAATTGTTTTTTTATAAAATGAATCGTTCGACTATCTATATTTTTTATATAGGTAGTTGACTTTTTCGCTTTTATAAAGCTTAATAATTAGATATACGGAATTAATGGAAGGGGAGCGACACCTTTATGTCACAAGCACAAAGTATTTTATTAGAAAGCGGAACAAATGAATTAGAGATTGTTACGTACACTGTTGGTGAAAACCTATTTAGTATTAATGTAATGAAAGTACGTGAAATCATTAATCCATTCCCTGTTACAACTGTGCCAGAATCTCATCATGCAGTTGAAGGTGTTGTTCAAGTACGTGGTGAAATTTTACCTGTTATTAACTTGGCAATGGCTCTTAATTTAAAGTCAACAAAGCCACTTGATCAAACGAAATTTATCATCTCAGAATTAAACCAAATGAAAGTTATTTTCCGCGTTGATGAAGTGCATCGTATTCAACGTATTTCGTGGGAACAAATTGATGAACCTGCTTCATTATCTATGGGACTAGAAGAAACGACATCTGGTATTGTAAAACTAGATGGAAAAATCATCTTACTATTAGATTATGAAAAAATTGTATGTGAAATTAGCGGCACTGGTTATGACAATAAATCAATTGCAGGATTAGAACAAAAAACAGATCGAGCTGAAAAAGTAATTTACATTGCAGAAGATTCAGCGATGCTTCGCCAAATATTAGAAGAAACATTATCATCAGCTGGATATACGAAAATGAACTTCTTTAGCAATGGTGCAGAAGCGTTAGCCCAAATTGAAAAATTAGCGAAAGAGCAAGGCGAAAAAATGTTTGAACATATTCACTTGCTAATTACGGATATTGAAATGCCAAAAATGGATGGACATCATTTAACGAAAGTGGTTAAGGATAGTGAAGTAATGAATCGTTTACCAGTCATTATTTTCTCTTCATTAATTACAAATGAATTATTCCATAAAGGTGAAGCTGTAGGAGCAAATGCTCAAGTAAGTAAGCCAGATATTCAAGAGCTAATTGGTTTAGTTGATAAGTTAGTACTTTAAAAGTTTCTATTTAGCCGAAATAGAAGCTCTAGCCAAGTGTTGAGCAGTCAGTGCTTAATAGAGCCCTATGCGATGTTGAGACCAGACATATGGAGTGGTTATAGGTAACTAGAAGAGCTGGTGTATAACATTTTTCTATTTAGTAGAAATAGAGGAACTACTTATGTAAGGAAGTTTTCAGTGCTTAATAGAGTCTCATGTGATGTGAGTTCAGAGGTATGAAGTAGTTTTAGGTAAGAAGAAGTGAGACTTCGATTGAGGATTTGAAAACTAGGTTTATAACTCTATTCTGTTAGAGAGAGGAAGGAATTAGCCATATGTAGCATTGGCTAATTCCTTTTTAGTATTCTATACTTTAAGCTGGTAGAAAAATGAAAGGTTTCTGGGGTGTTTGGTGCTGTATGTATGAAAATTCTTCATTTGAAGATTTTTGATTTAAAAATATAAGCAAACGCATTTTCAATGGTTATTTTATTAATATTTCGTGGTAGCGCAAATTTTTTCGGTGAAAAAATATTCAAAATACCATATAATATAATTAAATGTAATTAATATGCAATTTTGCATATTAATAAAAAACATTTTCCAAATTTTTATACTTTCTATACATTTTTGTATGTTAATTATTTGACAGATAATTTCGAACTGTTATAATATGGATATGTAAAAATTGCTATTTTCTTAAAAGACATGGGAGTCAGATGAGAATTGTGAAAGGATGAGGGGGAGTGGCACAGATTATGTATCACCACACAGCAATTAATGTATTAGGTCTTTTACAAAACATGTCAAATAATAAAATGAACGATATGCAACTAGAGGTGGAATTTAAAAAAATAGAAAAAGAATTCCAAGTAAAGTATGAAGAATTAGTTGATTTACATAATAGAATGGTATTATTTCAAATAGATATAGAAAAAAATGGCGGGATGCGAGCGTACGAAAAATCAGCAATTACATGGCTGAAATCTGAACTAGAGCTACTGTATGAAGTGTATCAATTTTGTCAGCGTCACGGTTTAAACATTTTAAATATTTCAAAATACGTAAGTAAAAATGAACTAAATCTTTTTCCAAAAACAGAAAGTCAATTGCAAAATACGTATTATAAATTGAAAAAACGTGAAATACCGTTTGAAAATATTGAAAAACAAAAACCAGGACGAAAGAGAAAATATATACCAGTAAAAGAGACAATCGTTGCAAGAAAACAAGAAAATGAGTACGAATTAAAAGAAGAAATCCAGCATAAAGAAGATGAAAAAAATCTTGTAACAGTTATATCTGGTATCGTTGATAACTTTGAAACAATTAATCAATGTAGTGAAAGGAAAGAAGACGAACTACATCAGTTTATGGAAGGTATTTATAAGCTTTCTAGCATGGCAGCAGGGCGTTCTAGAGAAGCAAAGAATACACGTAGTCTAGAAGGTGAATTGCAGTCGTTACAACTAGAAAATGAAAGGCTAAAACGAGAGAAAGAAGAGCTTGTACAAGATATTAAAGGCATGACGCAGCTTTTAATTCATTTCATTACAAGTTCTGATATCGATCAAATTCGTAAATTACCAACTTTCGTACAGGATTGTAAAATGGAATTACATAAACTAGGGCTATATAATGCACAAGACGGTAAAATGAAAATTATGGTTGATCGTAGCGGACAAGTTATGACCGTAACACAGTAATAAAATTTGGGTACAAAATAAAAGGGAGATACATAGTTTATATGTATTTCCCTTTTATTTTTTATGGAATCGTTCCAAAGAAGGAAGATGAACTTTTACGAGTGTAGTAGTTTAGAAACCATTTGCGGAATTTGGTTCGCTTGTGAAACTATACTAAGGGCAACTTCAGTTAATAATTTGAACTTTAAAAAATCACTCATCTCCTGCGCCATGTCTGCATCTTCAATTCGAGATACAGCATCTGTTAACGCCATACTTTGGCTATTTAAATTTTCAATATTAAATTGTAAACGATTTATCATAGCACCAAGGTTGGCACGATGAAGTGATACATTTTGTAAAGCCTCTTCAATTTTACGAATCGCCGTTCTTGCTTCTTGTTCTGTTGAAATGTTGATGTCATGTTGTGTAGGGGAAGGGGGAATATGTTTCGTCATATTTATTGTATGACCGATATCGTCTAATGTAACAGGGCGGTTTTGACCGTCAAATACGGATAAATCATTAAATTCAGTCGTCTCGCCAATATAGCTAATTTGTTCTGCTAAAGACTGAAACTCTTTATTCAGCGAATGACGGTTTTTATTTGAATTTGTACCGTTTGAGGATTGAACGGCTAAATCACGCATACGCTGTAAAATATTTGTCACAGTTTGAAGGGCAGCTTCCGCCGTGCGAAGCATCGATATCGCATCCTCATTATTACGAATCGCCACACGCATGCCACTCGCTCTCGCATGCATACGAGTCACAATTGCAATATTAGCGGGATTATCAGAAGCGTTGTTCAACTTCTTACCAGTCGCCAAATGCTCCATCGCAACATTCATACGCTTCTCATTCTCATACAACGACTGCCTAGCATTCATACTCAAAACATTCGTACCAATACGCATAATAGACACTCCTTATAGATTGATATAGTCAGTGTTCTAAAGCTAATAAACGGTTATGAAAAGATAAAAGGCTTATGCTTATTTGCTATTTGTGTTTTAGCATAAGAGGGGATCAAGATAAGCACTGACCGCTTCTATGCATGGCAGATACTCTCTTTCACATAAAAAAGAAAGTTTTATAAATAATCTATCTATATAGAAAAAATAAACCTCTCCGCAAGCAGAGAGGTTTATTCAGGAAACTAACTCAAATGGCTTATTGTAATAATTTAGAAACCATTTGTGGAGTTTGGTTTGCTTGAGAAAGCATGCTGATTCCAGCTTCGTTCAAGATTTTGAACTTAGTCATTTCAGACATTTCTTTTGCCATGTCAGCGTCTTCGATTTGAGAAGCAGCTGAAGCCATAGAAGAAGATTGGCTCTTTAGGTTGTTTACGTTAAAGTCAAGACGGTTTAATGTAGCACCTAGAGTTGCACGGTTTGAAGCGATTGTATCTAATGCAGCATCAATTGATTTAATTGCTTCAGAAGCGTTTGGTGAAGCTTTTGTAATATCACCTGCTGCAGGTGCAGTATAAGCAGTTCCGATTGCCTTAGCTTTTGTAAGATCTGGAGTAGCATCAGCTTCGAAAGCTGTAATTGCATCCGTAACAGCTTTAATTTGTGCATCACTCATTAAGTTTTTGTCAGCTTTAGCAAATGCTGTTTTAAAGTCAGCAACTGCTGAATTAATTGCTGCTGCAGCTGGAGTACCAGTTAATCCAGCTAATGCTGTTTTAGCAGTACCTACAGCATCAATATTTGCTTTATCTTTAGCAATATCTGCTGCTGTAAGTGTGATTGTTTTATTACCAGTGCCTTCAATAGATAACTTATCGATATTTAAAGCTGTAGTAGATGAATCAGCTAGATTAATATTGATTTGTTTCGTTGTATCAGCGTTATCTAAAGTTTGAATAGCAATAGATTTGTTATCACCATTTAATAATTTCTTATCGTTAAACTCTGTGTTTTTAGAAATGTAATCAATTTGTTCTTTTAATGCAGAAAATTCTTTATCTAATGCTTTTTGGTTATCGCTAGTGTTCGTACCATTCGCAGATTGGTTAGCGATGTCACGCATACGAAGTAAGATGTTAGATACAGAGTTTAAAGCTGAGTCAGCTGTACGGATTAATGACATACCGTCTTGCGTGTTGTTAGCTGCAACACCTAATCCGCTTTCACGTGCACGCATACGAGTTGCGATTGCAAGACCTGCTGCATCGTCAGAAGCATTGTTGATACGTTTACCGCTTGATAAACGGTCCATAGCGTTGCTCATTTTAGCTTGGTTTTGGCGCATGTACTCTTGAGTACGCATGCTGTTAATGTTTGTATTAATTCTCATGTTAAGAAACCCCCATTTTTTTATATTGACTTTTCTGCAAATTGAAAAACGGTAATATGCGAAAAAATCAATTTCGAGATTTATTGTAATCCCTGTCATAGCGGGTGTCAACTAAAAATTCGAATTAATAAATATAAAAAAATAACAGTTTAACAATATATTCATTTTTTTATTACATAATTATTAAAAGGATTATTGCAAACTTTAAAAAAAAACTCTAATATTAGATTATCTTTGTTTACCGAAAAGGTGATATTATGATAGTTGGAAATATAGTAAAAGAAGTGCTTGCATATAAGAAAGGACAAATTCAGCAAAAGCTAAGTAGTCCACAAGCATTCGTTAGTAGTCGTTTTCAAGAGAAGTTGCAGAGTGAACCTGCGAAGGAGACGAAGGCTACTACGCAGCCGGCAAACATAGAAGATATGAGTCAGCCGGTACAATCTACGAAAATAGAAGCGGTTGTTAATAAACCGGTAGAAACTATTAATAAAGTAGAGGAAGCGAGTAAGCCTGAAGAAAAGGCTGAAACGAAGAAAGCAGATGAAGTGCAAGTTGCGCAAAAAGAGTTTGAACGACGTTTTCCAGAAACGAAAAATGAGGCTGCTGATACGTGGGAATTAACGAAGAAGTATAATATTCAAAAAATACGTTCTTCCAATGAAGGGAAGTATGAGGATATTATTGATCGTGTAAGTCGTACATATGGAATTCCGAAAACGTTAATTCAAAAAATGATTGAAGTAGAGTCTAATTTTAATCCGAAAACGGTGTCACATGCCGGTGCGATGGGACTTATGCAGCTTATGCCAGCGAATGTGAAGGAGATGGGTGTGAAGAATCCCTTTTCACCAGCTGAAAGTATTGAAGGTGGCGTGAAAGAGTTAAGCGGTTATTTAAAGAAAAATAACGGCGACTTAGTATTGGCGCTTGCTTCTTATAATGCTGGTCCTGGTAATGTGAAAAAGTACGGAGGCGTACCGCCATTTAAAGAAACGCAAGGATATATTAAAAAAATATTAAATATCGACGTTTCAAAGTAAGAAGTTTCATATATAGAGAGAACATGAAATTTTCGTGAACATGATATGGGAGTTGGCTAGATTTGAAATTACAAGATGATATTCCGTTAACAATTTATTTTGAAATCGGAAATACGAAAAAGAAAATTGAAGATCTGCTTCATATTACGAAAGGTACATTGTATCGTCTTGAAAATTCAACGAAAAATACGGTGCGTCTTATGCTTGAGAATGAAGAGATTGGAACCGGAAAGATTTTGACGAAGAATGGGAAGATGTACGTTGAAATCGTTGAATTGAAAAGGTAGGGAAGGGGATTGTCATGAGTGGCGAAAAATTAAGCCAAGAGCAAATTGATGCCCTGCTGAAGGCGGTAAATGAAGGCGAGGAAATGCCAGCTTTCGCACAAGAAGCAGGAAAGCAAGAGAAATTTCAAGAGTATGATTTTAATAGACCAGAGAAGTTCGGTGTTGAGCATTTACGTAGTTTGCAAGCGATTGCTTCTACATTTGGAAAACAGACGTCACAGACGTTATCAGCGCGTATGCGTATTCCAATTGAATTAGAGCCTTCGACAGTTGAGCAAGTTCCATTTACGAGTGAGTATGTGGAGAAAATGCCGAAAGATTATTATTTATATTGCGTGATTGATCTCGGTTTACCAGAGCTTGGAGAAATTGTTATTGAGATTGATTTAGCATTCGTTATTTATATTCATGAATGTTGGCTTGGCGGAGATAGTAAGCGTAACTTTACGATGCGCAGACCGTTAACAGCATTTGAGTTTTTAACGCTTGATAATATATTCTTGCTTCTTTGTAAAAATTTAGAGCAATCATTTGAAAGTGTTGTTGCGATTGAACCGAAATTTGTAACGACGGAAACAGATCCGAATGCATTAAAGATTACGACAGCGAGTGATATCATTTCATTACTTAACGTAAATATGAAAACAGAGTTTTGGAATACGACGGTGCGTATCGGAATTCCATTCTTATCTGTTGAAGAAATTATGGATAAGTTAACGTCTGAAAATATTGTCGAACATTCTTCAGACAAGCGTAAAAAGTATACGTCTGAAGTGGAAATGAAAGTAAATCAAGTGTACAAACCTGTTCACGTTGCAATTGGTGAGCAGAAAATGACAATGAGTGAGATTGAACAAATTGAAGAAGGCGATATTATTCCGCTTCATACGAAAGTTTCGGATGAATTACTTGGTTATGTAGATGGAAAGCATAAATTTAATTGTTTTATTGGAAAAGATGGAACGCGTAAGGCGCTCCTATTTAAAAGTTTTGTAGAGTAGGAGGATCCATATGAAGCATGAAGTATCTCCCGTGTCATTAATGGGATTAGAAGATTTTGCAGGAAAGCGAAATGAAGCAGGTAAGGCACATATTGATACTGTTTCAGATATTTCGATTGAACTCGGTGTAAAGCTTGGAAAGTCATCTATTACACTTGGTGATGTAAAGCAGTTAAAAGTTGGCGATGTTCTGGAAGTAGAGAAAAACTTAGGACATAAAGTAGATGTGTATTTAAGTAATATGAAAGTCGGCATCGGTGAAGCAATCGTAATGGACGAGAAATTCGGTATTATCATTTCTGAAATTGAAGCTGATAAGAAACAAGCGGCGCTTATGAAAGCCCAAAGTCAAATGCAAGATAAAGAGTAGAGGAGGAGTCATATGTCGTATATGACGACCTTATTTCAAGTCGTTTTACTGTTTGGTGCGCTCGGTTACGGTGCATATTATATGACGAAAAAGACGCGCAAACAGCAGTTTTTTAAGCAGGGTGAAAATGGCCATATTCAAGTAAAAGACGGCGTGTATTTAAATCATCAAACGAGTGCCTTTTTATTTGAAGTGGACGGAAAGCAAGTGTTCACTGTTATTAGTAATAACGGTGTGCAGTCTGTGCAATTAACCGGAACAGGAAATCAGTTTCAACAAGCACTAGAAGACGCGGTGAAGACTGAAACGAAAAAAGTAGAGGATCCATCATGAGAATAAAGAAACAGTTATCATTATTAGCCGTTATTTTCGTATTTTCTATCGTTTTTTCAATTATTTTTGTAAATCCAGCGTATGCGGCCCCGAACGGTTTTATTAATTTCGAAAATGGAAAAGAGTTTACGAGTAATTCAAGTGTACAACTATTTGCGCTCGTTACCCTTTTATCATTATCTTCTTCTATCGTTCTATTATTTACACATTTTACTTATTTTATGATCGTTCTTGGGATTACACGTCAAGGACTTGGGGTAATGAATTTACCACCAAACCAAGTGCTTGTTGGACTTGCATTATTTTTATCACTCTTTACGATGCAGCCTGTACTCGGGCAACTGAAGAGTGATGTGTGGGATCCGATGACGAAAGAGAAAATAACAGTAAGTCAAGCTGCGGAAACGACAGCTCCTATTATGAAAGAATATATGTCAAAGCATACGTATAAGCATGATTTAAAAATGATGCTGAAAGTACGCGGAGAAGAGTTGCCAAAAGATTTGAAAGATCTTTCCTTATTTACACTCGTACCATCCTTTACGTTAACGCAAATTCAAAAGGGTTTACTAACAGGGATGTTCATTTATTTAGCGTTTGTATTTATAGATTTGATTATTAGTACACTTTTAATGTACCTCGGGATGATGATGGTACCGCCGATGATTTTAAGTTTACCGTTTAAAATACTCGTTTTCGTATATTTAGGTGGATATACAAAAATCGTCGACATTATGTTTAAAACGGTCGCCTGAAGCGTTTGATGCTATGTGATAGGAGTCATATAAATGAATACGTCACCAATTATAGATATTTTTCAAACCTTTTTTTATAAAGGGGTTATGATTTTAATGCCGGTTGCCGGCGTAAGTATGATTGTCGTTATTATCATCGCTGTCATTATGGCGATGATGCAAATTCAAGAGCAAACGCTGACGTTTTTACCGAAAATGGCGAGTATTGTCCTCGTTATTATCATTTTAGGTCCGTGGATGTTCCAAGAGTTAACGACACTTATTTTAGATTTATTTGATAAAATCCCATCGCTATTGCGTTCGTACTAAGATAGGTGAACTGAAATGAATATGGAATTATGGTCGGCAACGTTTTTTGCGTTTTGCCGCATTACTTCATTTTTATATTTTTTACCGTTTTTCTCAGGACGATCCATTCCAGCAATGGCGAAGGTTACAGTTGGACTTGCTCTTTCAATTACAGTGGCTGATCAAGTGGATGTCTCTCACATCAAGACAGTTTGGGACGTTGCAGCTTATGCAGGAACGCAAATTGTAATTGGATTATCACTTTCAAAAATTGTAGAAATGCTGTGGAACATTCCGAAAATGGCCGGGCATATTTTAGACTTTGATATCGGTTTATCACAAGCAAGTTTGTTTGATGTAAATGCGGGCTCACAGTCTACTTTACTATCAACCATTTTTGATATATTTTTTCTCATTATTTTTATTTCACTTGGCGGCATTAATTATTTCGTTGCCACGATTTTAAAGTCGTTTCAATATACAGAGGCGATTTCAAAATTGTTGACGACTAGTTTTTTAGATAGTCTACTCGCAACGCTATTATTTGCGATCACATCAGCGGTTGAAATTGCTCTTCCGCTTATGGGAAGTTTATTCATCATTAACTTTGTTCTAATTTTAATTGCAAAAAACGCTCCGCAATTAAACGTTTTTATGAATGCATACGTAATTAAAATTACATGTGGTATTTTGTTTATTGCGATGAGTGTACCGATGCTTGGTTATGTGTTTAAAAATATGACGGATGTATTACTTGAAGAATATACGAAACTATTTAACTTTTTCTTAACGAAGTAGGGGGACGCGCATGGCAAAGGATAATAAAACAGAAAAGGCCACCCCGCAGAAGCGTAAAAAATCGCGTGAAGAAGGGAATATTGCACGGAGTAAAGATTTAAATAATTTATTTTCCATTCTCGTATTAGCAGTTGTCGTTTATTTCTTCGGAGATTGGCTAGGGTTTGAGATTGCGAATTCCGTAGCGGTACTGTTTAATCAAATTGGAAAAAATACAGATTCAACCGAGTATTTTTATTTAATGGGGATTTTACTACTGAAAGTATCGGCTCCAATATTAATACTCGTATACGCTTTTCATTTATTCAATTATATGATTCAAGTCGGCTTTTTATTTTCTTCAAAAGTTATTAAGCCGAAAGCATCACGTATTAATCCGAAAAACTATTTCACGAGACTGTTTAGTCGTAAAAGTTTAGTAGATATTTTGAAATCACTGTTTTATATGGGATTAATCGGTTACGTCGCTTACGTTCTTTTTAAAAAGAATTTAGAGAAAATCGTGAGCATGATCGGATTTAACTGGACTGCGTCACTTACTGAAATTATTAGGCAAATTAAATTTATTTTCTTAGCAATTTTAATTATTTTAATCGTTCTTTCTATTATTGATTTCATTTATCAAAAATGGGAGTATGAACAAGATATTAAGATGAAAAAAGAAGAAGTGAAACAAGAGCATAAAGATAATGAAGGGGACCCGCAAGTTAAAGGGAAACGAAAAAACTTTATGCATGCAATCTTGCAAGGAACAATTGCGAAGAAGATGGATGGCGCAACGTTTATTGTAAACAACCCGACTCATATTTCGGTCGTACTTCGTTACAATAAACATGTTGATGCAGCACCAATTGTCGTTGCAAAAGGGGAAGATGAGCTCGCGTTATATATACGAACGCTTGCCCGTGAACAAGAAATACCAATGGTGGAAAACCGTCCGCTTGCTCGTTCTTTATATTATCAAGTCGAGGAAGATGAGACGATTCCAGAAGATTTATACGTAGCTGTAATTGAAGTTATGCGCTATTTAATTCAGACGAACGAACTTGAAGTATAATAGCGCGTTTGGAGGAGATCTCTTTGTTTAAGATAGAGTCTGCAAGAACCTATTTTTCTATCTTTTTAGCAGCGTCATTCGTAGTGGCGCTCTTAATTCCACTTCCACCATTTATACTTGATATCATTATCGTTTTTCTACTAAGTATGTCAGTGCTTATTTATATGCGAGCGACAAGTATTAACGAGTGGGATGAATTAAAGTCATTTCCAACGATGTTGTTATTAATCGGGATTTTCCGCGTATCGATTAACGTTTCGACGACGCGAGCGATTTTGACAGATGGAAATGCAGGTCATGTTATTGAAGAGTTCGGCCAGTTCGTAATTGGCGGAAACTTATTAATTGGTATCGTTATTTTTACAGTATTAATCATATTCCAGTTTATCGTTGCAAACGGTGCGTCTCGTACAGCTGAAGTTGCAGCTCGTTTTACACTTGATTCTTTACCAGGGAAACAAATGTCTATCGATGCTGATTTAAACCAGCGTATTATTTCAGAAAAAGATGCACAAGCAAAACGAAAAAAATTAAATATGGAAACAGAGTTTTACGGAGCGATGGATGGTGCCGGAAAGTTTATTAAAGGGGACGTTATTTTCGGGATCGTCATTTTATTCGTAAACATTATTTTTGGCTTAATTGTCGGCATGATGCAGCAAGGCATGAGCTTTGGTGAAGCGGCTCTTCATTACACGCAGCTAACTGTCGGTGACGGAATCGTAAACCAAATTGGATCGCTTATGCTTGCGATTTCAACTGGTATTATCGTAACTCGTGTATTTGACGGTTCACCGGATACAGTAACAGAAGGTATCTTTAAAGAGTTATTAGCGCATGAAGTCGTTGTATATGCGCTCGGTGGTTTATTTATCGCAATGGGTATTTTTACTCCGCTACCGTTTCTACCATTCGCACTCGTTGGCGGAACAATTATCTTCTTAGGTATTCGTAATAAAAATCGAATAAAGAAAGAAAAAGAAGACGAGCTTCAAAAAGAAATAGAAATGATTCAAGGCGAAGATGAGCAACTGCAACAAGTGGAAGATTCATTCGGAGTATTTACGGATAAATATCCAATTATAGTAGAACTCGGTTTAGATTTAGCAGCACTTGTAAAGCAAAAAATTAACGGGGAAACAGCGCGTGATAAAGTTGTTCTTATGAGGAAGTCAATAATTACTGACCTTGGTATTAACGTTCCTGGAATTAACTTTAAAGATAATACGAGCTTTAGACCACGCGGACGTTACATTATTCGAATTAAAGGTGCGAAGGCGGCTGAAGGTGTTTTAAAATCAGGTTATTTATTAGCACTGAAAACACCGAATGTAATGGCTGATTTAGATGCAGAGCCAGCGAAAGATCCAATTTTCGGTGAAGATGGATATTGGATTTTAGAGCATATGGTGCAAGATGCACAAATGAAAGGCTATCAAGTGTTAGAGCCACTTAGCATATTAATTACACATTTAGATGTTGTCGTTAGACGTAATCTTCATGAATTAATTCAGCGCCAACATGTAAAAGACTTAATTAACTCGCTTGAAAATGATAATGGCGTTCTATTAGAAGAGATTAAGAAAAAAGAAATTGATTTATCACTCGTTCAAAATGTTATTAAACAACTTCTAAAAGAAGGTATTTCTATTCGTGATTTACCAACAATTATTGAAGGTATTATTGACGGCAAAGAAATTTATCAAAACCACGTGGATGGTGTAACATCATTTGTTCGTGAATGTATTTCAAAAGTTATTTGTGAAAATGCGAAAAATCCAGACGGAAAAATATATGCAGCGCTCTTCTCTGATTCAATTGAGTTAGATGCGGATGTTGTGAATAATTCATATCAAGGTTACTTATTAAACTGGGATTTAGATTTAGAAACACGTGTCGTTGAGCAAGTGCAGCGCGTCTTTAAGCAAGCACGTTTAATGGGAAGAGAGCCAGTGTTATTAACACGTAGAAAAGATTTTAGATTTGCGATTGTAAGACTGCTAGAACGTTATCAAGTGGAAGCACAAGTACTTTGTATTAGCGAATTAGCACCAGAAATTGTTGTGGATCAAATTGCCTATATTGAATAGTAGGGGGTGAAGTAATGGAAAGTACAGAAAAGAAAGAAGCTTTAATGCGAATAAAAGCAGCTTCGAAAAATGAATTGTATCGAAAGTTATTTGACCAATATGGTACAGATTATTATTACGTTGTCGATGAAAGTGTAAAACGAAATATACCGTTTTTTTGGAAAAAGGATTATGAAATGTTAGTTGCTTTTCCAGAAGAAAAACAGGAAGAAGTGAATGAAGGTACAGCTCAATTTCATGAACAGTTAATGGATGTTGTGAATGATCCTTTAGAACAAATTGTGAAGGCGAATGGAATTCAATCAGTACTGCACAATTTAGAAAACGTAACGACTCCTATGTCATACGCGGCGATGCAAACAGGAAATAGTGAAGAATGGGCAAGAAAAAAAGAGAAACTATTAAAGCTGTTTGAAAAAGGAATCGTCGTTGTGAAACCGATGAAAGAAACGGAAGTAACGAAAAAGAAAAAAGTTGTGAAACAAGTCGTTCCACTAAAGAAAGAAGAAGTAGTTCCAAAGAAAGAAAATCAAGAATCTGTACCGTTTATTATTCAAAAAGTAATTCGGATGCTAGAACAAAACGATGTGGAACAATATTTCATTCATGCATATGCTGAAAAGTTAAAAATAAAGTTTGAAAATGCAACGATGATTACGGAAGAAGAAGTTATCAGGTACATATTGGAAGATATGAAATCTCATTTCAATACGGAAAACGTCTTTGAAAAAGAAGTACAAACAATTGCATTAATCGGTCCAACTGGTGTTGGTAAAACGACGACGCTTGCGAAAATGGCATGGCAATTTCACGGTAAGAACAAAACAGTTGGTTTTATAACGACAGATCATTCGCGCATAGGGACAGTGCAGCAATTGCAAGATAACGTAAAGACAATTGGATCTGAAGTAATTGCTGTACGTGATGAAGCTGCAATGATAAGAGCGCTTACGTATTTTAAAGAAGAAGCACGCGTCGATTATATTTTAATTGATACAGCAGGGAAAAATTATCGTACGTCAGAAACAGTGGAAGAAATGATTGAAACGATGGGACAAGTAGAACCAGATTATATTTGTTTAACGTTATCAGCTTCAATGAAAAGTAAAGATATGATTGAAATTATTACAAACTTTAAAGATATTCATATAGATGGTATTGTGTTTACGAAATTTGATGAAACAGCAAGTAGTGGCGAATTGTTGAAAATTCCAGCAGTATCATCAGCTCCTATTGTATTAATGACAGATGGCCAAGACATAAAGAAAAATATACATATCGCTACAGCTGAACATTTAGCAAAACAAATGTTACAAACATCGTAGAAAAGAGGTGAAGAATAAGGCGCTTGCCTTATTCAAACGAATATGAACGGTCTTTATATAGGTTCTATGGGCATGATGAATTACATGCAGCGCATTAATGTTCATTCGAATAACGTTGCAAATGCTCAAACGACAGGATTTAAAGCAGAAAATATGACGTCTAAAGTATTTGATGTACAAGACACATATCGCCGCGGAGATGGGGCGGTAACAAATATCGGTTCGGTCGATTACGCTGTAGTACCAGCTGCAACGCATGTGAATTTAGTACAAGGAAATATACAAATGACAAATAGCGCTACAGATTTCTTTTTAGATGACGGCGCGGCCGGTACAACATCATTTTTTGTTACTTCTAAAAATGATGAAACGTTTTTAACGAGAGATGGTAGTTTCACATTAAATAGTGATCGATATTTACAAACATCTTCAGGTGCTTTCGTAATGGGAGAGAATAATGAGCGTATTCGTATTCCAGAAGGAGCAAAGGTTGCTGTACAAGCAGACGGTACATTATATGATGAAGTAACACAAAATAATATTGCTCGTTTGCAAACAAAAACAGTAGATGCAGAAACGAATGCACGTCTCGTGCAACGTGAAAACAAAAGCTTTACACTAGCAGAAGGAAACATTGCTAATTTACCGAACGGAACAGGAATAGTAAAAAATCATATGCTAGAAAATTCAAATGTAGATATGACGAAAGAGATGGCAGATCTTATGACAGATCAAAAGATGATTCAAGCATCACAGCGCGTTATGACTTCATTTGATAAAATTTATGAAAAAGAAGCGAATGAAATATTGAGATAGTGGACTCCTAATAAAGGAGTCTTTTATTAATTTTAAATTTCAGAATTATCATTTGACTTTAAGGAGCTTCTTTTTTATATTAGTAGGTATAACTATAACTACTAAAGAGGTGAGAGTATGACAACGGCATTATATTTAGAAGATGCATACAAAACGAGTTGCGAAACAGAAGTGATAAAAGTAGAAGGGAATAAAGTATTTGTAAAGGAAACAGTTTTTTATCCAACTGGTGGAGGGCAAGAATGTGATACGGGTGTCATTGTACAAGATGGGTCTGTATTTGAAGTTGAAAAAGTAAAGAAGGAGCAAGGAGAAATAGTTCACTATATAAAAGATGAAGCTCAAGTAAAATTAGGTCCAGTTAAATTAGAGATAAATTGGGAAAGACGTCATAATTTAATGCGTCATCACTCTTTACTGCATCTTATCGGAGCTGTTGTTTATGAAAAGTATGGAGCTCTATGCACCGGAAATCAAATTTATCCTGATAAAGCACGTATCGATTTTAATGAGTTACAAGAGTTATCGAGCGTGGAAGTAGAAGAAATTGTTGAGGAAGTGAATAAACTTATTAAGCAAAATAAAGAAATTTCCACTCGTTATATGAGCCGCGAAGAAGCAGAAAATGCTGTAGGAATGATTAAAACAGCAATAAATCTCCTGCCAACTACTATCCAAGAAATCCGCATTGTTACAATTGAAAATTTAGACGAACAAGCTTGTGGAGGCACACATGTGAAAAATACGAGTGAAATAGGAACACTTGTTATTGATAAAGTAAAAAGTAAAGGGAAGCAAAATCGTCGTTTTGAAGTAAGGGCGATTTAGATTGTGAGGGGTTACCGATGGATGAAATTATAAAGGAGTTACAAAAGTTAGGATTTTCCCAGTATGAATGTAAAGCGTATATTGGATTGTTAAAACATTCCCCAGTAACAGGCTATGAAGTGAGTAAACAAACAGGAGTACCTCGTTCTATGATTTACGAGGTACTCGGTAAGTTAATGGATAAAGGAGCGGTGCACATTGTACCTTCTGAACCAGTGAAATATGTACCAGTACCAGCTACGGAATTAATGAATCGAATGCGAAAAGACTTTGAAAAGTCCTTTGAGTTTTTAGACCAGAAATTAAATCATTTAGAACAAGAAAGACAGATTGATGTAATTTCGCATATTCGCTCAAATGATCGTGTTTTAAAAGAGATATGCAATATAATTAATAGGGCAAAGGAGGAGTTATGGATTTCTGTATGGGAAGATCAAGTGCATGAAATTGAGCCATACATTCATCAAAAGGAAGAGGAAGGCGTGAATATATTCTCAATCTTATTTGGAGCTCCAGAAACAAAAATAGGAGCGACATTTCATCATAATTATATGACGCCCCACGTTGTTGAAAAGAGAATGGGTGGTCATTTAACTGTTATTGCTCGTGATGGAGAGGAAGTATTAATTGCGAACTTCTCAAATGATAGCACTTCATGGGCCGTTACAACGTATGACCCAGCGCTAGTTCTCGTTGCTACAGAGTATGTGCGGCACGATATTATGGTTGAAGAAATCACAAAGGAATTTGGAGCTGATAAGTTAGATACGTTATGGCGTGAAAATATAGATTTAGTTCATGTCGTAACAGGAAAACGAACTTTAGAAGGAATGGAGGATGATAGAGATGAGTAAAGCTCAGGCACATGTAGCTTTGCAGAGCGATGATACATTTCAGCAAGGAGTAAAAGATTGTTTACCAACTGTATTTGGTTATTTGAGCATCGGTATAGCAGCTGGTGTAATTGCAAAAACAGCAGGTTTTTCTATCATTGAAATTGCATTTATGTCCACTTTAATTTATGCAGGTTCTGCCCAATTTATATTAGCTGGTATGTATGCAGCCGGTGCTCCTGCTTCCGCAATTATTTTTACTGTATTTTTTGTTAATTTACGCCATTTATTAATGAGTGCTGCCCTCGCACCGCACTTTACGAAACTACCTCTATTAAAAAACGTCATTATCGGTTCTCAAATTACAGATGAAACTTTCGGCGTTGCAGTGCAGCATGCAGCGCAAAAAGGATATTTAGGCGAAAGATGGATGATTGGGCTTAACGTAACAGCGTATTTAAATTGGATACTTGCTACCATTATTGGCGGGCTATTTGGTGAGTGGATACCAGACCCGCATACATACGGGATGGATTATGCATTACCAGCGATGTTTATCGGATTATTTGTACTTCAGCTCATAAGTAGTAAACCAAAGCTAGCAATTCATTTAAGTGTTGCAATTGTAGCGATTATTATCGCATACGTTTCACACCTATTTATGCCAGATAGTATAGCGGTTATTATCGCAACCTTACTAGCTGCGACGATTGGAGTGGTGATTGAAAAATGGAAATGAGGTTAGATGTATTATTACTTTTACTAGCAGCAGGAGCTGTTACACTCGTGCCACGTATTTTACCTCTACTCGTATTTAGCAAACTACAAATTCCAGACTGGGGTTTAAAATGGTTAAATTACATACCAATTGCAATATTAGCAGCACTTTTAGCACAAGTATTATTTATGCATGAGACGGTGCAATGGGATTACCTGATCGCAGCAATTCCAACATTTCTTGTAGCGATATATACTCGTAGTTTATTAGGTACAGTATTAACGGGAGTGGTTGTGATTATTTTGTTACGTTTCTTTTTCTAAAAAGGATTACGCTCATATAATAGCGAAAAGTGTAATAACATGAAAAATATAGGGGTGGTGTTATGATACTTTTAACGATAGGAGCAATTTTGTTAACGTTGTTTATTTTCTTTATTATCGGTTTCGTTACGTTTATGATGTTTGTTGATAAGGCGACACCTCAAATATATTATACACCTTGTGAATCAGTGACAGTGAAAACTAAAGGTAAACAGAGAAGGAAGAAAAGTTGAAAGTTGGCTTTTCTTCCTTCTTCTATTACATCCCCAAAAGAACTAACAACAATAACCCAAATAAAAAACTAATAAAGGAAAGAAGAACGATACATATGGAAAATACACGATTATTTCTCCATTCGAGCCAGAAAGTTATAAAACCTAAAATACAAAGGAAAAACCAAATGGGTAGGAATAGGAACTCACTAATTTTCTCGGGAAGTAACGCATAAAAAGTTGATAAATATAAAATCCAATTTGTAAAAAATAAAATGCAAACGATAATAGATTGTAAGTAGGGCCGTTTGGAAAACTCCCCTTTTTTTACGGTTACGAAAATAATAGTTAGCACTGAGAAAAAGGCAATGAATATGAAAATAAATAAGAGTAATGTAAGTGTCATTTACATCTCCTTTATAAGAGTGTTTTTTACAAGAAATGAATCTATTAAATTGTATGCTTCTTTTGTAGAGTGCCCGTTATATTTTTCAGTGTACGGATTTAGAAATCCATGTTCACCGTGTAGTTGTTTTATTTCTAATAAAGGATTCTTTTGTTGCTGCAATGTGTGAATGAAAGAGGATACTGAAAAACTAGCTTCTTTTTCAGGGAATATAAGTAATGTAGAGCATGTAGGCTTTATGTGAACATAGTCGCGTATACGAGAACCGTAACATCCGATAATAAAATCTATTTTCGGATTGTTACTACATAGCCATGAGATGGTAGCTCCAACACTAAAGCCGATAAGTCCAATATGTGTGTAACGACTAGAAAGATGAGTAATGAATGTTTCAATTTGCTTTTTTCCATCTTCAAATCCAATATGATTCATAAAAAAATGATATGCTTTTTCTTCATCAATATAATGAAATGCAGGTTGCGATTGTAGCAGATTAGGACAGAATACATCTATATGAGATGAAGTAAAGTGCTGGGTAACGTGATGCATATGGTCGTTCACACCATATATTTCATGAACAATAACGAGAGCTAATTTTTCCTTCATAGTTATAAAGTACCTCTATGAAACTTAAATTCTTTCTCAACAAGACAAATACGCAGGTGGAAGTTTTCATACCATTGCTCACGACCTCTTTTTTTCGCTTCTTTATGTAAGGTGTTCTTTTTCCAATTTTCAATCGCATCAAGTGATTCCCAATAAGAAATTGTTATTCCGAGTCCAGAATTACCTCTTGCACTTTCTACACCTAAAAATCCAGGTTGTTGCTTTGCAAGTTTCTCCATTTCTTCGGCAACGGTATTATAGTCTGTTGTATCATTTGATAAATTAGAAGTGAATATAACTGCATAATAAGGCTTGTTTTTTTCTAAAGTAGATGCCATTATTTTTCCTCCTTAATGTATAGTACGAATAATTAATCCATAGTTTGTATTTTAGCAGGTCACAAAAAGAAAAGAAGTAGAAAATTCTTATTTTTTCAGCTCATGTAAAATAAAGGGTTGAAGAAATTTATAGTAAGTAATCTGAAAGAAGAAAAATGCCACTTCAAAAGAGAAGTGGCATTTCTTATATTTCCTCTAAGCTATTAACTGGAACAGTTAATTCGCGTTCTGGGTTTTTTACTTCATATATGCGGGCGGTTTCATTGCTTTCATCGACGTGTTGAATCATAACAGGCATGCCTTGAAAACTGACATTGGCTTGCTCTGCTGACACAGAAAGCTCTATTGCACGTTGTATATTCATTTATATTCCTCCCATCATTATTATCTTTGCTAAAAAAGAGGAATAATATACCATTTAGAGACATTCTTAAAGTTTTTGTATTATTTGTAATGTTTCTTTAATAAATGAAGTGAAGATGGAATCAGGATAGGACTGTACGATTTCATATGCTTCTGTTACTTCTTCAAGAGCTCTTTTTTTATCATTAAGTTTCACATAACAAAGAGCGCGATATGCCCCAGCTGTTGTAAGTCGTGCGTGATCAAGTGGATGGTTTATATAATCTGGTATGATAGCGCGTTGCAATGTTTTTAAAGCTTCTTCGTATTGTTTTAAACCATACAAAGCTTTTCCTTTTTCAAGATAATATGATCCATCATCTTGAAAAATTGGCTCATCTTTTAATTTTTCTCGAAATTGTTCTAAATGTTCTAATGCAACTGTATATTCATTAGCAATTGTGTTGTAGTAGAAAGCTTTTAAAAGATCAATAACCGCCGCAGAGAAATTATCTTCTGTAAAAATGGCGAATTGCTCTGATTTTTTTATGTAATGTAAATATTGTTCTTTATCAGCCGTGATTACTTTTTGATAAGATAAAATACGATAAAATTCATCTGTTTTATAATACACTTGATGCTTTTTTGAAAATGCAAGTGCATCTAAAATGACACTTTCACATTGTTCGTAATCACCACATGCAAGAAAAATAATTGCTTCATATAAATATAATTCGATATGTATAATGAGATCCATTTCTAAATGTTTCTCTTCATAGTCATTTCGGATACTAGCTATAAGTTGTAAACATTCAGCATATTTTTTACGTGTGAATATCGTAAAGGATAATTTTAATTTTGTTTCCGTACTATCCCGGTATAACGTATATTTCTCAAAAATAGAAGTAGCCTTTTCAACGTAATATTCAATATTGTAATCTTTCATTTTAGCCGCAGCTGTTACAAACTGTTTATATAAACGAGCAGTATTCAAAGTGGGAGGTAGCTCTTTTTGAACGATCGGTAGTAAAACCTCATATACTTCATCGTACTTGTTTGCTTTTATTAGTTTCTCCGTTTGTTGAATGAGTTCTACAATTTCTACATCATCATCTTCTAATAAAAAACTTGTTTCACATTCAAGTTTGTCAGCGATATATTGTAGTGTTTTCATAGAAGGTGTAGCTTTTCCATTTTCAATTTGACTTAGCATACTTTTTGTGAGTTCTGAACCTGCTAGATCAGTTTGAGTAAGCTTTTTTTCTTTTCGTAACGTTTTAATTTTTTCACCGAGAGTAGCCATATAATTGCTCCTTTATAGTTAGAAAGTTAAATGTCATTAAACTTTTTGTTGTAAAAATTGGAAAGTTAATTATATAATAAGTTTAACACAATTTAACTTTTAAGGGGAGAGTGTCAAAAATGGGGGATATAAGTATAGGACAACATGATTCAAGAATGAAGATTGCAACGAGAAATATTATTTTAATGATGATTGGGAAAATGACGTCTTTGCTAGGAGCCGGTATTTATACGTTTGCAATGGGATTATACGTATTAAAGACTACGGGTTCAGGAATGGGGTTTGCAACTACGCTTATTTGCGGATCGATTCCAAGGCTAATCTGTGGACCGATTGCTGGTGCTGTAGCTGACCGCGTCAATCGAAAATGGCTTGTTATTGGCACTGATTTATTAAGTAGCTTAACGATGCTTATTATGTTTATTCTTGCTACTATATTTGGACCGTCACTTCTTTTTATTTATATTTCAGCAGCATTATTATCAATTTGTGCCAGTTTTTATTCTGTAGCATTAACTTCGTCTATTCCAAGTTTAGTAGATGAGGGGCGTATTCAAAAAGCGAGTGCTTTGAACCAGACGGCAGCTTCTTTATCAAATATTTTAGGGCCGATTATTGGCGGAGTTGTATTTGGTTTCTTTTCAATTCAGACGTTCTTTTTGTTAAATAGCATTACATTCTTTTTAGCGGTTGTTGTGCAATTATTTATCGTATTTGATTTATACAAAAAAGAAATGGCTGAAAGTAAAGAGCATTTCTTGACGAGTATAAAAGAAGGGTTTTCATATGTAAAAAGACAGCATGAAATATATGGTTTAATGAAAATTGCAGTAGGGGTAAACTTTTTTGCGAGTGCACTTTTCGTTTCACTTCCATATATTATTGTTCAAAATTTGCATCTATCTTCGAAGCAACTCGGTGTTGTAGAGGGAATGTTAGCAGTTGGGATGTTAATTGGTGCAATTGCGTTATCAGTACGTAAAGAAGTGAATAATCCGTTTCGTTCTGTTTATATTGGGTTGCTTTTATTTGCGGGCTTGAGTTTATGTACAGTGTTTCCATTAGTAGTCACCATCCCGAAAGTAGCAAGTTTTATTTACTATATCGCTTTTATGATGTTAACTGGTATATCAATGATGGTTGTAAATATCCCGATGCAAGTACATTTGCAAAAGACGACAGATCCAAGTTATTTAGGACGCGTTTTCGGCTTACTTGAAACAATTTCTACTGCAATCGCACCGCTCGGTATGATTGTGTACGGATTATTATTAGATATGTTGCCAACTAGCATTGTTATGATGACATTAGGCGGAGGTTTATTGTTAGTTGTATTAGTAGGAATAAAGAAGCATGTAATGAAAAAGCAAGTGGATGTGTCTGTCTAAAAGGCAATTTGACTTAATAAAATAAAAATGACCGAATTAGTATTTTAGTTTTTGAAACTCTTTTTCATGTATGTTACAGTATAGTGAGCAGGCAAAGAAAAGGAGACAACAGCATGAAAAAATTAAGTTTTGTTATGCTTTTTCTATTAGTCGTAATGGCTGGATGTAGCAATTATGACACATATATTGAAACAGGTATGCAATCATTGAAAGATGAAAAGTATAGTGATGCAACAATGTGGTTCGAAAAAGCAGAAAAAGAGAAATCAGGAAACGAAGCGAAATCATATAAAGAAGTTGCTGAGAAAATGGATCACGGAGCAACAGCATTAAAAGACGGTAAGTATTTAGAAGCGAAAGACATTGCAAATGAAGTGTTACAAAAGAAAAAAGATGATGAACTTGAAAAAGCTGTAACATCAAATGCAGAGAATATGCTTCAAAAAGCAAAAGATGTGGAAGAGAAAGTAAATGAAAGAGTGGCAAAGCGTAGAAAGGTAGAAGAAGAAGGAATCGATAAACTTATTAAAGCTGTCGATAGTATAGATGAAGTGAAAGAAAAAGAGAAGAAAGTATCAGAAGCATTAGATAAGGCTGAAGAGGCGCAAGCAAAAATTGAGGCAAAGAAAAATAAATAGATTTATAGTTTAAAAGGCTGTCGTGCATAACGACAGCCTTTTAATTTTTTGTTGTAAATGAAGTGATGCTTTGTAGTAAAAAAGAAATGATTTTAGAATTCCATCTGTCCTCATGATGAATCGTATAAATATTACGCTGAAATTCAAATTCAGGGATTGGTATATAGCATAGCTCATTTCGTTGTATTTCTTGCTCGATAGCAAGTTTAGAAATAAAGGCAATTCCATTACCATATTTTAAAATTTGTTTCATCGTTTCTAATGAGTCTAATTCAATTTCAGATTGGAATGTAATGTTGTGCGCCAACGTCCATTGTGTAAGTAAATCTCTCGTTGTAGATGGATTACGATGCAATAGTATGCGTTCCTTTTCGATATTTTGTAACGATACATTGTCTTTCTTTGAAAAATGATGTTCTTTGGAAAAGGCAAGAACAAGTGTATCGGGCATTATATTCGTTTGTTTTAAAAGTGGTTCATCAAATGGAGCAGCGGAAATTATCCCAAGATCGATTTCGTGATTTTGTAGCATCATTCGAATTTCAGGGGCTGTTTTCACTAGTAGCGTTATTTTTATATTGGGAAATTCGCATTGAAATTGATGAACGACTTCTGGCAAAAGATAAGTCGCTGGTACATAACTAGCGCCGATTGTTATAGCACCTTTATGAAAATCTTTAAACTCTTGCGTGACACGTCTAGCTTCTTTCATAAGCGCATCTATTTTACAAGCATAATGGTGCAAAGCCTCACCAGCCTCTGTTAAGAAATACCTTCCAGAACGTAATTCAAATAAAGACACACCGAGTTCTTCTTCTAAGCTTTTTATATGAAATGTAATAGTTGGTTGTTTAACGCCAAGTTTTTCTGCAACGATTGTAAGCTTTTTGTATTTCTTAATAAGTACTACAATTTCTAATTTTAAGAGATTCATTATGAATTGCCGCCTTTTTTATTTTAACTATAGAAAAAATCTATAGAAATAAATAGTTTATTAGAAGTTTTTTAATTTAATCTTTACAGTACATTAACATTGAGTATAAATCTTCCATATAGAATGAAAGCAGGTTAAGAATGAGGGGAGAGAGGTGAAGCAATGGATATTACAATTAGTGGATTAGAAAAGACATTTGGAAAAATACAGGCGTTAAAGCCGTTGCAGATTGTAATGAAACAAGGGGAATTCACTACACTTTTAGGACCTTCGGGGTGTGGGAAAACGACTTTGCTTAGAATGATAGCAGGACTTGAAGAACCGGATAAAGGAGAAATATATTTTGGAGACCAGTGCATGTATTCTGCTACAAAAAAGATAAAGACATCTCCTCATGAACGGAATATCGGTATGGTATTTCAAGATTTTGCTTTATGGCCGCACATGACTGTTTTTGAAAATGTTGCATTTGGTTTAAGAGCTACAAAGCAAACGAATCATTTACGAGAAAAAGTAGAAGATGCGATAAAGCGAGTTCGCCTGCAAGGTATGGAGAAACGGTATCCACACGAACTTTCTGGTGGACAGCAACAACGTGTCGCATTCGCTAGAGCAATTGTAACAAAACCTCACTTTATTTTGTTTGATGAACCGCTAAGTGCACTCGATGCAATTTTGCGAGAAGAAATGAGAATAGAGCTTATGGATATCGTTCATTCCATTGGTTTAACTGCACTGTATGTCACTCACGATCAAATAGAAGCAATGTCAATGTCAGACCAAATTATTGTCATGAAACAAGGAGAAGTATTACAAAAAGGAACACCGGAAGATATTTATGTGAAACCGTCTCATGAATTTGTTGCCAAATTTGTTGGTAAGGCGAATTGGCTTGTAGAGGGTGAAAAAATGATTCGTCCAGAGCATGTGAGTTGGATAAAAAATGATGTGTGCGAAATGTATACAGGTGAAATTCAGCACGTTACATATGTAGGAGAACGTTATGAAGTGAAAGTAAATATGGGGACTTTAGGCATCTGGACAGCCTATCACAATAGTAAGCTAAGCATCGGTAAACCAGTATCGTTATATGTGCCAAAAAAATGTATTCATCATATAGGGGGAGAATCGTATGAAGAAATTCAGTTCGCTTAAGTCTTTATTTGTATGTACTTTATTATTTTCGGCTGTAGTAACAGGGTGTAGTTCAAAGACAGGTAATGCAGATGCAAAAAGTAAAAATACGAATGAAAAGAAAATTGTTGTATATAGTGCAGGGCCAAAAGGGTTAGCAGAAAAAATTCAAAAAGACTTTGAAAAGAAAACTGGTATAAAGGTGGAAATGTTTCAAGGGACAACTGGTAAAATTTTAGCGAGAATGGAAGCTGAAAAGAAAAATCCAGTCGTTGATGTAGTCGTACTTGCATCATTACCAGCGATGGAAGGATTAAAGAAAGAGGGTCAAACGTTAGCTTATAAAGAAGCGAAACAAGCTGATAAGCTGCGTTCTGAATGGTCAGATGATAAAGGACATTATTTCGGGTATAGTGCTTCAGCATTAGGGATTGTGTACAATACAAAAAATGTGAAGACAGCGCCTGAAGATTGGAGCGATATAACGAAAGGAGAATGGAAAGGGAAAGTGAATCTTCCAGATCCAGCACTTTCAGGTTCAGCTTTAGACTTTGTAACAGGATACGTGAAAAAGAATGGACAAGATGGATGGAATTTATTTGAGCAGCTTAAGAAAAATGAAGTTACAGTAGCAGGAGCAAACCAGGAAGCGTTAGACCCAGTTGTAACAGGTGCGAAAGATATGGTCATTGCGGGTGTTGATTATATGACGTATAGCGCAAAAGCAAAGGGTGAACCTGTTGATATCGTATATCCAAAGAGTGGAACAGTTATTAGTCCGCGTGCAGCGGGGATTATGAAGGATAGTAAAAATGTTGAAGGTGCAAAAGAGTTTATTAATTATTTATTATCCGATGATGTACAAAAACAAGTTTCTAAAGCGTATTTATTGCCTGGTAGAACAGATATAAAAGCTGAAAATAGACCAAATGTAGAAGAGATTCCAGTATTAAATATTGATTGGAAAACAGTTGAGAAAGAGCAAGATGAAATAGGAAAACAATTTAAGAAAGTATTTCAATAAGATGGTGATTCCATGGTAAATCGATTCGTATCAGTAAGACAAGTTGGAATGACGGTAGCGTTATTACTTGTGGCGATGTTAATCGTCATTCCACTTTTTCTTATTTTATTTTCTAGTGTATATGAAAATAGCAGTTGGAATTTTTTAAAGCCTTTTGAAGTAATGCAGAGTGGTGGATTAGCGGGAACTTTTCTAAATTCGATGCTTCTAGGTGTACTCGTTGTAATAGGAGCTACAATATTTGCATTTCCATTAGCGTTTATTATGAGCAAAACAGATGTAGGAAAGTATAGTAAGTTAGATATTGTTTTTATGATTCCATTTATGACACCGCCGTATATTGGATCGATGGGCTGGATTTTGTTCATGCAACCTAACGGCTATTTTGAACAATTTTTCCCGATGCTAAAGACAGTTTCATCATCGTTTTTTAGTTTAGGAGGTATGGTATTAATTATGAGTCTGCATTTATTCCCATTCCTTTATTTCATGCTGAAAAACACGTTACTTCAGATTGGGAGTAGTAAAGAAGAAGCTGCAGCAGTTCATGGCGGAAGTTTTTTCTATCGTTTAAGAAAAATAATATTGCCGTTATTAGTATCAAGTTATGTAATGGGTGCTTTACTCATTTTCGTAAAGACGATTGCTGAATTTGGAACACCGGCTACATTCGGACGTAGAATAGGATTCCACGTGTTAACATCAGAAATCCATAAATTTATTTCGAGTTGGCCAATTGATTTTAGTAGTGCAACAGCATTATCTTCTTTATTACTTAGTGCTTGTATGCTTATTTGGTATATGCAAAATGTATTGAATCGAAAGTATTCATATGCAATAGTTAGTGGAAAAGGTGTGAAATCTAAAAGATATACTTTGTCTATATTTACGCGCGTTGTAGCATGGATGTATGTAATTGGTTTATTAATCGTATCAATTGGAATTCCATACTTTTCTATACTTATTGCTTCTTTGTCAAAATTAAGAGGCGGCGGTTTACATGTAAATAACTTTACAACAAGCCATTATGAGGCATTGTTTACAATGGGATCTCCGGGATTAGAGGCTTTATGGAATAGTTTTCTTTTTTCACTCGTAACAGCGATTATAGCGGTAATGATTGGAGTCTTTTGGGCACTTATGATTCGAAAGGGGAAAAAAACCTCTGAAAAATGGCTTGATATGTGCGGTATGTTACCGAATATGGTACCAGGAATCGTTATGGTTATAGGTCTTATTCTATTTTGGAATTCACCATATATGCCTATGTCAATTTACAATACACCAGTCATGGTTATCGTAACGTATGTTGTGCTGTTTTTACCTTACACGGTGCAATATGTAAAATCATCACTCGGACAAATTGATGATTCTCTCATGCAGGCAGGAAGTATTTTTTCTGGAAATTATATTTATATTTTCAGAAAAATAATATTGCCTCTTATTATCCCAGGCATTCTTGCTGGATGGGCGATGACATTTACAATTTCGATAAGAGAGTTAGTAGCATCGCTTCTCGTATTACCTCCATCAGTAGAAACGTCAGCAACGTTTATTTTTGCTCAATTTGAACAGGGTGAAGTATCTATAGGCATGGCGATGGCCGTTGTTTCTGTTGGACTTACAACAATATGCTTATTACTGCTACAACATATGGAGCAAAAACGAAAAGGGGTAGCATGATGAGAGTGGAAGTATGGGGAGGAGCAGGAGAATACGGTCGCTCCTGCTATTTTGTAAAAAATAAAGAGACGAAAATAGTATTTGATTGTGGTATTAATCGATCTTATGAGGATAGTTATCCAAAAATAGAGAGAGAAGCTGTTCCATTTTTAGATGCGGTATTTTTATCACATATTCATGAAGATCATACGATGGGTTTACCTTTATTAGCGAAGTATGGCTATAAGAAAAAAATTTGGACGACTCGTTATACGAAGGAGCAACTGCCGTTATATTATGAAAAATGGAGAAACTATAATGTGCTGCAAGGGTGGAATTTACCTTATAGCGACCAACATATAAAAGATTTAAATTATGTATGTATTGATGAGATTAGCAATCCAAATAAATGGGTACAAATTACTCCTACATTGCGGTTTCAATGGGGATATAGTGGCCATGTATTGGGAGCTGTTTGGTTTTTAGTTGATATGTGTAATACATACGTATTTTATTCAGGTGACTATTCAGCAGAGTCTAATATACTACGAGCTAATTTACCTGAGAAATTAGGCCACAATATAAAAATCGCAATTGTGGATGCCGCTTATCACACAGATGATGTTTCGCAAAATGAACGTGTAAACGAACTATGTGCAGAAATTGAACGAGTTATGCAAAATAAAGGAATAGCATTATTACCGCTTCCACAACTTGGTAGGGCGCAAGATATAGTATTGTATTTATATGAACGATATAAAGAATTTCCGCTTATAGTAGATAAAGAAATTTTGGCTGGATTTGAAGAGATGTTCGTATATAAAGATTGGATAAAAAATAATGAAGAATTTAAATGGATTATGGAGAGTTTAAAAAGAAACATAATAGTGATGGATAATGACATTAGTATGCAAAATAGTTACGGAATAGTTGTAATGAGTGATGCGAATATGCAAACGAAACGAGCGCAGTTATATTATGAACAACTTCGGAATGAAAAGCGAAATGCCGTTATTTTTACTGGGCATATTGCGAAAGGGAGTTTTGCAGAAAAAGTTATGAAAGAGCATGTAGGTAAAGAATGTAGGGTGAAGCGAGTTCCATATAAAGTTCACCAAAGTATAAGAGACGTTAAAGAGATGTTAAATACATTATTACCAGAACATACGGTGCTAGTGCACGCTTTGAAAGAGGATACGGATCGATTACAACAAAAGCTAAGTACAGCAGGATATGAAAATGTATATTCACTTGCAATGGAACGTATAGAAGTCATTTAAAATGCAAAGGGGATAGGTATATGAAAAAAGTATTTGTATTCGTAAGCATTTTCTTTTGTTGTTTCCTTTATAACGTTAAGGAAGGGTTTGCTGCTAGTCCAATGAAACCTAGTTTTGAAGTAAAGTTATTATTGAAGCCAGAACAAGTATTAGGTGATAACAAAGAGATGAAGCAAGAGGTGTTAGAACATTTCCAGGCTGGTACAAAATATGAAAGAATACAAGTGCAATTTTTAGATACTGCGAATAAAAGTTTAAGCGAGGAAGGTTGGTTTGCTAGAATTCGAAAGAAAGAATTTAGTAAAGATTTTGAACTAACATATAAAAAAAGATATCCTATTCCAAATGGTGTAATTCAAGATGCACTAGAAGTAGCTAAAAAAGAAGGATTCGATAGTAATACGGATAGTTATGAGGCGGAAATAGATTGGGGATTTGAGAAGAAAACATTAAGCATTTCAAATAAGAAAAGTTACAGTGCTAAAGGATATGGAATACTTGATTTACCAAATAAACAAGCTGCTCAAAACATGTTAATAGAAAAATTACCAGGGAAAATGAACAAATGGTTGTATACAAATTGGGGAGAAGAGATGTTAAAGAATTCCCGTATTTACGGTCCTGTATTAATGAAACGATATACAGGAGAGTTTGAAAACATAAAAGCAAATATTGAAATTTGGCCATTAAGTAATACAGGAAAATTAGAAGATGACTTCGTAATAGAAGTGTCATTTAAAACAAATGAAGAAAGTATTGCGACAAAACAAAGGGAATTATTAATGGCGAGTTTAGAGAAAAAAGGCTGGTTGTTACCGAAAGATAGTTTGAAGACAGAGCTTATTTTTCAGTAAATAGTAAAAAGGAATCCATATGCCATGGATTCCTTTTTATATATGAGTATTAAGCTAAATCAGCTGACACGAACATATCACTATTTTGAAGGTTTTTAGAGCGTAAACTATAAGCAACTACCTTCTTTTTATATTGTTTTACAACATCAACATGCTCTTCATGACTATAAATATAAAATGTAAAATCTTTTTTACCACGTTTTGCATGGATAATTAAAGGAGTGCCTTCATTATGGGGTGGTGCATAATAGCGATCTAAAAATAAACCTTCGTTAAAATCATGAATAATTTTTGATTTCTGTTCGCCTTCTACGTTATTTCCATGAATTGTAATAGTCACATTCTCTTCTTCAAGTTTTGGATGTGTTTCGTACTTGCTAATAATGGATTCAATAACAGTGTTAGGAAGGCTAGAAACGATAATTTTAAATGCTCCAAATACAACTAACATTACAATAAACCAAGTCGTCATAGTATATCATCCCCTTTATTCTATTTAATAATATAACTCATATGGTAATAGTACATATGGTGAAGTTTTGTATAATTTGTGAAAAATATGCCATTTTCACGAACGAAATGTTAGAAAAATCAATTTTGTTACAAAAAGTTGAAATCGAAGTATTTTAAAAGAAAAAGGTTTATAATAAAAATATAACTAATAACCACATTACTAATTATAAGGAAGTGTAACTATGGGTACTGTAGCAATCGTATATGGTATTATTCTTTCCACAATTATTGTTTTGTTTTTCGTTGGGGTTTCACGTTATATTCATAAATGGAAAGAAGGCGTTGCGAAATTAAATCACATTGAAGAAGAACTTAGTGATTTAATGTTACATCATGGTAAGTAAACATTTATTTTTTAACTAAACAATGTGAAGAATATCACAAAACGTGCTTTCCTAATGAAGGCATGTTTTTTTGTTGTTTAAGAAAAGAAGTATTTTTGTATAAATAATCTAATTATTACTTAAAAAGGGAAATTTATTTAGTATAATATATAATATGTTTATTTTAGGGGGAGTATCATGAGGGGATTAAAAGTTGTTGGAATTATAGCTGGAATTACTATAGTAGGCTGTATAGCTTTCTTTTCAGTGAAGGAATATGTCAATTCCAAAGAAGACTCTAATTATGTGCTAAATTACATAAAAGAACATAAGGATGATAAAACAACTTCTTTAATTGTTAAAAGAAATGGTGAAACATTGACATCAATAAATGAAAAAGAAAAATTACCGCTAGCAAGTATGTCGAAAATCGTTATAGCAATTGAATATGCTAAGCAAGTAGCTGAAGGGAAAATAAGAAAAGACGAGCAAATTTCATTGAAAGAATTAGAAAAATACTGATGGTGGTGCACACCCTGCATGGCTAGATGATGTAAAAGTTAAAGAGTTAGTGAAGGGTGGTCAAACTTCTTTAGAAGAAGTAGTGAAAGGAATGATCCATTATAGTTCGAATGCGAATGCATCATATTTATTAGACAAGCTTGGAGCAGCGCGGATAAATGAAAGTTTGAAAGAGTTAGGCTTAAATAGTCACGATGAATTTTATCCAACGTATACAGGGGCATTATATATGAGGGGCTATGTTGAAAAAGAACTGCATATTCCTCAAAATAAAGCATTGGACAAGCTACGTAATATGTCTAATGATGAATATGTTAAGCATGTATGGCAAATACATGAATGGATGAAAGACGAGAAAGAATGGACAAAACGCGAGATATCTTTAAAAGCCGATATGGACTTTCAGCGTATTTGGTCAGATCGGTTTATAGGTGCAAATGCGAAGGATTACATGAGTTTACTGGAAAAGATAAATAGCAGAAATTATTTTACACCACAAATGCAAGGTGAGGTTGAGAATATATTTAAAGGAACCGTAGGAGAGGGTATGTTCGAATTTGCTGGACAGAAAGGTGGTTCTACTGCATTTGTATTAACAAATAGTTTCTATGGTACTGATAAAAAAGGGAATAAGATTGAGATTGTCTTTATGATGAACAATTTGAGTGAAAAAGCATTTGAAAAACTTCTAAGTAATATGGATTACTTTATTCGAGATATTGTCATAAGTGAGGAATTCAGAAATAAATTATAATGAAATAATTTTATTATGTAAACAAAGGGGCACTTATGAAAAGTGCTCTTTTGTAATACAGGATTTTCCAATCTTATTATTGAATATAGATGGAAAATAAGAAAGGAGGTTGAAAAATGACAACAATATATTTCGTTCGCCATGCCCATTCTACATATACAAAAGAAGAACGGGAACGACCTTTATCTGAAAAAGGGCACTGTGATGCAGAGAATGTAACACATTTATTAAAAGATAAACATATTGATGTTGTTATTTCTAGTCCGTACAAAAGAGCAATCCAAACTGTACAAGGAATTGCGAATACATATAAATTATCAATACAAACAGAAGAAGATTTGCGTGAAAGATTATTGAGCACAGAGCCAGTATCAAATTTTAATGATGCTATGCAGAATGTGTGGGAAGATTGGAGTTTTGCATACGAAGGCGGAGAATCGAATGATATCGCACAAAGGCGCGCTGTAATATGTATGCAAAATATATTAAAACAATATGAAGGTAAGAATATTGTAATAGGTACGCATGGAAATATTATGGTATTACTCATGAATTATTTTAATTGGAAATATGATTTTGAGTTTTGGAAAACACTTCATATGCCTGATGTGTATAAATTAAATTTTGATAAAAATCGTTTCATTTCTGCTGAAAGAATAGAGAAAACAGGTCATCGGTTAAATATTTTGTAAAAGTTTATCAAAAAAAGAGGAAAGAGAGAAGTTATTGTAGAAGTATGACTTTGTAACATAAAAAATATATGTTAAAGGAGGCTGTTTACATGTTTGAGAAAGAGAAAGAAGGGCTTATTGAAGTTCAAAACGTATATGAAATTGCACCAGAAGATGGAACAATCATTGGTATGGCAACGGAAGAAGAAATGGAAATTGCTGCTGAACTAGAGTTACAGTACTATGCCCATTCTCGTTTGTTAGAAGCAAATATTCAGTTAGACGGTTCCTCCTACAAAGAGTTACTTCAGGAGTTCCAGGAGTACGAAAGAAAATCAATGAGCTTTTGGCGAGCGATACATAAACGTTTAGCTGTGCCATGGGCGTGGGTACTACGTATTGATGTTGCGAATGGCCCTATATATGTAAGTAATGGAAGTTCATATTACGAAGAAATCGATGATGAAGAAGATTATGAATAGATAAGTAAGGAAGCAGCTTTAGTTGCTTCCTTTTTTTATTTGTAAGAAATGAATCGCCTCAATAATAATATCTGGTCGATCATTTTCTATACCGTGACTAGCATGTTCGGCAAGAATATATTGGCTGTTAGTTGAGAGGTGTAATTGTTCGTGAATTAGTTCTTGCCACATTGCTTCAAGTTGTGTTGCTTCCTCTTTTGGCATGCCACCATTAGTCAATTGAGTAATAGAATATTGAGGATCTCTACCGATAACGATTAATGGTATTTCTAATGTTTTACATAGCTCTTTTAGTGAGAGAGCACAGTTTTTCCACTCCGATAGTTCAGAAGCTGTCGCTTTATATAATGAAGGCGAGGTAGAGAATTCAATTTGCTGTTTTGATTGATCGGTGAGAATAGGTTTTAGTTCGTTATAAAGTGTGTCTACATCCATTTTTGAATACATATTATATTTTTGAAACCAAACATCATCAGAATCAGTTTGATCAGAAATTGGTAAATGAAGTTCATCTAAACGGTGTAAGTTCATCGAAGTAGAATCAACTAAAATAAGTGCTTGCAGCTTATCTTCATGTAACATCGCAAAATGTTGTGCACATAATCCTCCATAGGAATGACCGATTAGAATAAATGGTTCTTGAATAGCTAGTTTGTTTAGTAACATATGTAGCTCTTTTGTAACTTGCCTTATTGTACGCGGCTGATTGCCTAAATCACTTTTTCCGTAACCTGGGCGATGGTATGAAACAACTGTAAAGTGCTCTGAAAGCTTTTTTATAATAGGAAACCAATCATAAAATGAGCAAGTCATTCCGGTTTGAATGACTACAGTTTGTTTATCATCTCCTTTTATATGTACTTCTATATTTTGCCCCATTATTTCTACAAATTTATGAATGTTAATTCCTCCTAAGCTTGAAATAATTTTTGACAAGCAAAAACGATACACCAAACACCTATACCAAGTAGGACAGATGTACTAAGTGTAAATGAATTTTTTAAACCAATATAGACAATAAATAATAGTAGTGCTGATGCGGGGAATCCATATAATACCCCTAAAGCAAATTGACTCAATTCTTGTTTATTTCCGCCTTCGAATGAAATCCAAAATAAACTAAGTAAACTCACGAGAGGAAGGGAAGCAATAAAGCCACCTATCGTACTGTAATGTTTAGCGACTTCAGTGATAACGCCGATAATAAGTGCCGAAACGATTATTTTAACGAGGAAATGCATATTTTGCCTCCTTCGCTAATAAGGAAAATGCTTTTTCAATTAATTGTTGTTCTTCTGTTGATAACTGTGATTCTAATATTTTTATCTTTTCTTTATCTAGTAAAGTATGTTTTTCTAATACTTCAATTCCTTCAATTGTTAATGTAAGGTTTACCACTCTTTCATCTTTTTTATTTCTCTCTTTAACGATGAAACCCTTTTGAATAAGGCGTTTTATATGTTCAGATGCTGTGTTATGAGAAAGACTAAGCTCAGTAGCGACTTTTCCAATTGTTATATCTTTCTCACAAGAAACGATTTGTAAAATACGAATTGCTTGGTGGGAAAGGTTGTCCTCGTATTCGTATCGTAAGTGATAATAAATGCTCTCCCAATGTTGATTAATGTTGTACATAATAATAAATCTCCTTTTTATATCGTATAGTAAGATATATTCGTGATTTCAGAAATAAAACCCTTTTATTTGGATAAAAAATGTTGAAAAAGTTTATTTTTATTGAAATATAAGGTAATCTATGTGTAAAGGTATACATTTAGCAAGAGAGAGGATGATAGCTGTGAATACATTCAAATGGATTAGTCATGAACAGATGTATGTAGATGAAATACATGTTGAAAAATGTGGTCCTCTTTCAGTCGGCGTATATGGGGGAAATCAAGAGAGTGATGCATATGAACGAGGAGATGCGGTGCTGGCTTGGTGGGATCCTGAATTACAATTTGAATTTGTTATGATTTTTGATACACATCACAAAACAAAAAATATAGATTATATAATAGAAGCGATTTCGGAAAGAAAAGAAAAACTAAAAGAGTTATTCTCATATCCAATACATTTAGCTTTCCATCATACACATATGTACTTATTAGCGTTATTTACAGATGAGTTATTTATTAAAAAGTGTGATCAAGATGATGAGGAACTCGCTTGCTTAATTTGTTTACGAAAAGGCGAATTTTTATATTGGTTATCAGTTGGTGATTGTTTCGCGTATTTATTCCATTCTGAGAAAACGAAAAATGGAAAAGGACGATTAAATAAACGGAAGAATTACGAATATATTGGCAGGAAAAATATTTTTGCAGCAAATACACCTTGCTTTACGTCAGGTGTAAGAGGATTAGAAAAAGGAATGAATCACATTGTAATGGCAACGGACGGTATTTTAGAGTGTGACAAACGAAGGTTTGATGATGATCAATCTTTAGTAGAAATATTACACGACGGAAATAGCTTGCAGATTGAGCCCGTATTAACAAATGTACTGCAGTGGAAAGGTAGAGACTGTGCCACGATTATTGGATGGTCTATTGATACTGATAATAAACAATGTGCTAATTAATATAAAAGGAGTTCAAGGTTTTTATCCTTGAACTCCTTTTTGTTAAGCAATATGGATGTGATATGTTTTTAACCATTCATTTACTTGTAGCATATACTCCATGGCACTTCTTGCCTCAAAATTGTTAATCTCTTTATTACTTTGATCAGCAATTGAAAGTAAGATGGAATGGTTAATAAGTGAGAAAATAGGATTGTTTTTATTGTTACACATATCAAGTGTTAAATTACGGATTGTTTGTAAGTAGAGTGGATCTTGTGAAGTTGGATAAGCGCTTTTTCTTCTATTGCGTACATCGTCAGGTAAAGCTGGTTGTAGTGCTCTACGTAAAATGCCTTTTTCAATATTATCAATACTTTTTATGTTGAAAGGAACATTCCATAAATATTCAACTAATCTATAATCACAAAACGGTACACGAACTTCAAATCCAACAGCCATACTCATGCGATCTTTACGGTCAAGTAAGAAAGGAAGGAATCTTGTTAAAAATAAATAAAACATTTGACGTTGTTTCGCGAATTTTTTACTTTCGCCTTCAAGGGTAGGTACTTCAAGTATCGCCTCTTGGAATCGTGTATCAATATAGTCTTCTAAATTACATTGGTTGCTTACTTCATTTAGTAGAAGAGGAGATGTATTTTTCCAATTTGTTAGCCAAGGAAACTTATCTACATATAGTAGTTCTTCTTGATGAAACCAAGGATATCCACCGAATACTTCATCAGCCGATTCGCCGGATAAAGCTACGGTCGCATCTTTTTTCATTTCGCAAAATAGTAAATATAGTGAAGTTTCCATTTCACCAGCACTCGGTAAATCTTTTGCATGAAGGGGAACGAATAAGTGATTTGCTAATTCTTCAGCATTCACAATAATATCATGATGCGCTGTCCCGACATGTTCAGAAACGCGTTTTACCCAAGGAGCGTCTAAACCAGTGCGAGCAAATGTCAGTTCGAAATCTTTTGCGCTATTTACAAAGTCAACAGAATACGTATGAAGTGTTTTATTTTCAGCAGCAAATTCTTTACCCGCAAGTGCAGTAATACCGCTAGAGTCTAATCCGCCTGATAACATACAAACGAGAGGAACATCGGCAATTAATTGTCTTTTTACTGTATCTTGTAAAATAGATAAAATATGCGAAGATGTATCTTCTATAGAGTCTGTATGGAACTTACTTTCTAAATTCCAATACTTCGTAACTACTTTTTTATGACGTGTAAATGTTATAGAATGTCCAGCACGTACTTCTTGAATATGTTTAAAGACGCCACATCCTGGAGTGCGAAATAAGCCTAATCCAAATATTTCATTTATTCCATTCGCATCAATTTCAGCAGGGACAGATGGATGCGCTAATAATGCTTTAATTTCAGAGCCGAAAATAATACTGCCATTTCTTTCTGTAAAAAAGAGTGGTTTTACACCTAAATGATCTCGTGCTAAAAACAATTGTTGCTTCTGATCATCCCATAAGGCAAAAGCGAAAATTCCGTTTAAATGTCGTACGCAGTCTTCTTTCCATTCTAAATAAGCATGTAGTAATACTTCTGTATCTGAATGGGTTTCAAATGCATGCCCACATTTTTGAAGCTGCTCTCTCAGTTCACGGAAATTATAAATTTCTCCATTATAAGTAAGAGCATACGTATAATCACCAGCACGAAATGTCTTAGGCTGTGTCCCGCCTTCTGGATCAATTACAATTAAACGCCGGTGTGCAAAGGCCGCATGAGGTGAAAACCAAAATCCTTCAGCATCCGGACCACGATGCTGAATACTATTTGCCATCTTTTTTAAAATAACATGTTGATTTGAAAGGTCTTCTTTCCAATCTACCCAACCTGTAATTCCACACATACACATCTCATCTCCTAAATTAAAATAGTAGATTAATGAAATAAAATGTACACCAAGTTAAAAAGTGACTATATAAATAGTGTACTACATGAATTAAATTACAGACTTGAGAAAATTTTCTTTGAACGCATAGTTATGTGAGACAATGGTTAAGGGAAAGTATTCCAAAAAATAAAAAAGATGAGAGAAAAAAATTTCTCAGACGTTATATAGGGTGTAAAAGCTTTTACAAAACAATAAGGGGAATCGCTACATGAAATCAAATGAGAAAAAGTTTATAAAAAGATTACAGCGGCAAAAAGAAGACGCGTTAGAATTCGTTGTCGATACATACTTACCACTCATAAAGGGGATCACACATAAAGTTCTACTTCCCATTCAAAATGATGGACTCATAGAGGAATGTATAAACGATATATTTCTTTCCATTTGGAATAACGCAAATAAATTCCATGGAGAGCCGAGTGATTTTAAAAAGTGGATTGCAGCGATTGCGAAGTTTAAAGCAATTGATTATTACCGGAAATCGACTAAAACAGTAGAAATCATTTCAGATGAGTTTCATATCAGTACAGAAAAATCAGCAGAAGACGAATTAATCGTTATGGAAGATAGGGAAGAATTATTGAAGCTCATTAATCAATTAGAACCGCTAGATCAAAAGGTGTTCATTATGAAATATTTACTTGGTATGAAGACAGAGGAAATAGGTGACAAGTTAGGATTAACTCGGGCAGCAATTGATAATCGAGTGTACCGGGGGAAAAAGAAACTACAACAAAATGCTACGAATATTAGTTTTGGAGGTAGTGCAATATGAAAGACATTTATGAACTATTAAATGATATTGATATAGATGAAAAAGAACTAGAAGAAATTGAGGCTTCTGAAATTGAAAAGGAAAAAGTAAAACGAAATGTAAAACAATCGATACGTACGAAGAAAAAGATGAAAAGTTGGAAGAAGGGTGTCGCTGCTGCATCAATTTTAGTAGGGTTATCGGTTGCAACTCTTGGTATCGGTTTTCCTACATATGCCGGGGGATTGCCAATTGTCGGTGACATATTCCGATTTTTAGATAATGGTAGAACGGGGTTATATGAAAATTATAAGGAATTTTCGACTGAGTTGAATATGACAAAAGAGAGTAATGGGGTTAAGGTTACAATTAATGATGTAATTTCTGATGGCAGAACATTATCTATAACGTATTCACTGGAAAGTGAGCAGGACTTAGGGGAGGATCCTATCATATTAGGTGGATTGGATATAATGGACGCTCATGGTAGTTCAGGCAGTGGTAAAATGACTAAAGTTACTGAAAAAAAGTATGTAGGTATGGTAACAACGACGCATCATGATAGCAATAAAAAGGACAAAGTAAACTTTAGATGGAATATAGAGAGAATAGAGATGCCAGATAGGAAAAAATCAATACAAGGTAATTGGAATTTCGCGTTAACTGTAAAATCAGTGGATAGTAAAGAGAGAACAATTGGTGGGAGTTCGGAAAAAGAAGGTATAAAAGCAAATATGGAAAAGGTCGCAATATCGCCAGTTTCATTTATTCTTTATTACAATCAAGAGGTTTCTAAGGGCGCGAGGAAAGAATGGGATAGTGTAGATGTTGAATTGACGGTTAAGGATGATTTAGGGAATATTTATTCGGGTGAAGGAAATGGGGGAAGTGGCAACGATCCTTACAATATCCATTGGAGTGCCACCTTCCAAAAACTAAACGAAAATGCAACAAAGCTTATCGTTACACCTCGCGTGCACTTGCGAGTACATACACCTGAAAATCATGGTGGAGTAGAGTATGTGAATGGGAAAGAGAAGAAAATAGAAGTGCCGAAAAAAGAAGCGAAGAGCAAAGATATTGTGTTAGATGATATTGTCATTGATTTAAAGAAATAAAAGAGAGACTGCCTAAAATCATTTAGGCAGTCTTTTTTCGTTAAGAACTAGTGACGAATAGTGCATGCGGATGCTGCGTTTTATACTCATCTTTCCACGGAATGTTTAGTTGTTCCCACGATTCGCCGCTATCATTGGATTGAAAGACGCCATTGTTATTTAACGTGTAAAACGTATGTGGTTCGGCTTCGTTTGTAGCAAACATCGAAATGACTGTACCGATTGCAGATGGTAGTCCTTGTTGTACTTGCTGGAAAGGAGTATCTTTCGTTTTTCGATAAATATAAGACTCATAAGGGATACGATGATGAGCGAGATCAGCACTTGGCGCGGCAGAAACGAGAATCGTATCACAATCAGCTGGATCAATAGCCATGCTGTATAAATAATGATGTTCAAGTCCTGCACTACATGAGATCCAGCTGTTTCCATTGTTATAACTCTCAAGATAAGCACGATCAGGTCCGCCCATAAATCCGTCACCACATGATGCATAAAGGCGATTTGGTGCTTCAGGGTGCATAAGTAATTGATGAGCATCGATAGGAGCACCGAATTTTTTATCAATCCATGTATGCCCTTTATCATTACTTTGAATAACAGCACCAGCTTCGATTGAAACGTGTATTGTATTAGGGTTGTTTGGATCAACTGTAATCCAGCGTACGTGATGGGTAAAAGGTCTAGGCGGGAAAGCCCATGTATAAGAAGATAATAATGATTTCATATTTTTAAGTTCAGTCCACGTTTCACCACCATTTTCAGAGCGAAATAAAGCGCTCGGTTCTGTGCCGACATAAACGACCCCATATCCGTTAACTTGTTCATTTGAGCTTATTGTTATGGAAGTGATAGAGGAGTGCAAAATACCATCTTCTTTAGGGAAATCAAAGTAACGATAAGAATCTCCAATTGGTCTCCATGAATCCCCACTATCGTCACTTAACCATAGACCTCGTCCAAATGTTCCGCAATATACACGATTCTTTTGAAATGGATCAACAGCGATACAGGTAGGTTGCATATTTTGTAAGTGATAAGTCGTTTCATAGTTATCATTGTGTTCTTTCACTACAACAAGTTCACGTTCCATACAGAGAAATAAACGTTTCATTTAAGTAACCTCCTTAAAAATTCTTTCATTAGTAAACAATATGAAAATAAAAAAGAAGTAGTCTTGTTTTATTTGAGAAAAAGGGATTGTTTAAAAAATAGCGAAGTGTGTATACAGAGGAAGCGGGCGTTTACAATCAGTCGATTCGGGATAAACACGGGGAGTTTGTTTCATACTAACATACAGATATTGTACTTAAAGGAGTATAAGTATGGGACATTCGCATGATCATGGTCATTCAAAAAATAAAAAGGCGTTACTAATTGCCTTCCTACTAACAACAAGTTTTATGATTGCAGAAGTTGTTGGGGGATTTGTAACAAATAGCTTAGCACTACTATCTGACGCGGGGCATATGCTAAGTGATGCAGTATCTTTAGCTTTAAGTTTACTTGCGTTTAAACTCGGAGAAAAAACAGCAACAACTGCGAAAACATACGGGTATAAGCGAGTCGAAATGTTAGCAGCATTATGTAACGGTGTCGTTCTTATTGTCATTTCGGTATACATTTTTATTGAAGCAATCCGTCGTTTTAAAGAACCAGTTGAGATTGCTAGTAATGGGATGCTCATTATTGCAGTCCTTGGTCTGCTTATTAATATTTTATCAGCTTGGATATTAATGAGAGGCGGAGATGTGAAAGGTAATTTGAATTTAAGAAGTGCTTTCCTGCACGTACTAGGCGATCTATTGGGTTCCGTCGGAGCGATTATTGCTGCGTTACTTATTAAATTTTTCGGATGGACTGCTGCAGATGCGATTGCTAGTATTCTTGTGTCTATTTTAGTCATTATTAGTGGATGGCGTGTAACACGTGATACGGTTCATATATTAATGGAAGGTGCACCACAGCACATAAATGTTGAAGAGGTAAAAAGTACATTATTAAATATTCCGATTGTCAAAGAAGTTCATGATTTGCACATATGGTCTGTCACATCGGATTTTCAAGTATTAACTTGCCACTTGATTATTAAAGGGAATGAAACGCAAAGTGTATTAAAAGAGGCTACGTATGTATTAAAGGAGAAGTTTCATGTAGAACATGTCACCATTCAAGTAGAAATAGATGGTGAATTTCATCACGATGAGACAACTTGCAAAGTATGAAAGAAAAAGGATAAGAAAAAGTGTCATAACATTTTTCGCACGGCATACATATATATAATGTGGCCACAAATACTTTGCAAGGTAAATATTTCATGAAATTACTTTACTTATAAAGAGTCATCTTTTATAATCAAAAGTGGTAATTGATAAAGATTATCATTTTCAATGATCGTAGAAAGGAGTTTTTTAAAAGATGAGTAGTCAACTCCGTTTTGCTGTTGAAAATCGTAAGAGGCATTTAATTGATGAGTTAATTGGAGCAGGTGTGTTTAAGATTCGCGACCGACAATTATACGAGCTGTCTTTAGAGGAATTGGAAAAAGAGTACGAAGATATGGAAGATTATGCAAATATTCAGGCGTAGCTATATAGATTAGTAAAAGGAGAGCTGGTTACGATTTTGTGTAACCAGCTCTCTTTTTATTTCGTAGAAATTATTTTTTGTATTTCTTTCATGGGACGGAGCCAGTTTTGGGTCATTATTTGTTCCATTTGTTTTTCGTCCTGCTTCTGTAATGCTTGAATGATAGAGTGATGTTCTTCAATAGATTGACTTGCTGGAACAAAGTTTTGGAAAAACAAATATTCAAGACGTAAAACGTGAAGTTGCATATTTTCTAGAAAGGGTTCAATATATTGGTTTTTAGCAATAGAAGAAATTGTATTGTGGAATTGTATATCTAATTTTAAAGCTTGTTTTGCGTTTTTTTTCTCTATAGAGTGCTGAAAATGATCATTTATTTCAGAAAGTATTTGAATATCAGTGTCTGTAATGTTTTGAAGAGCTTGCTTTCCTATAATAGAGTGAAGACCAGCCATCGTTTCATAAATGATAGATACGTCGTCTAACTTAATAGGAGCAATTTTCGTTTTTTGCCCTGGTACCATTTCCACTAATCCAGAAAGCTCTAATATTTGAAGTGCTTCCCTTACAGGTGTTCTGCTTACTCCTAGTGCCTCAGCCAATTCCCCATCATTAATTTTTTCATTGGGCTTCAGTACACCTTCAATAATCCAATTTTGTAGTTGATTTAAAACGAGTGATTTTGCTGAAATTCTTCCTGGTTTTTTATAATTTTGAGGGACAGGCATAGTGAATTCAATCCTTTCATTGTATATTTTCCTTTTTTGCATGAACAAGCTTTAATTTTTGTTTCCCTTCATCCGGTTTTTGGCTTAAGATGAGCACCATTACAATGACACAAAAAGCGCCTAATAACTGAAAAGATTGAAATGGCACGTGCAATATAAGTACAGAAGAAATAATAGCTGCGAGTGGTTCTGTGCAACCAAATAATGTTGTTTCTTTCGGAGTCAGGTATCGTATGCTGTCTAAGTATAAATAAAAGGCAATAAGTGTCCCGAAAATGACGACAAATATGATGAGCGGTAGGGTACTTAGTTTTACATATTTCATAGTTGATAATAAAATGAATTCGTTTGTAGAAATAAAGTGTACAATCGTTACACCAATACCCCCAATAATCATACCCCATCCAACGATAACGGAGGAAGACCATTTTTCTAACAATTCCTTTGAATATAAACTATAAAAAGCGAGAGATAATCCAGATAAAATACCCCAAATAATAGCTGGTGTAGAAACAGCCAAGTTATGAACAGACCCGTTTGTTAGTAAGAGAAAAGTGCCTACTAATGAAAGGGTAATTGAAATGAAATCAATTTTTGATGGACGAACGTTCCATTTGAAAAGTAAGTATACAGTGATGAATATAGGAGCTAAATATTGTAATAATGTTGCCACGGCAGCATTTCCCTCTTTAATTGAAGCGAAATACGTATACTGTACAGCAAGCATACCGAATAGACCAAACAAAATCATTTTAATAGCATCAGATTTTTGTTTCCAAATGCCAAATATCTCTTTTTTTCTCGTTCCGAATGAGGAAATAATGAGCAAAATAATTCCAGATATAAGTAAGCGGATCGTAACTAACCATTCGGTTGAAACATTGTCATATTGAAAAAGCTGTTGTGCAGCTGTACCAGACAAGCCCCATAAACAAGCACCGATTATGACCATTATAATTCCTTTTAATCGATTTGAATCCATATGATTTAAAATTCTCCTTTCTAAAAATATAAATTGAATACAATATGCAATATATCACAGAATAACTCGTTAATAAACTGAAATTTCTAATTTTATTTTTTTTATGTATAGTAAAATATTGTAGAGGAGGGGGAGTATATGTTAGCTGGATTTTTAGTTTGTTTATTTGTTGGGTTACTTATCATTTTTTTAGGGTATCAAATACATGTGAAAAAGAGGTTGTTTTTGTTAGCAGGATATCAAGAAGAAACGTTTGTTGGAGATAAAAATAAATTAGCGAAGCTTTCAGGAGCATTTTCTTATATAGTTGGAGTTGCTACTATAATATTACCGCTTGGCTTAGAAAAAATAGGTAATGTAGTTGGTATCGTATATGCTATATTAATTGTTTTAGGTACAATTGTATTCATAATTAAAGCAAACCTATTAAATAAGAGTGCTATAAAGTAAAAAGGCTTCATTCTACTGAAGCCTTTTATTAATTATTATGAAGTATAAGTAAAAGCCGGAATAGGATCAATAAATGTATTCCACTTTTGTCCCATTTCCTTTTCTGTTAATAGACAATCATCTAATGATTGTTCAATCACAGAACGATTCATATCAATACCGATAAATACGAGCTCAGTTATTCGATCTCCATATCGCTCGTCCCAGTTTTTTAATACTTCTGGTTCTTCTGCAATCATTTGATTTCTTTCAGTTTCAGGTAATGCGGCTATCCATTCACCGGCTCCTTGAATTGTAATAGAGGAACCTGCTTGAGATAGAAGCCCTATCATATTATTACGAGATGCCAGCCAGAAGAATCCTTTCGCTCTTACAACATCTAAAGGCCATTTTTCTAGCCAATTCATAAGGCGCTCGGGATGGAAAGGATATTTGCGGCGGTAAACAAAGGAATTGATACTGTATTCTTCCGTTTCCGGTGTATGATAGTCACTATTTAATTCTTGTATCCAGCCGGCCGATTGACTGGCTTCTTCATAATTAAATAGATTTGTGTTTAAAATTTCTTGTAATGGTACTTTGCTAAACGAAGATTCAAGAACTTTTGCATTAGGATTTAATTTTTTTAGTAAATGATGAAGCTCTATCACATCTTCTTTTTCTAGCAAATCTATCTTATTAAGAATAATTACGTTTGCAAACTCAATTTGATCTATTAATAAATCAATAACTTCCCGGGTATCATTCTCATCGATTGCTTGTTTTCGGTCTAATAAACTTTCTCCATCTGCAAAATCATCCCAAAATCTGTTTGCATCTACAACTGTAACCATCGTATCGAGGCGACAATTTTTCGTTAAATCAATGTTAAGAACTTCGTCTGTATAAGTAAACGTTTGAGCAACTGGAATAGGCTCACTTATACCAGAAGATTCAATAATAATATAGTCAATATCACCATTTTCCACAAGACGATTCACTTCTATCATTAAATCTTCTCGTAGTGTACAACAAATACAGCCATTTTGAATTTTTACTAGTTTTTCCTCCGTACGTGAAAAACCACCCTTTTTTATAAGAGATGCATCAATGTTTACTTCGCTCATATCATTAACGATAACAGCTACTTTTAAGTTATTCTTATTAGTCAAAATGTGATGTAGTAAGGTAGTTTTTCCAGATCCTAAAAAACCACTTAATACAGTGATAGGTACTTTTTTCATGAAATGATCTCTCCTTTAAATCGTAATGATTACGTTTTATGTTAAACGATAGGAAAAGAAAAAGCAAGAATAAATCATAATGATTACGATTTAAGAATAGAAATAGACTATAAAATTTGTGCTGTAGTATGGAGCATTTGGACAAGCACATGTTTACATATAAATAAAATGGAGGCGAGAAGCTTGGTCTTTAATAGAGTTTCAAAAGAATTAGTAGGCATAGCTCTTATCGCTATGTTTCTCTTTTTATTATTTTTTGTAGATTTTACAAGTCTAGCAAATTTGCACAAAAATATGCCACAGGAATGGTTGAATGTGAATACAGTATTTTTAAGTATCATTTTTGAAGCAATACCCTTTATTTTATTAGGGGTAATTGTTTCTTCATGTATTCAAGTGTTTGTGACGGAAGATATGATTCAAAAAGTACTGCCGAAATCTCCGATTGTTGCAATGATTCCGGCAGTATTTGTGGGAGTTCTTTTTCCAATGTGTGAATGTGTCATTATACCAATTGTAAGAAGGCTCATTCAAAAGGGGTTACCACTTCATGTAGGCATTGTTATTTTACTGAGTGCACCCATTATGAATCCAGTTGTTCTTTTATCTACTGTATATGCGTTTCCAAAAAATGATTACGTTGTATATGCACGCTTTGGGATAACAATTTTAGTTGCTCTATTCATAGGTCTAATTGTGTATTATTGCTATCGCGAAAGAAATGTTTTAAAAGATGTAGAGGTTTCAGTTCAAACAAGCAATAAAAAGAGTTGGAAAGATGTTATGAATCACATTGTAGATGAGTTTTTTGATACTGGTAAGTATTTATTGATTGGTGCTTTTTTAGCAAGTGTATTTCAAACGTTTTTTGATCGGAATGTACTGGATGCAGTAGCACATAACGAAGTAATTGCCCCCTTTATTATGATGGGATTTGGTTATGTTTTATCAATTTGCTCTGCAGCCGATGCTTTTATAGCGGCATCTTTTGGACATGTTTTCTCGGTAAAGGCACTTCTCGCATTTCTTGTGTTTGGGCCTATGCTTGATATGAAAAATACGTTAATGCTATTTGCATATTTTCAAAAGAGATTTGTATTCTTTTTGATAGGAATTGTCATTATATCTGTGTATACCATCCTGCAAATCATAATGTTATAGGAGGTGAGAAAGAATGGGGAAAGAGGAGCAGAAGGCATATCATTGCTATATTCGTGGCATTATTTTAATTGGTTTAGCAATGCTCTTATTTAAACTACTTGTAACAGGGAATATTTATAATTTTATCGCTCCAAAAATGATCAAATTTACGTATATAGCTTTTGTAGTAATTTTAATTTTTGGTATTGTACAAGTTTGGAGAGATGGAAGAGAAAAACAGCATGATTGTAATTGTTGTAAACATCATACAACATCAAAATCAGGGATAAAAAGTTTCTTTGTATATGTTTTATTTGTCGTTCCGATAGTTAGTGCTTTTCTCTTTGGAAGTGTAACAATTGATGGAAGTTTAGCAGGAAAAAGGGGTATGAATCAAAGTGTACAGTCGAGAAGTCTAGAAAGGAACGAAAAAGAGGGGAAACAGGTTAAGTTTGATGGGCGAGAAGTATCAGTTGATCCAGAAGAAACATCAAATTTAGCAACGACTTATAAAACGGAAGAGCAAGTAGTAAAAAGTATGTTAGGACAGCGTAAACTACAAGTAAAGGATAAGGATTATGTTCAAACAATGAATGTAATTGGTCAAAATGTCAATTGGTTTAAAGGGAAAGAAATTACATTCTTAGGGTTTATATATAAGGATAAAGATGTGACGGGTAATAAAGCAGTAGTGGCTCGATATGGTATAACTTGTTGTATTGCGGATGCATCAGTCTGGGGGATGATTGTTACCGGGAAAAATATTGAAAAAATTCCAGAAGAAACATGGGTGAAAATAACAGGATTATTAGATGAAACGACATATAAAGGAACAGTCTTTCCACTTGTAAAAGTAAACAAAATCGAGAAAATTAATAAGCCAACTGACCCATATGTATATGATGCTTTACCTCAATAGAAAAGAATAAATTCTTCATATTTTCATGAAATAGAATCATAATCATGGCAATAAAAAAATAAAGATAAGAGTAATTTGGTTTGTTAAAAATATGTGCAGAAGGAGTTATGCGATGAACTGGGTTACTCATAAACCATCATTTGAATTTGAAACATTTAGTCCTATTATTCGGTCACAATCTGCGTGGAGTGGACATTTAGATTTTGCATATGACTTAGTACGATTTGAAAAACCGGAAACTTTAGTTGAGTTAGGTACACATCTAGGTGCTTCTTTCTTCAGTTTTTGTCAAGGAGTAAAAGATGGAGGGTTATCGACTAAATGCTTTGCAGTAGATACTTGGGCTGGAGATGGGCATACAGGTCCATATGGAGAAGGGGTTTTTCAAATAGTAGAAAAAGTAGTGAGCGATAACTACCTTAATATAGGAAATTTAATTCGATCTACTTTTGATGATGCTGTAGACCGGTTTCAAGATGAAACGATAAATCTGTTGCATATTGATGGCTATCATACGTATGAAGCTGTTTCTCACGATTATAATACATGGCTACCGAAAGTCGCGAAAAACGGTATTGTATTATTTCATGATATTGAAGTTAGAAGTGGTGATTTCGGCGTGTATAAGTTTTGGGATGAGGTAAAAGCGAAGTGCCCTCATTTTCAATTTGCGCATTCATATGGACTGGGAGTGTTATTTCCGAAGGGTTGTAGTGATAAGTTTGAGGAAATACTTAAAAATAAAGAAGAAATACAAAATATGTATAAATAAAGATAGGGCATACATCATTTTAAGGATGTGTGCCCTATTTTTTGCGTAGAAAATAATGGTGTGAATTAAAAAGTTAAGATAGTTGTAAAAAGTTTTGTTGCAGCAAATATTAAAAAAGTTAGTATGGGATTGTTCCTTGTAAATAAAGTGAAGCTTTAATATGTTCATATCGATTCGGAATTTTACAGTAGTTAATTTCTTACCTAAGTGCTTTGCACTTACTGAATTTTAAGGCGGAGGTCTTATTGGCCGAAAATATCGGGATAAATAAAAATACAACATTTTTTATATTTTTCATTGCGAAAAACGTAATCTACTTTTACAATAGAAAGGGTTGTGAATATATTATACTGGAAAAATAAATCGAAATAATATGAAAATTTTGTTTTGTCTTCGCTAATTGTATATTACATACATGTAAGACGACATACGTCATGTTATCGACTTGTAAGGAGAGAAAAAAATGAAAAGTGTAAGATTACCATCGATGCTAGAAATCATAGTTCTTTTATTACTATTTCTTGCTGTTGTCTTTTCCTTCCAAACGATTTTTGATCTCCCAATTCAATTAGCGCTATTTATTTCATGGTTTTTAGTAATTGCGCTTGGATTAAGATTAGGATTTCGTTATCAAGAATTGCAAGATGCAATTACGAAAGGGATTTCTAACGGATTAGAAGCAATACTGATTTTAGTTGCAGTAGGTGCTTTAATTGGAACGTGGATTGCTGGTGGGGTAGTACCAACATTAATCTATTATGGATTAGAATTTATTCACCCTAGCATATTCCTATTAGCAACATTAATTATTTGTTCTATAACTTCTATCGCAACAGGAACGTCTTGGGGAACAGTGGGAACAGCAGGTATTGCTATGATGGCGATTGGTGAAGGACTTGGTTTACCACTTCCGCTTGTTGCTGGTGCAGTTCTTTCAGGAGCTTATTTCGGCGATAAATTATCACCACTTTCTGATAGCACAGTTCTTGCAGCTTCTATGGCGAAAGTAGATGTTATTGCTCACGTTCGAGCTATGCTCGTATTAGATGTTCCGGCTTATATTATTACTAGTATTATGTTTACTGTAGCTGGTTGGATGTATGGCGGCGATAATGTAGATTTGAATCGAGTAGAATTTTTAAAAGAAGCTTTATTAAAGCAATTTGATATTAAAATATGGATGCTTGTTCCGGCGGTCATTGTTATCGTTCTATTAGCGATGAAGAAACCGTCTATGCCAACAATTGCAATGGGAGCTTTAATTGGTGCAATTTGGGCAACTCTTTTCCAAGGGATGAACTTTGGAGAGGCGATTGGAACAGCTTATAACGGATTCTCAATTCAATCTGGTGTTGAGTTTGTTGACAAGTTATTAAACCGTGGTGGAATTAACGGCATGCTTGGCTCAGTAGCCGTTATTATTTTCGGTTTAGGATTTGGTGGATTACTTGAAAAACTAGGTGTTTTAAAAGTAATCGTATCAAAATTTGAGAAGAAATTAAATTCTGCAGGTAATGTAACATTATCTACATTAATCGTGGCATTCTTAGCTAATATATTTGGTTGTGCGATGTATGTATCACTAATTTTAACACCAAAAATTATGGAAGATAGCTATGATAAATTAAAAATAGACCGTCGTGTATTAGCGCGTAACTCAGAAGTAGGTGGAACGTTAACTTCAGGTATGGTTCCATGGTCTGATAATGGTATTTTTATGGCTGGTATTTTAGGTGTAGCAACGTTCTCATACGTTCCGTTTATGTGGTTAAGCTTCGTATCGTTAATTTTAGCAGTTATTTACGGATATACAGGCAAATTCATCTGGTATGTAGATGATGCAGATAAAGGAAAGCAAGCATCATAAAATAAAAATCACCTTCTACAATATGTAGAAGGTGATTTTTTTATTTTTTAATAGCATTTGCTGAAGTTATTTCATTCTCATATTTAGCAATTTTTTGTTGTATCTTTTTTAAGTTTTTTTCAGTGTCTTGCATGAGCTGTAAGACATTGGTCTCCTGTTGTTTCATTAATGCTAACCTTTGAAGGATGGTAGATTCTCCTTCCATAGACCAGTCGATAAATTGTTTTATTTTTTGAATTGGCATACTGGTGTTTTTTAAACACAAAATCATTTCTAAATATTTCAGTGCTTCTTCATCAAAAACTCGATCTCCTTTTTCGTTTCTTTGCAGAAAAGGAAACAGTCCTTGTTTATCGTAATAACGTATTTGAGAAATAGTTAAATGTTGCATTTTGGCGACTTGCCCAATTGTATAATACATATCATTCATCCTTTTATTACCAAGGTATAATGCCATCTTTGTTAAGTATTTTACCATTATAGTTTGTTTCACTTAATGCATATTTAATAATAATTTTAGCACTTTCAGTGGTTGTATGGCCACCAGGGGAATTTCCATTAAGATCCGTAGTTGTAAAACCAGGAGTTACCCCAAATACTTCTGGACCGTTAGTGGCAAATTCTTTACTAAAAGCTAATGTTAAAGCATTAATAGCTGTTTTGGAAGAATTATATCCTAGTGTATTAATTGGATGTGTTTCACCATTAGCAAACATTGTTAGTGAGGCCATGTCAGTTGTTACATTTATTATTTTACTGTTGCTTGAATTCTTTAATAATGGTAAAAAGGCTTGCATCATTTGGAAAGTTCCAAAAAAATTAACTTCAAATCCTTGGCGTAAAGTTTCAATATTTAATTCACTAGGTAGTGTATTGAAGTCTAGCGCTATGCCTGCGTTATTAATTAATAAATGTAAGTGGTCAGTCATTTCGTAAATTTTCTTTATTGCTTCTTGAATGGATTGTGAATTTGAAATATCTACTTGAATATAGGAAACGTTTGAAACATTTAAAGATTCTACGGCTTGTTGTCCAAGTTGTTCATTACGAGCACCTAAAAATACGTGATAATCTTTTTCTGCTAATTGACGAACAAGTTCATATCCAATTCCTTTATTTGCACCTGTTATAAAAGCATATTTTTTCATATTGAATTCCTCCAGTAGTGTTATAGTAGGTTACAATGGAAAGGATACAGCCTAAACTTAAGTTTAGGTCAAGAGGAATTTTTTAAAATAAATATAGAATATCTATATATAAGAGTGAGAATTCTTATCATTTAAGAGAAAGTCTGTTATTATAAGAGATGTAGGTATTATATTTTCAAGGGGATGAAAACATGGAGTACAGAATTGAAAGAGATACATTAGGAGAAATAAAAGTTCCAGCTGATAAATTATGGGCAGCACAAACACAACGTAGTAAAGAAAACTTTCCAATTGGAACAGAGCAAATGCCACTTGAAATTGTAAAAGCATTTGCAATTTTAAAGAAGAGTGCAGCGCTTAGCAATCAAAAATTAGGAAAGCTATCAGAAGAAAAAGCAGAAGCAATTGTAGAAGCTGCGGATGAAGTGATTGCAGGGAAATGGAATGAACATTTTCCGCTTGTCGTATGGCAAACAGGTAGTGGTACACAGTCAAACATGAATGTGAATGAAGTAATTGCAAATCGTGGGAATCAAATTTTGAAAGAGAAGGGATCTGACGTACATATTCATCCGAATGATGATGTGAACATGTCACAAAGTTCAAATGATACATTTCCAACGGCGCTTCATGTAGCTTGTGTAATCGCAGTAGAAAATCACGTATTACCAGCAATTACGAAATTAAAAGAAACTTTAGTAGAAAAAGTAACTGCATTTGAACATATCATAAAAATTGGTCGTACACATTTACAAGATGCAACGCCGTTAACTTTAGGGCAAGAAATTAGCGGATGGCACCGTATGCTTGAAAAAACAGAGCGTATGATTGCAGAGAGCAATACATATATGAAAGAGTTAGCAATTGGTGGAACTGCGGTTGGAACAGGTATCAATGCTCATCCTAAATTTGGTGAGATGGTATCAGAGGAAATTAGTCAATTTACAGGTAAACAATTTGTTTCTGCACCAAATAAGTTCCATGCATTAACGAGCCATGATGAAGTTGTATATACTCACGGTGCATTAAAAGCATTAGCTGCGGATTTAATGAAAATCGCTAACGATGTACGTTGGCTTGCAAGTGGTCCACGTAGTGGTCTTGGAGAAATTATTATTCCAGCAAATGAACCGGGAAGCTCTATTATGCCAGGGAAAGTAAATCCAACGCAAAGTGAAGCATTAACGATGGTTGTAGCGCAAGTGATGGGGAATGATGCAACAATCGGATTTGCTGCGAGCCAAGGTAACTTTGAGTTAAATGTATTTAAACCTGTTATTGCTTATAACTTCTTACAATCAGCTCACTTATTAGCGGATGCAATTGTTTCGTTTAATGACAATTGTGCAGTTGGTATTGAAGCAGATGAAGAAGTAATTAATGAAAATGTGAATCGTTCACTAATGCTTGTAACAGCGCTAAACCCACATATCGGATATGAAAATGCAGCGAAAATTGCGAAGCATGCTCATAAAGAAGGGTTAACTTTAAAAGAAGCAGCATTGCAATCTGGGCTACTAACAGAAGAGCAATTTGATGAAATTGTAGATCCAAAGAAAATGATTGCTCCAAAAGAGTAATAGAGAAAGCCAAGGTTCTTAGTATAGAATCTTGGCTTTTTTGATGTTCATTTTTATGTTTCATCTACTTGCAATACTACAAGCTTCAAAATATATTATTTGTTAGCAGGCGTATTCATTACTTTCATCTGTGGGCAGTTCTCTTTTAAGAGTGAAATGAATTTTTCTTCTTCTAGTGGTACGAAAGTGGTCACTGAGTCAAATAAATTGTAATGGATTTCTAATTGTTGTCTAGTCCATTTTTTTGAATGAAGTTTTTTACCAGAGTATTTAACGTGACGAATATCTTCAAATGGAATTTCAGTATGAAAAATGAAACCGTGTTTTACAACAAGAGATGATTCCGTTATGTTGTAGTGAGAGAAATAGAATGAAGAAAGATTCACGATATTTAATAGCATCATGAGAGTGAAAAAAATAGAATTTTCATTTTGGAAGAATAACGAAACGAAAAAAATAATTATAAATAATGTAATGAAAATGACGTGGAATGGATTTTTTTTCGCTTTAAATTTCAAGTTAGTCACCTCGGTATACTTGTTCTTTAACTAAATTAAATCATAACATTGTGATAAAACGTGTGAATATGCAGAATTGCATATTCGCGCGTTTTATTATTCATGTAAAATTTCTTGATGGGATAAATTCAAAAGAAGTTTTGTAATAGTGGAGTGGCATAAAGTGACTTACAAGAATAGAAAGATAGCGTTAGTCATAATTAGTTGTATGATCATTATGAGTAGTTGTGCTAATAAATTTGTTGAAGATAGAAATCGAAAGCATACATTTGTACAAGCAAGTAAGGTTTTAGTAGAGACTGTAAATAGAATATATAAAAAGTAAAGGATGTTTTCTTATACGAAAACATCTTTTTTGTAGTTAAAATTGAATACTGAAGTTTTGGAATGAGTGAATACCAGTTCCATATTCACTAATCGCATATGTATTCTGTGCAATTTGTTTAACGGTAAACTAAGGGTCTTAAAGAATATTTATGTTCTATTTCACATCCTATAAAATGAATTTGTATAAACATATTCGCTTTTCGTTGTATTAAACCCTTTTGTTAGATGTTTTTATAAAAGTTTATAAAATGGGCAAACGAAACGTTGAAATGTTTGTTTGTGTTGTGATAAGATGATGAAGTGATAATAAACGATATATTGATTTGTTTGGTTTTAAATAAACATTTTGAAGGAGTGTTTAGTATGAGTGATATTTCAGAGAAGTTTTGGGATGCGTCAATAGAGGAATTAAAGAAAGGGTATGTGTTTGATGAAGAAAAAGAGGAGTACATTTGCTTAGCTTGTGGTGAAACATTTATTAAAGGTGTTATTTATCAAGATAACCAAATTTTGTATGAAGCAGAGAAGTTCGTCCAATTGCATATTCAAAATGAGCATACGTCTATGTTTGATTATTTGTTAAATATGGATAAGAAATTTACTGGTTTAACGGATTTACAAAAGAAAATGGTTCAGTTTTTCCATATGGGACTGAATGATAAAGAAATTGTAAAAGAGATGGATGGCGGAAGTACATCAACAATTCGTAATCATCGATTTACACTGCGAGAGAAAATGAAGCAAGCAAAAGTATTTTTAGCGCTAATGGAATTATCAGAAGAAAAATCAAAAGTACAAACGAAATTTGTGCCAATTCATAGAACAGCAACGATGGTGGATGATCGATACAATATTACGGAAGAAGAAAATGATGAAGTATTAAAAGCTCATTTTACAGAAGGATTAGATGGACCTCTCTCTAAATTTCCGAAGAAACAAAAGCGTAAATTAATTATATTGCGCCATTTAGTGAAGAAGTTTGATAGTAATAAAAAGTATACTGAAAAAGAAGTAAATACAGTGATAGAAAATGTATACCCTGATTTTGTAACTTTAAGAAGATATTTAATCGAATATGGATTTTTAGATCGAACAGCTGATGGAAGTCAATATTGGGTGAAGTTATAATCATACGAAAAGAAAATGAATAGAAGCACAGTATTATAACAACTATACAAAGAGATAGAGATTGAAAATAGATGTTTAATAAAAGGAGAAATGAAATTTGAAACCACCTGCAGATAACAATAAAGAAGGTGCGGAGTCACATAAGTTGGAAAGTGAGAGTAAACCGATTTGGAAATCGATGTCGATGTTTTTAGTACCGTTATTATTAAGTAATGTACTACAATCAGTTGGACAATTATTTGGTATGGTAGTAGTAGGAAGATGGCTTGGAGTTAATGATTTAGCGGCTATATCAGCATTCTTCCCATTATTTTTCTTGCTCGTTTCATTTGTAATTGGTATCGGTTCAGGAAGCTCTATTTTAATTGGTCAGGCGTTTGGTGCTAAAAACGAAGATCGTTTAAAAGCTATCGTTGGTACGACGTTGACGTTTACCTTTATTATTGGAGTTGTGTTGGCGATAATAGGCAGTATTTTTGCAATGGATATTATGCGTCTAATGGGAACGCCAGAAAATATTATTGAAATAAGTGTACATTATGCACGGATTTTATTTATATCGATGCCAGTATTATTTTTATATTTCGCATATACAACATTTATGAGAGGTACAGGAGATTCTAAAACGCCATTTTACTTTTTAATTGTAAGTACAGCGCTAAATATGATCTTATTACCGATTCTTATTTTTGGATGGTTAGGAGCTCCGAAATTAGATGTGTATGGAGCGGCCTATGCATCTGTTATATCTACAGTTATTACGTTTATTGTCATGCTTGTGTATTTAAAGAAGAAAAATCACCCATTACAACTAGATGGAACGGTTAGAAAATACCTTCGAATGGATGGGGAGTTATTAAAGCTATTACTAAGGCTCGGTATTCCAGCGAGTATTAATATGATATTAGTTTCATTATCTGAAATTGCCGTAATCGCATTTGTAAATCGTTACGGTTCGGATGCAACAGCTGCTTACGGCGTTGTGAATCAAGTTGCAAGTTATGTACAAATGCCAGCAGTTAGCCTTGGTATTACAGTTTCCATTTTTGCGGCACAATCGATTGGTGCGAATCAATTTGATCGATTACAGAAAGTTGTGAAGGCCGGAATTATTATGAACTACGTCATCGGTGGTGTGTTAATATCTCTTATTTACGTATTCTCAAGAGACATTTTATCACTATTTTTAACGAGTCAAACTACAATTGAAATTGCTCATAGCTTAGTTATGATTACATTATGGAGTTATTTAATTTTCGGTCATGCACAAATTATTAGTGCGACAATGCGAGCGAGCGGTACAGTACTTTGGCCAACTGTTATTGGAGTTGTTTCAATTTGGCTTGTAGAAGTACCCGTAGCATATTATCTTTCTTACCATACAAGTCTTGGAATAGAAGGCATTTGGATCGGGTATCCAGCAGCATTTATTGTCAGCTTAATATTACAGTATGCATATTATAAGCTTTCATGGCAAAAGAAACGAATTACACGATTAGTTAGTTAAATAGAAAAATGTCCCTAAGTTATTAGACTTAGGGACATTTTTTCGTAAGTTCAGGTTTATAAATAGCTTTTTAAAGTTATATCAAAATGTTGTCTAATGAGTGTTTTATCACTCATATAAAACTCCCACGCTCTTTCCGGTTCACCGATAATCTCAAAGGATTCCTCTGTAATATATAAAGCGCAATTATCCTCCAGTGCAATTCCTTCTATATTCCCTTGATGATTTTGTAAAAAGGAATGGAAGGCGTTCATTCTGTTTAATTGATTATAATGTGGACAAAATCTTTTATTAACAATACCCCATCCGTTACTCTCTATATAACCAGAACCTTCATAATCTGATCGGATACTAGACGTGAACCAACACATAGCACCAGCGCTATAACCAGCAATAAGTGTTCCTTGCTGCAGAGCCAATAATAATTTTTCATCGAGTCTATGTTCTTTCCATTGCGTAAGCATGTGAATATAGTTCCCGCCACCTAAATAAATTAAATCGGCTGAATGAATTATCTCGTCTATTTCATACTTTGAAGGTGAATCTGTTGTAGTACGTAAAATTTGTACTTCACAATGTAATTGTTTTTCAAAAGTGTCTAAAAATAATTTTATATAGCTTTCATCATCATGACTAGCCGTTGGAATAAACAATATTTTTGGGTACTGTTTATTTGTTAATTCTATAAGGCGTTCATTAATAGGCAAGTGATTTGAATCTTGTAAATCACCGCCACCAATGACAGCTAATTTCATAGTAAAGCACCACCTAATTATTTTTGTTATATAAAAATTCGATAGAAGAGAGTTACATTCCTTCCGTAATGTAATCAATAATTAGAAAATGTAGCTTAAGTATATCGGAATAGTAAAGAAACTACTGACTATATATACCAATGCATTAGAAACCATACATTGATATATAATATTTCATACTAATGTTTCAAAATATGGAAAAAATATGTTTAAATAGATATAATGACGCATTGATTCATATTGAATTTATACTTATATTTTAAAAGGGTATCGGAAATAATAGCGATTTTTTAAAACAGTTTTTACTTTTAATAGGAAGTTGTATTACAATATGTTAAAATTATTTCAATATATTTATTTAATATGAAATACAAAGAAGGAGAGTGAAAAAAGTGGATTTTCGATTTGAATTTACAACGAAGCTGAAAGAATACTTAGACGATGAGAAGGATGAAAAAATAATAAAAGATGGACACAGAGATGTAATTTTTCACTATTTATATGCGTTAGAGACTGAAATTGGCGTTGTTAAAAATCCTAATTTTACTTTTTTTGCATCAGGAAGACGTTCACATATAGTGTTAGAAAACGTTGAATTTAAAACAGAAGTAAATGTAAAAAGTAATATAATTGAAATTACAAAAATAGTGGATAATGTAGCTATTCCGTTAGATACTATCGTAGCGAAAGATCGGGAATTATTTGCACTTGGACGTAATGAGAAGTTTAGTGTACAAATATTAGAGCAGTATCTTTTTGATACATTTGGAGAAAAATTAGGTTTAAAATGAATGGAATAGCCTATGTATTTATGGGTAGTTAATTTTCATATATATCATTTACGTTTGACCTTTCATTTAATTTATACTACAATTCGTAGTGTGAAAGGAGTTGTACAATGTTTACTCAAAACTATAAGTTAAATGAGCACGGGTTAAATCATTTCTTTGGACCGCTTGAAGCGAAAATTATGGAGATTGTTTGGTCTAGCGATGGTATTACTATTAAAGAAGTGCAGCAGAAATTAAGTGAAGAATCACCTGTGAATTTTAACACTGTTATGACAGTTATGAACAGGTTAGTAGAGAAATTACACTTAGAAAAACAGACTGTGAAAAGAAGTGGTATATATCGTGCTGTACAAACAAAAGAAGAATTCTTATCCAATCAAACGAAGAAAATGACACAGGAATTGATGGGGGAATTTGGAGATTTAGTTGTAAATCATATGTTAGATGAGTTAGAGCAGGCTGATCCGACTTTAATAAAAAAGTTAGAAGACAAATTGAGTCAGTTAAAAAGAGAGGATTAATGAAATGAAATGGCAAATGCGTAAAATCGTATTGTTAGCAGTAATTGTTAGTATCCTCTTTTTCAGTATGTTAGTGTATTACGTTACATATCCATTTCTGTTTCAAAATAAGATGTTCCTTCTTTCAAATTTTTGCTTGTTCCAGTTAGAAAAACATATGAAAGAATTATCGCTGATTCGTATTATAATCGCTGGATTATTACTACTTACTGTATTAATCGTGTGCAAAAGAATTTGGCGACAATTTTTCTATAGTAAAAAATTACAAAAAGTACTTATCCCTTTCGTCCGAAAAAGAAAACAAATATATATATTGCCGACTACGGAAGTTGCGGCATTTACAATTGGGCTATTTCGTCCGAAAGTTGTCATGTCGGAAGGGTTGCTTCAAACATTTTCAGATGAAGAAATTGATGCGATTATTTTCCATGAAGAATATCATCAAAAGAATTGGGATCCGCTAAAATTATTTTGTTTTACGCTATTAGCAGAAGGAATGATGTACATACCGATATTAAAAGGGTTGTTACAGCGATATCATACGTATCAGGAGCTAGCTGCTGATAAATATGCGATGCAAAAAATGGAATCTTCATTTGAGTTAGGTAGCGCGTTATTAAAATTAATTAAAATAAAGAAAATGGAAAATCGATGTGTTACAGCTTCATTTGCAAAAACAGCAATAAATTTACGAATCGAGCAAGTGTTAAATGAAAAGGTTGTTAAGCTTACTATTCCGTTACATACGAATTCGGTATATGGAACAGTAGGTTTATTCTGTATGTCGGTTGTACTTATTGTCGGAGAGTGCATATAGCCTCTTTTTTTAAGAATAAACACTACTCGTCGTAGTGTTTAAGGGGGAATAAAATGAATGCAGCAGATTTAACAATTTGGCTTGTGGCTGGGGCGGGAGTATTGTCATTTATATCACCGTGCTCTTTACCGCTATATCCATCTTATTTATCTTATATTACAGGTGTGTCTATCCAAGATTTAAAAGAAAATCGTGGGATTATGCAAAAATCAGCGATTATACATACAGTATTTTTTATGATCGGATTTTCGGTTATATTTTACGCGTTAGGTTTATCGGTAAGCTGGATTGGAATAACATTTTCATCTAACCAAAAATTGATTCAACAAATTGGTGGGATTTTTATTGTTTTAATGGGGCTATTTATGACGGGCTTGTTTCAGCCTAAGTGGCTTATGGCAGAGAAAAAGGTGCAGTATAGAAGTAAATCGACTGGATATATTCGCTCGATTTTAGTCGGTATGACATATGCAGCGGGTTGGACGCCATGTGTTGGACCGATATTTTCAGCTATACTCATGCTTGGCGCGACGAATCCTGAAGGGGCGCTTCTTTATATTACAGCGTATACTCTTGGGTTTGCGGTTCCATTTTTCGTGATGGCATTCTTTATTGGGAAGGTAAAATGGATTGTTACATATGCCAATGTCATGATGAAAATTGGCGGTGTAATGATGATTGTAACAGGTATTTTATTGTATACAAATCAAATGACGAAAATTACAGCATTCTTTATTCGTCTATTCGGTGGATTTACAGGTTTTTAAAAATGAGGAGGAAGAAAAGTGAAGAAAATAATTGCTATTATATTAGTAGGGGCACTCGTTTGGGCGGGGGTTAACTTTTATAATTCAAAGAAAGAAGAGAAGGAAAGAAAAGCGAAACAAGCAGAGTTACAGGAGAAAGAAGTATTACCACAAGTCGGTTTTAAAGCACCTAGCATCACATTAAAAGGATTAGACGGAAAGTTACAGTCGTTAAATGATGCCAAGGGAAAACCGTATATTATTAATTTTTGGGCATCATGGTGTGGGCCGTGTGAAATGGAGGCACCTGACTTAGTTCATATGTATGATAAATATAAAAAGGATGTTGAAATTTTTGCGGTGAATGCAACTGTTAGTGACCCAGTACAAGAAGCAAGCGCATTTGCTAATCGTTATGGTTTTGAGTTTCCTGTTCTACTAGATATGGACGGAGTAGCTGGACTAGATTATAAAGTATTCTCTTTACCGACGACATTTTTTGTTAATAAAGATGGAATTATAGTAGATCATGTACGAGGTGTATTACCACCAGATCAATTAGAAAAGAAATTTAAGAAATTGATTGAGAATTAAAAGGAGATTTGGTGACGATGGAGTGGATTGTGAGGTTACAACCCATATCTCTTATAATTGGAAGTCTATTTGGTTTTATGTTGATGAAACGAAAGATGAAGTATCAAAATGTATCATATGAAAAAATGATGGATGCCGTAACAAATGCTTTTCTTATCATCGTATTTGTATGGAAGTTTGCACCAGCAATTTTAAATCCTGTATGGGCTTTTGGGGCGCCGGTGCAAGCAATATTAGCTATTGGAAGTATGCAACATATTGTAGTAGGATGCGTAATTGCGAGTGTATACATTGTTTGGAAAAGTAAAAAGGAACAATTTTTGCTTCGTATTTTACTTGATGTACTCCCTTTTGGATTGTGTGTGTGCATTATCTTTTATTTTCTATTCCATCATGAAGTAGGTGTACAAACGACACTACCATGGGGAATGAATATATATGAATCTAAATTTTTATATCATCCTATTTTCGTATATGAGATCATCCTTGCTCTTTGTATAATGGGCTTGTTATGGATGAAAAATGAAAGGCTCGGAAATGGAAAGAATATAAGTATTTTTCTAATTGTTGAGGGGTTTGCTCATATTATTATTTCGCTTGTTAGTGAACAAAATTCGGTTCTGTTTGGTCTATCAGCACAGCAAATAATGAGCTTTTGTATTATTAGTTTAGGGATTTTGTTGGTGCCTAAAAAATAAAAAATAGCCATTAACGGATATTCCCCGTACATGGCTATTTTTTTATTACATATATTAAAAAATCGGCGGAGTAACAGAAAATAAGACTACCGCATTTTTCTCAAAATGATTCACCCATTTATGCTTTAAATAAGCAGGTATTTTTACACTGTCGCCAGTTTCTAATACGTATTCTTCCTCATTTAAATATAATGTGATTTTCCCATCTAAGACAAATGCTAATTCTTCTCCTTTATGTTCTAGCACATTTTCTGATGAAGCTGTATTAGGCGGGACGGTCATAATTGCTGTTGCTAAATTTCCAGTGAAATCAGGTGAAAGCATTTCATATGATAAATTATCAATAATCATTTTCTTTCGTTTATGGGAACGTACAATTAAATCGTCTGTATTTGTATCTTCAAGTAAAAAGCTAAATGTTGGCACATCAAGAGCTTTAGCAAGCACTTTTAATGTTTGGATAGAAGGGTTAGCGGACCCGCGCTCAATTTGACTTAACATTGATGGTGTAATATCGGCCATTTTTGCTAGTTCTTTACTAGTTAAACCTTTTTCTTTTCTTTGTTTTTCAATTTTTTTACCAATATCTATATTTTCCATAATGAAAATCTCCTTAATAATTATTAAATTATATTTAAATAAATTAAATTAAAATTAACTTAATGGGATTATTTGTGTTAAACTATATTAAAATTAATTTAATTATAATTTATTGTATGGTGAGCTACAAGGATATAAGGAGGAAACAAAATGAAAGAAATAGGGGCATTACAAGCAGAATATCCATTAGTGAATAAGCTTATTGCAACAGAAGAAGTATTTTGGATAAATCCAAACATAGAAAAGTATGAAACAGCAATAAAAGATTCACCACTTAATGAAGAGAATGTAAAAGATGCGGAAGAGAGATTAAAGCGTTTTGCACCATATATTGCGAAAGTTTTTCCTGAAACGAAAGGGGCGAACGGCATAATCGAATCACCTTTAGTGAAAATACCTTCTATGAAAGAAGCTTTAGAGAGAAAATATGAGCAACCTATTTTAGGAGAATTATTATTAAAATGTGATAGTCATCTTCCAATATCAGGATCAATTAAAGCTAGGGGCGGTATTTATGAAGTGTTGAAACATGCTGAGCAACTAGCATTGCAGCACGGAATGGTAACAGAAGAAGATAATTATTCCGTTTTAGATAGTGATACATGTAGAGAGTTTTTCTCGAAATATTCAATTGCAGTAGGTTCTACAGGGAATTTAGGACTTAGCATAGGGATTATGAGTGCGAATCTAGGTTTTAATGTAACTGTTCATATGTCAGCAGACGCAAAAGAATGGAAGAAAGATTTATTAAGAAGTAAAGGTGTAAACGTTATTGAATATGAAGATGATTATAGCAAAGCAGTAGAAGAAGGAAGAAGACAAGCGGATGCGGATCCTAGCTGTTATTTTGTAGACGATGAAAACTCGCATGATTTATTTTTAGGATACGCAGTAGCAGCATCACGATTACAAAAGCAATTAGAAGAGTTAGAGGTTGTAGTAGATGAAAATCATCCTTTATTTGTTTATCTTCCGTGCGGAGTAGGAGGAGGACCTGGCGGAGTAGCATTCGGTTTAAAGTTATTGTATAAAGATAATGTTCATTGTTACTTTGCAGAGCCAACACATTCTCCTTGTATGTTACTCGGCTTAATGACAGGCCTTCATGACAAAATTTCCGTTCAAGATATCGGAATTGATAATGTAACAGATGCGGATGGACTTGCGGTAGGAAGGCCATCTGGATTTGTCGGTAAAACGATGGAACCATTTTTGAGTGGGAATTACACAGTAAGCGATGAAGAGTTATATAGATTGTTAAAAGAGCTAGCTGATACGGAGAATATTTATTTAGAGCCTTCTGCACTAGCAGGTATGATAGGGCCAGTGAAAGTATGTAAAGAAGATGAGTATTTACAAAAGCTACAGTTAACAGAGAAGGTGAAAAAAGGTACTCATATTGTGTGGGGAACGGGTGGAAGTATGGTTCCAAACGATATAATGGATGAATATTATAGGAAAGGTTTGGAATTAACGATATAAGAAAAATGAGGCTAGTTGTAGCCTCATTTTTTCATGTACATAAAAATCTTTGTTATTTTCACAATAGTTCTTTATAGTATATATAAAGGATAACTAATATTGAATAAATACAACAAAAAGCTTTATTTTACATAATAAGAGGATGTGTATACGATGTCATTACAGACTAAATATATAGCGGGTATTTCGCTTGGGGCTATGGGTGTCGGCTTTGCGGCTTCTATCCCTTTTCAAGGAACGATAGCTGGAGAGATTATACAAGGGGGATTTGAAGCTGGGTTAGTTGGCGGGCTTGCAGATTGGTTCGCAGTTACAGCATTATTCCGTCACCCGATGGGAATACCAATTCCGCATACAGCTTTGTTACCTAAAAATCGTAAACGAGTAACGAAAGGGCTCATCAATACGTTAGAAAATGAATGGCTGACGAAAGAAAGTATTACGAATAAAGTAAAAGAGATGCAGTTAGCACAAATGGTACTGCAAATTGCTGAGAGAGAAATGCAGTCTGATGCTGTGAAAAAGGGGATTGTAACGATTGCAGAGAAAGCAATTGTTACAATAGATACAGAAAAGTTAGCTGTTATTATTGAAAAAGAATTAAAAACATATTTGCATACAATTAATACAAGTAACATTTTACAAGTGCTTGTTGATCAATTAGTTGTGCAAGAATATGATGAAAAGACACTTGATTACATTTTAGTAAAAGTGAAAGATTGGACAGCGCAAGATGAAGCACGCTACCAGCTCGGTAGTTTAGGTATGAAGGCGATGGAAAATATAAAAGTAGATGGATTCTTACAGTTTACATTGAAATCGTTTATGAATATTGTAGATGAAGATAAAATTGGCGGCATTTTGCAGAAGTTTATTATTAGCAATATTAACAGCTTACAAGATGCAGATAATAGCACGAGACAACTTATATTAGCGAAAATTCGTCAAGAAATTATAAATGTAAAAGAAAATGAAGCGTTACTACAAGAATTAGAAAATTGGAAAGAAAAATGGATTGCCAATTGGAATGCTACTGACAAAATAAAAGAGATGCTAGAGCAAGTACAGCAAAGAGCAGTTGCTTTTGTAAATAATGAAGAATTTGCTGATAAATATGTTATTCCATTTTTACAAAAACAAATGAATAAAATAAAAGAAGATGAACAGACAGTTCAAAAAATAGAAGATTGGTTACAAAAACAAGTTGTAAGTCTTGTTGAGAAGAACCATTCGAAAATTGGTAAGCTTGTACAAGAAAATCTTGATAAGTTAGATGATAAGACGTTAATCGAAATGATTGAAAATAACGTCGGTAAAGATTTACAGTGGATCCGAGTAAACGGGGCGGTTTGCGGATTTATGATTGGATTAGTGTTAGAAGGAATTAAAGCGATTATATGAGAAAAACCTTCCGCAATTGCGGAAGGTTTTTTATTTTTCGAGAACACTCATATTCAAATTATAAGCTTTCTCAATATTTAACTTGTACGTCCCATTTCCAGTTTTAATCGAATTTTTATACCAATGTTCTTGGGTGTTTAATTCTGGATGTTCTTCTGAAGAAGTATTTTCGTTTTTCGTTAAATCTTCTACTTGTTCCCAAGGTGTACTTCCATGTGTTTCTTTTTGATTCGTTACTGCTGTTAAAGATACATCACTTTCTTTTGCAAGATGGACAGACACTCTTGAGCTTTCCTGTACAAACCAATTATTTTGTAATTGACCTGGATAAAGAGATAGTTCGTTATTGGAAGCACGGATTTCCACATTTTTATTTTGCGGAAGAACAAGCGTTGGTTTCACCTGTGGTGCTGAATTAAATAACGTATGCTGAACAGGTAATGATTTTAAAGTGATATACATCGTTTCTCCAGCCGTTTGAACTGAAAGGAAATCATCTCGTTTTAAATTGAGTTTTTCATTTGCTTTCGTTGTCATTTCATAAGTTCCCAAAAGATGAATTTGATTTGTATTATTTCCCTCTATCGTTAGAGGTTGATGGCCTGCATCTACTACGATTTTTTTGATAGATTCAGGTATATCAAATTGTCCGTCTGGAATATTACTCGTTTGCCTCGTTGTGTTAATAGAGTGACGAACTTCTTCTAGTAATCCAGTTGATAATAAACAGTAAAAAGCAATTCCGACGCTTCCTAAAACACCGATAAAGAAAATACTAAAAATATCATATTTAATAAATGATTGTTCCTTCTTAGAAAATAGAAGGTATAGTAAAACTTCAGCTCCAAGTATGATAAGTAAAACTGGCCACCATGCAGTTAGTGTATCTAATACTTGAATTCCTTTTACGACTGAAAATAGTAAAAAGCACCCTAACGATATAATAGAAAGCCCCATTGAGAATGTTCCAACACGCCAAGTCCTCATTCGCTTGTCCCACCTTTGTTTTCTTTATTTCCAAGTAACAATTTAAAGCCGCCGCCAATTAAAAGGAGCGCAACGATAGATGTCTGGAAATAGCGATAATATAGTTCACTAAGATGAATATTAAATATAGTTACAAAATAATCATTCAAAATAGGAAGGACTGTTTGATTTAATAAATAATAACCACCGAGTGTAATTAATCCGATACCGATCCATCTTTGATGATTTATAAAATAATCGATAATGGGTTCGTCTTGTACTCGTTCTTTTCCGTATTTTGCTGTTTGCTGTAACGCATCAAAAAAGCTATAGAACCAAATGATTGGTACTAAAAATAAAAACGCAGAAAGTCTTAATAAGTCGAGTAAATAAATAGATAGTAAAAAGGCTGCCATAAGCTGAAGACCACGGCGTTGTAAACCTAAATACATATGACCTGCTCCAGGGAACATCGCTAAAATAGAAGCAAATGTTTTACTTTTCTTTCCTTGCTCTCGATGTTCTTCAAAATCTTCGAAAATAGTACGGTCAATTAATTGCTCGTCGCGTTCTTTTTTCTGTAGTTGCTGAACAACGTCAAAGAAATTATAAATCCATAAAACAGGTAACGTAATAAGAAAGATAAGGAAACTTCCTTGAGATGTTAATAATGTCACAAATATAATCATGCTGCCTAAGCCAGCGCAAGCGACTAAAAACGTAAGACCGCGTTGCATAAGTCCTAATTGGAAATGGCCAAGTCCAGGGATGATGGATAGGAGAATGATATAAAATCGTTCGCTCTCTTTAGAGGAATTTATCAATTCTCCAGCTTCTTGTTTTTTCGTTTGTTTTATAATGGTGATAACTAAATCTAGTAAGTTAATTACCCATAGAACAGCTAGTAAAAATAGAGAAAGAAAAGCAATATCACGTTCTCTTACTACTATGGTACAAAATACTGCAAAGGAGAATAGAAATAAAGATCCTCCGCTATATAAAATAAACCGTCCTAGCTTTTTTAAGTATAAATGTCCAAGCCCAGGAATTAGCCCTAATACAAGTGCTAAAAAGGGGTTTTTATTCATGCTTTAAACCTCCGTCCTTTTTTGATGTATCTACCGATTTGTTTACAATTTGTTGTGAGATAGAAGAATCGTTATGTTTTGAAGATTTCTCGAAATTTGATGTCGCTGTAAAAATATATTGGAATAAACCACTTACCATAAAAATAATTGTAGCTGCAGTCGCAATTATGTAGTGAATAATTGTGCGTTTTAGTGAGTTTGTTTTTATATTTTCATTAGGTTGTAGCGTTTCAAAATTAATTTGCGTCATAACTTCGTTCGTAAATGAATCATCATTTATCATTGGAAGGTTTTCATGTTGTTCATCAATACTTTCCATATAAAGTGTTAAACAATGATCACATTCGTAAAGATGTTCTTCCATAGATTCACGTTTATTGTTTTCTATAAAATCTAATGTATAATTGCGCCAATCTTCTTTTGAATAATGCATCATAGAAACTCTTCCTCCTTCCAATGTTTTTTAATCCATTTTCGTGCCCGATACAGTTTCATTTCGACTGTTTTTACTTCGATGTTTTCCTGTAAAGCAATTTCTTGATAACTTTTTTCTTCTAAGTAATGTGCGAGAACGACGTCACGGTAATTTTCGGGAAGTTCTCTCAGTTTTTGAGCAATGAGTAATTTCTGCTCTTTCGTCAATAATAAAGCCTCAATATTATGAGAGGACTTTATATTTTCCTCAGCTTCTTTACATAAGGAGAGTTCTTCACTTTCTCTAGCTTTCTTCCTCTTATAATCAATAGCGTGATTGGTGGCAATACGCGCCATCCACGTTTTTAATCCGCGAAATTGATAATTTGGGAGAGAGGTGTGAATTTTTACGAATACTTCTTGTGTAACATCTTTCGCATCTTCTTCATGTCTTAAAATAGAAAAGATAACTTGAAAAATATAATGACGATATGTTTGTACAAGGATACGAAAAGCATGCTCGCTTCCTTGCTGTGCTTTTTCAATTAATTGTTTTTCCTCAATGGGTCTCTCCCTCCTTTTTGACGCATTCTATTATATAGACGTAAAGAATGATAAGTCACCCTACACATATTGTAAAAAAAAGAATAATATATTTTTTGCAGGAGAGCTAGATGAAAAAAGGTGTGAAAAAATGGTAAAGAGAAGTATATAATGAGCAAGTAGGAAATGTTACACGGAGAAAGGATGTGAATGTTAGTAGGGGAAGGGCCATACTAACAAACATGAAAATTAAAATATTAATAGCGGATGATAACTCTTTTATTAGAGAGGGCATGAAAATTATTTTAAATACATACGAAGAGTTCGAAGTAGTAGATACTGTAAATGATGGGGAAGAAGCTGTAGCATATTGTAAAAAGCATGAAGTTGATATTGCTCTTTTAGATGTTCGCATGCCAAATATGAACGGGGTAGAGGCGACGAAGTTCATTTGTGAAGAGACGAAAACAAAACCGCTTATTTTAACGACGTTTGATGATGATGAATATATTTTGGATGCAGTAAAAAACGGAGCGAAAGGTTATTTGTTAAAAAATAACGATCCGGAGCGTATTCGTGATGCGATAAAAGGAGTATATAACGGTCAAACTGTTATGCAAGATGTTGTCCTCGATAAAATTAAGTCTAATTTAATGGAAAGTAAAGAGGAAGAATGTAAAATTGATAAGAGCCTTTTCACAGAAAGGGAGCTTAGTATTATCGCATTAATTGCAAAAGGTTTCTCGAATAAAGAAATTTCGAAACAGCTTTTTATATCTGAAGGAACAATTGCAAATTATATTACGTCAGTTTTAGGGAAAACTGGACTTGAACATCGCACACAAATTGCGATTTATTACTTAACAGGGAAAGTAGATTAGTGATATGGAATTTTGGCTAACTGTAAGTAAATTAATTGTCTTTTTATATATTGTGTTTAGTTATATTTACGCAAATGTAGTAAATTTACCTTGGGTTATATTTACTTTACTTATTTACCTCTCTGTAAACGTAATGATTTCTATATTTAAAAAAGATACGTATAAAAAATTATTAATCTGTATGTCAATTGGCATAATTATGTTATTTACATGGAGGGTTCATCCATTTTTTATTTTGTTTTTACCTTTGAACTTATACGAAATTACATTCCATTACATAGAAAAGAATTGGCCACGCTTTGTTGTTATGATGCTCCCAGTTACGATTGCAGATGAAAGTATTCGAATGACTTATGGATTAATTGTTGCATTTTCTTTTCTCGTTTTAACTATAGCAGATCGATATATATCGCGTGTAGTAAAGCTTGAATCGCAAAATGATAAGATGCGAAAAGATATGCAACGACTTACGAAAAGCTTACATGAAAATAAAGAGTACATAAGACAATCTGAATACACATTTAAGCTAGAAGAGAGAAATCGGTTATCGCAAGAAATTCATGATAAAATTGGTCACTCGATGACGGGTGCACTTATTCAAATGGAAGCAGCAAAAAGGTTAATGGAAATAGATAAAGAAAAATCTGCGGAGTTATTACAAAATGCAATTCACATTTCAAAAGATGGAATTGAAAGTATTCGCATTACATTAAAAAATATGAAGCCTCCAACTGAGCAAATTGGCATTCATCGTATGAAATTATTCATAGAGGAATTTGCCGGTAAGAATGATGTGAATATTCCTTTTGTATACAAAGGGAACTTAGATATGATTTCTCCCATTCAGTGGAAAATTATCGGTGAGAATGTTACAGAAGCACTAACAAATGCAATGAAATATGCTGATGCGACAGTTATTTCTATAGATATTCATGTACTTAACAAGATGGTTAAGGTGCAAGTGAAGGATAACGGAAAAGGGGTAGCTCTTGTTAAAAAAGGTCTCGGTATTATGGGGATGGAGGAGCGAACGGCGTCTGTAAACGGAAAAATTATTGTAGATGGGACAAGTGGTTTTTCAGTAACGATGTTGTTGCCAATATAAAGAGAATGGTACGAGGATGAACCATCTCATATGAAAAAAGTGAATATTCTCATGTGAAAAGAATGAACTTCTGCACTGAGCAGGTTCATTCTTTTTGTTTATACTAAAAGCAGAGAAACCGAAATAGGGGTGAAAATGATGAATACATTAGAAATTAAAAATTTAACGAAAAAATTTGGTGATTTCATCGCAGTTGATAATATGTCTTTATCTATTAAAGAAGGAGAAATATTTGGCTTTTTAGGATCAAATGGTGCTGGTAAGAGTACAACGATAAATATGATTGCTGGTTTGTTAAGAAGTAATGAAGGTGAGATTAGCATACTAGGAAAAAATATAAAGAAACATAATCGATTTGCGAAAATGAATATCGGTATTGTTCCGCAAGATATTGCGATTTATGAAGAGTTAACTGCCTATGAAAATGTGAAATTCTTTGCTGGATTGTACGGGTTACGAGGAGCCGAATTAAAAGCTAGGGTAGAGGAAGCTCTTCAATTTGTAGGACTTAGTGATAAACAGAAAAGCTATCCGAAGAACTTTTCTGGTGGGATGAAGCGAAGACTGAATATCGCTTGTGCAATTGCTCATAGACCGAAGTTAATTATTATGGATGAGCCGACAGTTGGAATTGATCCACAGTCAAGAAACTACATTTTGCAGTCAGTACGTAAATTAAATGAAATGGGAAGTACAATTATTTATACGAGTCACTACATGGAAGAGGTAGAAGAGATTTGTACGAAAATAGCGATAGTAGATCACGGTAAAGTAATTGCAGAAGGTACGAAAGAACAGTTAAAAGCAATTATTACTGACACGAAAGATATTTGGATTGAAGTGAAATCGGTAGAGAATTTAGATGTAGAAAAATTAAAAGAGATAAACGGTGTGAAAGCAGTTCAAATTGAAGAAAACGTAATTAAAGTGAATTCTGATGCGGGATTAAATAATTTAAATAAAATCATTCAACACTGTATCAATCATGATATTGAAATTCGTTCATTAGAGGAGCAGGCTCCCAACTTAGAAACAGTATTCCTTACATTGACAGGAAGAAACTTACGAGATAAATAAAAAGTAAATGAAGAAAAGGTAAAGGGAGGTTCATCAATTGAACATCTTCAATATTGCAATTATGCATATTAAAAGAGATTTCAGAGACGTAAGAACTTTAGTTTTTATGTTAGCATTTCCGATTGTGCTTATGCTTGTGTTAGGAACAGCGTTAACCAACGCATTTAATAGTGATAGTCATTCGATTAAAGATATACAAGTGCTATATAAAGATGAAGCGAGTAGCACGTTTTCTCAATCATTTGAAGCATTTACGAAAGAAGTGGATAAATCAGGTATTCATTTTAAAAAAGCTTCCGGCAGTATAGATGGGAAAGAAGAAGTGAAGCAAAATAAATATGCCGCTTATGTAGAGTTAAATAAAGATGGTGCAAAATTTTATGGGAGTGACAAAAGTAGTATTGAGGGAAGTATTGTGGAAGGAATGCTTACAACATTTGTTGATAAGTACAATGTAGCGGTCGAAGTTGCAAAAGTAGATCCTACTAAGGTTAGTACGGTTATTTCAAACGGAAATCATAATGATTATATAAAAGAAACATCTTTACAAGCTGCGAAAAAACCAGGTTCTATGGATTACTATGCGGTTGTAATGACAACGATGATTGCACTATATGCTGCGATGGGAGCGAGTTCTTTAATTCGAGGAGAACGAATACGTAAAACAGGAGATCGTCTCATTGCTGCACCTATAACGAAAGCGGAAATTTTTATCGGGAAAATATTGGGTAATATGGTGGCGAATGCACTGTGCATACTACTTGTCGTTTTATTTAGTAAATTTGTTTTTCAAGCTAACTGGGGCGATCATCTTGGAGTTGTCTTACTTATTTTACTAACAGAAGTCCTTTTAGCAACTAGCTTCGGCCTCGGCATCGGATATATTACAAAAACAGGTGAAGCATCTAGAGCAATTATTTTAGTTATCGTACAACTAGCTTCTATTTTTGGCGGGGCATACTTCGTAGTAGAAGAAAATTTCATTACGAATTTATCACCATTAACGTGGGCAAACACTGCCGTTATGAAAATTATTTATGCAAATGATGTAGGGGCGGCACTACCAGTCATCTCTTTAAATATCGGAATCTCAGCACTCTTTTTATTCATATCGATTATCGCATTACGCAGACGGGAGGGGCTATAGTATGAAAGATATTTTATGGCTTATGCAAAAAACATTATCAGTCCTTTTGAAAAATAAAAAAGGGTTACTCATTATTATTAGCTTGCCGATAATAGGAACGTTAATCTCCTTTTCAATATATGGAAATGCGGGGCAAGGGACGTTAAATATCGGAGTTATAAATAAAGAAAATGAGTCGATAGCAAATGATACGGTGAAATTTTTAGAAGAAATCAATCATGTAAAAGTAAGTAAAGTGAAAGAATCTGAAGTAGAAGATAAACTCACTTCAAAAAAACTTGATGGAGTGATTACGTTACAGTCTGGTTTTTCAGAAAGTGTCCGAGAAGGAAAACCAAGCAATATTGAAATTTCATCGATTAAAGGTGATCAAGTAACAGCGTTTATTAAGTCATATTTGTACAATTATATTGATAATGTAGCAGCGATAAGTAAAGTAGCAGGAACAGATCAAAGTGTATTTGATACGATGTACGCAGGATATCAAAAAAGTTCATTTAAAGTGAAGACTGAGACGTTAGAAGATACTTCGAAAAATAAAGATATGACGAACCAAACCATGGGTTATCTTATTATGTTTATGTTATTTTCAGCAGTGAACTTATCAGGCTATATTTTAAAAGAAAAAGAGAATAGAACGTACTTTAGATTATTATCCACGCCGATAGATGGAAAGAAATTTATATTATCTAACGTCGGGGTAAATATGATTATATTAACAGTACAAATTATGATTACAATCCTATTCTTAACGAATGTTTTTCATACGAATATCAATATGCCCTTCATCGTTATGGTTGGTGTACTGATGATATTTGCTTTAATAGCGATTGGAATGTCGTTAGTAATTGTTGCTTTTTCAAAAAACTCATCATCGGCAAATGCGATGCAAAACATGGTCATTGTACCAACATGCTTACTAGCGGGTTGTTATTTCCCATATGACATTATGCCAAGTGCAGTACAAAAAGTAGCTAATTTTCTTCCACAGCGCTGGTTGTTAGACACAGTATCGAAACTACAACAAGGAATACCATTCTCGGAGTTGTATTTAAACATTTTAATTTTATTCGCTTTCGCAATTGCATTCTTCTTAATTGCGATTTATAAGTTTGGAAGAAATAATGATGCGAGAAATTTTGTTTAATGTGAAAAGGATGTGACGTTAAGTCACATCCTTTTTTGTATGAAGCATGAAATCTAAATTTGAATGACAAAATAGAAAGGTGGAAAGAAAATGATCGGAAGGAAATCAAAATGATTAAAAAAATATTGCGAGTTACTTCTATTGTTATTGCTATTTTCGTTTTTATTTTAATATGGATGCATATCGATGTTACCTTAGGTAGGAAAATGGAAGCTGGGAAAAACATGCCGACAGAGTATGCGCCTCATTATAGTGACTTTCAATTATATGTAGAAGGGAAGTCTTTTTATAAACAATTATTTACTGATATAAGAGAAGCGAAAAGCTCCATTTACACGTATTTCTTCATTTTGTCGGATGATAAAAGTAGCCATACTTTTTTAAACTTATTAAAAGAGAAGGCAAAAGAAGGAGTAAACGTCTATTTATCCGTTGATCGCATTAATGATTTATCATTTGAAAGAAAGATGAAAAATGAATTGCAGGAAAATGGTGTGCATTTTACATATAGTAGAAAACCTGAATTACCATTCGGCTTTTATTCTCTTCATCATCGTAATCATCGCCGTATTACGACGATTGATGGGGAGATTGGCTATACAGGCGGATTTAATATAGGAGATGAGTACTTAGGGAAAGATAAGCGATTTGGATATTGGCGTGATTATCATGTACGACTTAAAGGAGAAGGAGCAAAAGATTTAGAACAGCAATTCGCTTTAGACTGGAAACGAGATACGAAAGAAGAGATAAAGAGAAGTACGAATAAAGCTAGTAAAGGGAATACATTACATACTATGACTAGTTACAATGGGCATTACGTTGCTGAAAAATATATAGAGCTCATAAAACAAGCTCAGCACTCCATTGTAATTGCAACACCGTATTTTATAGCGAAAAATAAAGAATCTATGAATGCTTTAATCGCGGCGCAAAAGCGTGGTGTTACAGTAAAAATACTTTGGTCATATAAACCGGATCTACCTCTTATAAAAGAAGCGGCGTATCCATACATACGTCAAGCTGTTAATAATGGAATTACTGTATATGGTTATAAAAAAGGAATGTTCCATGGTAAATTAATGCTTATTGATAATGAATTAACCGTTATTGGTACAACAAACTTTACTTCGCGTAGCTTCAATATAAATGATGAAATGAATTTTTATATTTATGGTGGTCCTATTGTAGGACAAGTTAATAAGGCGTTAACAGAGGATTTTCATGATTCGAAAGAAATGACGAAAGAGTTTTTTGAAAAGTTATCTTTTTGGGAGCGTTGTAAGGAGAAAGTGGCGGGATTGGTTGACTTCTATTTGTGATGATGAATTAGGAAAGGGTGCCTACAAAAGGCACCCTTTTTTGGTGGGAAATCATTATTTTTCATGCACCAGCATCGTAACATCATCATTGATCAACGTCCCCACATGTTCGCCTAAACATATTTTCTTCATGACACCAGGCTCATCAAAGTTAAAGACGTGTGCTGGTAAATTGTAGTCCCGGGCAAGCAGTAATGCCGCTTGATCCATGACTTGTATATTTTGTCTAACGACATCATTATAGTTTAGTTTGCTGTACATTTTTGCTGATTTGTTATGCTTCGGATCACTTGTAAAAACGCCATCGACACCTTGTTTTGCGACTAATATGGCATCACTATTCATTTCAATGGCTCTTTGTACACTTGGATAATCTGTCGTCACGAACGGTTGCCCGTTTCCGCCTCCAAAGATAACGATATAACCGTTATCTAAATGGTGGACTGCACGCAAGCGAATGTATGGTTCAGCTACTGCATTAAATGGAATGGACGTCATAACGCGTACTTCTCTATTTGTTTTACTTGTTAAAACACCGCGAAGCATTAAGCTGTTAATGATTGTACCTAACGTACCGATATTATCAGCTTCTACGCGATCGATTCCCCATTCTTCAGCTAGATGCCCCCTAAAAATGTTACCGCCACCGATGACGATGGATACTTCGATACCTAAATCAACAATGGATAAAATTTCGTTTGCGATATGTTCTAATCGTTTGGAGTTAAAGCTATTTCCAGTTTGATCGGCAAGTGCACCGCCGCTTAATTTAATTAAGACACGTTTATATGGCCTCATAACAATTCCCCCTATATAGATCGCAATAAAAAAGGAACAAAGGCGAATGCCTTTGTTCCTTTTTAAGAAAATGAAAAAGAAAAGAAGAAGATAGGACGAATTGCTTTGTATAGTTTTTCATAACATCCACTCCTTTTCATTTTGATTTGTTTTAAGTATATATCTTTTTGATTATACGAAACAATCTGATTACTTATCAAGTTTATTTTATCGTTTTTTAACAAAATGGTGTCAATGAAAAAAAGAAGAAAAATATTTGAATTTTTTGTGACGAACTTGTAGGTTTTTGTATGATTTTGTAGGTTCGCTTATAAGATGTGTGAGTAGCTTTTATAAATTCAAATTGAAAGCGTTCGCATGAAGGGGATGAACATAAATGAAAAAATTCGGATTGGCAACACAAATTTTTGTCGCGCTTGTTTTAGGGATTGTAGTAGGGGCAGTCTTTTATGGCAATAAAACGGCGATTTCTTATATCACACCAATTGGGGATATATTTATTCACTTAATTAAGATGATTGTAGTACCAATTGTTATTTCAGCATTAATTGTTGCAGTAGCTGGTGTAGGAGATATGAAGAAGCTTGGGAAACTGGGTGGTAAGACAATTCTTTATTTCGAAATTATTACGACGATTGCTATTTTAATGGGATTACTTGCAGCGAATATATTCCAACCAGGTACTGGCGTTGATATGAGTAATTTACAGCAAAGTGATATTTCTTCTTATAAACAAACTGCAGATGCAACAGAGAAGAAAGGTTTTGCTGAGACAATTGTTCACATTGTACCGAAAAACGTATTTGAATCGATTGCACAAGGTGACCTATTACCGATTATATTCTTCTCAGTATTGTTCGGCTTAGGAGTTGCGGCAATTGGGGAAAAAGGAAAGCCTGTTTTTAACTTTTTTGAAGGCGTACTCGAAGCCATGTTTTGGGTTACAAATCAAGTTATGAAATTTGCACCATTTGGTGTATTCGCATTAATTGCCGTTACGGTTGCAAAATTTGGTGTAGCGACATTACTTCCGCTAGGAAAACTAGTGCTAGCTGTATACGTAACTGTTATACTATTCGTTGTGATTGTATTAGGTATTAATGCACGAATGGTTGGAGTAAACATTTTTACATTAATGAAAATTTTAAAAGAAGAATTGATTCTTTCGTTTACGACAGCAAGTTCAGAAGCTGTTTTACCTAATATAATGAGAAAAATGGAAGAGTTCGGTTGTCCAAAGGCAGTTGCCTCTTTCGTAATTCCGACAGGTTATACATTTAACTTGACTGGATCGGCTATTTATCAAGCGTTAGCGGCATTGTTTGTTGCACAAATGTACGGTGTGCACATGTCACTAACGGAGCAAATAACGTTATTATTCGTTCTCATGTTAACATCCAAAGGTATGGCGGGAGTTCCAGGTGCATCGTTCGTTGTTGTATTAGCAACGTTAGGTTCGATGGGGTTACCACTAGAAGGTATCGCGTTAATTGCGGGAATTGACCGCATTTTAGATATGATTCGCTCATCTGTCAATGTATTAGGAAATGCATTAGCGGCCATTGTTATGTCGAAGTGGGAAGGCGAATTCGATAATGAGAAAGCAAAACAATATGTAGAAACAGTCAAAGAAACAAAAGCAGCATAAGAAATCGTTAAGGAGTGAATAATCATGGCAACATTAACTGAAGTTAAAAATGGTGTTCGAATTGAAAAAGATTTTTTAGGTGAAAAAGAAGTACCAAACTATGCATACTACGGCGTACAAACAATGCGTGCAGTTGAAAACTTCCCGATTACAGGATACAAAATCCATGAAGGTTTAATTAAAGCGTTCGCAGTTGTAAAAAAAGCAGCAGCGCTTGCTAATACAGATGTAGGAAGATTGGAATTGAACAAGGGTGGTGCGATCGCAGAGGCTGCTCAAGAAATTCTTGATGGAAAATGGCATGATCATTTCATCGTAGATCCAATTCAGGGCGGAGCAGGTACTTCAATGAACATGAATGCAAATGAAGTCATTGCCAATCGTGCTCTTGAATTATTAGGAATGGAAAAGGGAGACTATCACTATATTAGTCCAAATAGTCATGTAAACATGGCGCAATCCACAAACGATGCATTCCCAACGGCGATTCATATCGCTACATTAAACGCATTAGAAGGTTTATTACAAACGATGGGTTATATGCATGATGTATTTGAAATAAAAGCAGAACAGTTTGACCATGTTATTAAAATGGGTCGTACACATTTACAAGACGCTGTGCCAATTCGTCTTGGGCAAGAATTTAAAGCATACTCTCGTGTGCTTGAACGTGATATGAAACGAATTCAGCAATCACGTCAACACTTATATGAAGTGAACATGGGAGCAACTGCAGTTGGTACAGGCTTAAATGCAGATCCAGAATATATTGAAGCGGTTGTAAAACATTTAGCTGCAATTAGTGAACTGCCACTTGTTGGTGCAGAAGACTTAGTAGATGCAACGCAAAATACGGATGCATACACAGAAGTATCAGCAGCACTTAAAGTATGTATGATGAATATGTCTAAAATTGCGAATGACCTTCGCTTAATGGCATCAGGTCCACGCGTTGGTTTAGCGGAAATTATGCTACCAGCTCGTCAACCAGGTTCATCTATTATGCCAGGGAAAGTAAATCCTGTTATGCCAGAAGTAATTAATCAAATTGCGTTCCAAGTCATTGGTAACGACCATACAATTTGCCTTGCTTCAGAAGCAGGACAATTAGAATTAAACGTTATGGAACCAGTACTTGTTTTCAACTTACTTCAATCAATTAGCATTATGAATAACGGTTTCCGTGCCTTTACAGATAATTGCTTAAAAGGAATTGAAGCGAATGAAGATCGCTTAAAAGAGTATGTTGAGAAGAGTGTAGGAATTATTACAGCCGTGAACCCTCATATCGGTTATGAAGCAGCAGCTCGCGTTGCAAAAGAAGCAATCGCGACAGGGCAATCCGTTCGAGAACTTTGTGTGAAAAATGGTGTACTGTCACAAGAAGACTTAGAATTAATTCTAGATCCATTCGAAATGACACACCCAGGGATTGCAGGAGCAACTCTTTTAAAGAAAAATTAAAAGAAGAGGGGGGACAAGCCCCTCTTTTTTGTTTACAATATAGAAATGCTATATATGAATAGAGGTAGGGATGTTATGAGCAAGTTTACAGTAGCTTCTAATGGTGCATTAGAAACAACATTAAGAGGAGCAGAAGTATTATCAACACCACTTTTAAATAAAGGGGTAGCTTTCACACAAAATGAAAGAGAAGAGTTAGGTTTAAAAGGGTTATTACCGCCAGCGGTTTTAACGTTAGAAGAACAGGCACGCCGAGCATACGAACAATTTAGTTCTCAGCCGGATGATTTATTAAAGAATGTATACTTAACTGCGTTACATGATCGAAATGAAGTATTATTTTATCGTATATTAACAGATCATTTACGTGAAATGTTACCGATTGTATATACACCAACTGTCGGTGTAGCAATTCAAAGATATAGTCATGAATATCGTAAACCACGTGGCGTTTATTTATCAATTAACGATTCATCAGGTATCGAAGAAGCATTTACCAATATCGGTGCAACAGCTGAGAACATTGATTTAGTCGTTGTAACAGATGGAGAAGGCATATTAGGAATTGGTGACTGGGGCGTTGGTGGTATTAACATCGCAATCGGAAAATTAGCTGTTTACACTGCTGCAGTTGGAATCGATCCTAGTCGTGTATTACCAGTAATTTTAGATGTAGGTACAAACCGTGAGGAGCTATTAAACAATCCATTTTATATTGGAAATCGTCACCCTCGTATAACAGGTGAAGCTTACGATGAATTTATTGATACGTTTGTACAAGCGGTAAACAAACAATTCCCGAAAGCACTTTTACATTGGGAAGACTTTAGCTCTCGTAACGCACGAAAAATTTTAGATAAATATCGTCATGATGTTTGTACATTTAATGATGATATTCAAGGTACAGGTGCAGTTTCACTTGCGGCAGTATTATCGGCAGTGAAAGCTTCTGGTGTACCGCTAAGTGAACACCGCGTTGTTGTATTTGGTGCTGGTACGGCTGGAATCGGTATCGCAGATCAAGTTAGAGATGCGATGGTTCGCGTAGGCGTATCTGAAGAAGAATCATATAAGCGTTTCTGGTGTATTGATCGTAACGGGTTAGTTACAGATAATATGGAAGATCTTCTTGATTTCCAAATTCCGTACGCAAGAAAAGAAGCAGAAGTAAGTGAGTGGAAAGAAAATGATGTGATCGGACTTGCTGAAGTTGTGAAACATGTAAAACCGACAATTTTAATTGGTACATCTACTGTTGCAGGTGCATTTAAAGAAGAGATTATTAAAGAAATGGCTTCTCACGTAGAAAGACCAATCATTTTACCAATGTCGAATCCGACGCCACTTGCTGAAGCAAAACCAGCAGATTTAATCGAGTGGACAGAAGGAAGAGCGTTAGTTGCAACAGGAAGTCCATTTGAACCAGTTACATATAACGGTGTAACGTATGTGATTGGACAATCAAATAATGCACTTATTTTCCCAGGGCTTGGTCTTGGAACAATTGTAGTACGAGCAAGCGTCATGACGGATGGAATGTTCGCAGCGGCTGCTGAAGCAGTTGCAAGTATGGTAGATACAAGTCAGCCAGGAGCACCTATTTTACCAGAGGTCGAAGAATTACGTAATATCTCAGAAATGGTTGCAATTGAAGTAGCGAAAGTTGCAGTTGCAGAAGGTGTTGCAAGAGTGAACTTAAGTGATAACGATATCAAGATGGCAGTGCAAGAAGCAATGTGGAAGCCAGAGTATCGCCAAATAAAAGCGGTAGAAAAGGTTAGAATATAGAAAAAAAGCCCGTTTATAACAATAAGCGGGCTTTCACTTTTACTACTGAAAAAAAGTATAGGAAGTGTCACCTTTGAATTGGAATCAATTATGGAAGAAAGATATGTCCCTTTTAATTATATTAATGGTCGTTGTTCCGATTGCTGGGGAGCTGAACTTTCATCCCTTTAATGATACGTTTCGAGTTAGCTTCGGTACACCGCTATTCTTCTTTTTATTATTATTTTTAAGAAGAGTACCAGCAGGAGTTGCAGGTATTCTTGTTGGTATATCTGTAGTCTTATTCCGAGTATGTCTTGACTGGATCATGCAAGGTTCATTTCATATGACAGAATCATTTTATTTGCGTTATCCTGTGTTCTTCTATTATTTTATTTATGGCAGTTTTTTTTCGCTTTGTAGGGTAAATAAATTCCATCAGAAACCAATCATTATTGGATGCCTTGGAATTTCAATTGAAATTGTTGCAAGTATGTCAGAACTTGCGTTTTATCACATGTTAGTACTAGGTACAACAATAACGATTTCTGAAGTGAATAAACTTATTATTATTGCTATTTTTCGTAGTTTCTTTGCACTTGGTTTTTTAAATATGATGAATTTATATGAAACGAAATTAAAAGAATCGCAAGTTCGAAAAGAAAATGAAAATATGTTAATGCATCTTTCTAATTTATATGTGGAATCTGTTCATTTGAAAAAGACGTTACAAAATGCGGAGTTAATTACACAAGAAGCATATCAACTATATCGAAATTTACAAGTAAGCGCTGATTCAAGTAGTAAAACAGCATTGAAAATAGCGGGGGAAGTGCATGAAATAAAAAAGGATAATCAAAGGATATTTGCAGGATTATCTAAACTGTTATTAGATAAAAATGTGGCTGAATATGTAGAAGGACATGAGTTAGCAGAGATGATTGTTAGAATAAACGAGAAGTATGCTGAAATGCTAGAAAAGGATATACGTTTTTCTAAACATATAGAAGGTGAGCATGCTGCATACCACGTGTATACAGTGCTATCAATTTTTAATAACTTAGTTGCAAATGCAGTTGAAGCAATTGAAGATAAAGGTTTCGTTATTATTAAGCTATATAAAAGAAATCAGCATATATTTTTTGAAGTAATTGACGATGGGCCTGGTATTACACAAAAGTATAAGAAATTAGTATTTAAGCCAGGATTTACTTCCAAGTATGATCAAACGGGAACACCGTCAACTGGTATTGGGCTTTCTTACATAAATGAAATGGTAACAGAGCTAGGCGGAGAAGTGAAATTAGAAGACCGAGAAAATAAAAGAGGATGTAAGTTTATCGTTTGTTTACCAGAGGATAGTTTAAAGCAGGAAGGGGAATAGATTTGTTTTATTATATCGTAGACGATGATGAAGTTTTCCGTTCGATGCTTTCGCAAATTATTGAAGATGGAGATCTTGGAGAAGTAATTGGTGAGGCGGATGACGGAGCTTTTATTGAAGCGGATCAACTAAATTTTAAAAAAGTAGATATTTTATTTATTGATTTGTTGATGCCGATGAGGGACGGAATTGAAACAGTTCGTCACATTGCGTCAACTTTCACGGGGAAAATCATTATGATTTCTCAAGTGGAATCGAAGCAGCTTATAGGTGAGGCATATACACTTGGTGTAGAATATTATATTACAAAACCATTAAATAAAATCGAAGTTGTATCTGTTGTACGTAAAGTGATGGAGCGTATTAGATTGGAGCGTTCTATACACGATATTCAAAAATCATTGAATAACGTGTTTCAGTGGGAAAAACCGCAATTGCGTACTGAACCAGTGCAAGAAGGAAAAAAGATAGGGGATTTAGGGCGCTTTTTACTATCAGAACTCGGTATTGCGGGAGAGAATGGAAGTAAAGATTTACTTAGTATGCTGGAATATTTATATGGTCAAGAAAAGGCACAGACATTTGAGTTTGGCTTTCCTGCGTTAAAAGAAATTTTCCATCATATTACGATAAGAAAATTAGGGGATTTAGCTTTAGAGGCGGATATTGATAAAGAGAAAAAAGCGTCTGAACAAAGAGTACGTCGAGCTATTTATCAGTCGTTAAATCATTTGGCTTCTTTAGGATTAACAGACTTTTCAAATCCAAAATTTGAAAGCTATGCTCCAAAATTTTTCGATTTTACCGTAGTTAGAAAACGGATGACAGAAATGACGAAAGATGAACTCGCATCTTCTGGTCATACGCGAATTAATACAAAAAAGTTTATTCAAGTGTTGTATTTTGAGGCGAAGAGGTTGATGGAGATAGAGTGAAGAAGATGCTTATAAATAAGCATCTTCTTTTGTTAAATCAACATTTTATATTTTCTCGTGGAGCATGTAAAATGTTAAGTAAGAGAAAATGGTTTTATATTAAGGAAGTGTCAAAGCGATGAGTTTCACATTGAATAAATCGATTATTAAAGAAGTGTGCGGAGAGACCTCATATAAAAGAGGTGAAGCCTATTATAAATCAAATAAAGTAATAATAGATCATTACGATGAAAATAAAGAAATTTGTGAGGCGACAGTAAAAGGGAACGAGGATTTCCATGTTACAGTAGCAAAAGCCAAAAAGGGTGATGTTGTTGCAAAATGTAGTTGTCCTTCATTAGCGTCTTTTCAAACGTACTGTCAACATGTTGCAGCAGTATTAATACAAATAAACTATAATCAACAAACAGGTAGAATGAGCTCCACTAGTAGCAGAAATGATCAATTGACAAGTGGTATGTTTCAGCTGTTTGCAGACAAACCACTGAGGCCAAAAAGTAAACAACACCGTTTTGATACACGTGAAATATTAGATATTGAGTTTATATGTACACCAGTTGCTACGAGAAGTGGTGGGGCTCTTCTTGGAATTCAATTGAAACTTGCCAAAGTGTATTTCATAAATCATATTAGAGAATTTCTTTCTAAGGTGGAGAAAAGAGAGTCTTTTCATTGTTCAAATGAATTTACATATACACCAGATGTACATAGTTTTAAACAAGAAACGGATGCAATTATTCAGCAGCTCATTAAAATGTATCATAACGAAAAAATGTATGAAAATACGCTAGAAGTACATGCGAAACAAGATGAAAGTATGATATTTATACCACCAGCTTCATGGAAAGATATGCTCTTTTCACTTTCTAAAGCTGAATATGTACAGCTGAAACAAAATGAACAACTGTTTCAGGGATTACAAGTTTCAAAAGGGTTGTTGCCGTTACACTTTGAATTTACGAAGGGAAATAATGGCGGATTTACACTTCATATAGAGGGTTTAAATCGTGTACAAGTTATGGATATGTATAACAATGCACTTTATAGTGGGAAATTATATCACTTACACATTGAAGATTGTATGCGACTTATTGAATTACAAAAGATGATGAGTCGCTCAAATAGTAATCAGTTTTATATTCCAGAAAGTAAGATGGAACATTTCGTCGCGAAAGTTGTACCAGGATTAATGAAGCTCGGAACTGTACACATTGATGAAGTAATATCGGATCGTGTTGAAACACCTTCGCTAAAAGCGAAATTGTATTTAGACCGCGTGAAAAATCGCTTATTAGCAGGTCTTGAATTTCACTATGGGAACGTCATGATTAATCCGCTAGAAGAGGATGGACAGCCGTCTGTTTTTAATCGTGATGAGAAAAAGGAAAAAGAGATTTTAGACATTATGAGTGAAAGTGCTTTTGCAAAAACAGAAGGCGGTTACTTTATGCATAATGAAGAAGCTGAGTATAACTTTTTATATCACGTTGTGCCAACATTAAAAGGTTTAGTTGATATTTATGCGACAACAGCAATCAAATTGCGAATTAGTAAAGGGGATGCAGTTCCTCTTATTAGAGTGAGAAGAAAAGAAAGAATTGATTGGTTGTCATTTCGTTTTGATATAAAAGGAATACCAGAAGCAGAAATTAAAGGTGTATTAGCGGCTCTTGAAGAGAAACGTAAATATTATCGATTGGCGAATGGTTCGTTTTTATCGCTAGAGAGTAAAGAGTTTAATGAAATTAATCAGTTTATAAAAGAATCAGGTATTCGGAAAGAATTTTTACATGGAGAAGAGGTAAATGTTCCGCTTATTCGAAGTGTAAAATGGATGAACGGACTTCATGAAGGCAATGTTTTAAGTTTGGATGATTCTGTTCAAGAGTTAGTAGAAAACATTCAAAACCCGAAAAAATTAAAGTTTGCTGTGCCAAATACTTTAAATGCAGAAATGAGAAAGTATCAAGTATATGGGTTCGAATGGATGAAAACACTTGCTCATTACCGTTTTGGCGGTATTTTAGCAGATGATATGGGACTTGGAAAAACGTTGCAAAGCATTGCTTTTATAGATTCTGTTTTGACTGAGATTCGAGAAAAGAAACTGCCAATATTAGTCGTTTCACCATCATCTCTTGTTTATAATTGGTTTAGTGAATTGAAAAAATTCGCCCCGCATATTAGAGCAGTTATTGCAGATGGAATTCAAGCAGAGCGCCGGAAAATTTTGAAAGATATAACGGAATTTGATGTTGTAATTACGTCATATCCATTACTGAGAAGAGATATAAGATTGTATGCAAGACCATTTCATACACTATTCCTTGATGAAGCGCAGGCGTTTAAAAACCCTACAACGCAAACGGCAAGAGCTGTGAAAACAATTCAAGCTGAATACCGTTTTGGGCTAACGGGTACACCTGTAGAAAATTCATTAGAAGAGCTATGGTCTATCTTCCATGTCGTCTTCCCAGAATTATTACCAGGAAGAAAAGAGTTCGGTGATTTAAGGCGTGAAGATATAGCGAAGCGAGTGAAACCATTCGTATTAAGACGATTAAAAGGGGACGTATTAAATGAGTTGCCAGAGAAAATAGAGCACTTACAATCATCGGAGTTATTACCCGATCAAAAGAGTCTTTATGCTGCTTATTTAGCGAAGTTAAGGGAAGAAACGTTAAAGCATTTAGACAAAGATACGTTACGTAAAAATAAAATTAGAATTTTAGCTGGTTTAACGAGATTGCGACAAATTTGTTGCCATCCTGCTTTATTTGTTGATGATTACAAAGGAAGTTCAGCTAAATTTGAACAACTGTTAGAGATTTTAGAGGAATGTAGAAGTACAGGAAAGAGAATATTAATTTTTTCTCAATTTACGAAGATGCTTTCCATTATTGGTCGTGAGTTAAATCGCCAAGCAATTCCATACTTTTATTTAGACGGGAGTACACCAGCACAGGAACGTGTAGAGCTGTGCAATCGGTTTAACGAAGGAGAAGGGGATCTATTTCTCATTTCTTTAAAAGCTGGTGGTACCGGACTTAATTTAACTGGTGCAGATACAGTAATATTATACGATTTATGGTGGAATCCAGCTGTTGAACAACAAGCGGCTGATAGAGCGTATCGAATGGGGCAAAAAAATACAGTACAAGTTATAAAGCTAGTAGCCCACGGAACAATTGAGGAGAAAATGCATGAACTGCAAGAAAGTAAGAAAAATTTAATTGCTGAAGTGATTGAGCCAGGAGAAGAAAAATTAGCATCCATTACGGAGGAAGAAATAAGAGATATTTTAATGATTTAATATGAAAAAGCTATGCTTTCACATGTGAAAGCATAGCTTTTTGTTGTAATAATTATATTTTGTTTTGTGCAAAGTAAAGAAATCAAATGTTATTTAAATTACTTCTTTGTACCTTTACTTTTGTAGGGTTTGGCAGCTGCCTTTTTCTTTGCACTTGATTGCCAACGGTTCCATCCTTTACTTCCTGTACCTTGTCCTACACCTTTTTTCGGTTTTGCTTTCGTTTTACTCATATGATCACTCCGTTATATAAAAAATCTTATTTAATAATAGCCAATGTTTTAGAAAAATATTCTGGATAAATGACTATGTTTGTTTTAAGTAAAAACAAACTGCTTGAATGCTATAGTATATCATGAAATTGCAAGTAAACTGAAAGGAATTATAAAGAAAATGAAAATAATAAGAAATACTGCGGATTCTATATTCCGAACGATCACATTAATTATTGTGTATACGTTAGTTTCGGTCAGTGAAACATTTTTTGGATTGACGAGGCAGAAAAAGTAAAGATGTTAAATTAACAACAATCAATAAAGCCGTAAAATAAAGAATTGAAAAATATTTTAAAACTTTTTGTTGACTTTCTTTATTTTTTGTATAGAATAATCATTAATAAAATGTTTCAGAGATGTGACAACAAAACGACTATGAAAGGACGAGTAGTAGTAGGACGTAGTTTAAGCGAGTCAGGGGTGGTGTGAGCCTGATACGAAGCCTATTATGAAGAACCTCCTGGAGTTGCTAACCGAAATCCTTTATAGGAAAGTAGACTTAGCCGGGAACTTCGCCGTTACAAGAAGAACAGTATCGAGATATTTCATCTCCGTATTGTATAAGTGAGCAACCTCTGTTGCTAATTTGGGTGGTACCGCGGAACCAAAGCCTTTCGTCCCAGTTTTTTGGGAAAGAAGGGCTTTTTTTGTTGGCTTCTTTTCACAACATCCAAACATTTTAGGAGGAAACCACCATGTATCAATCATTAATGACAGTAAGAGAGACTCAAATTGCAATTAAGGAAGTTAAAACATTTTTCGAGGACCAATTAGCAAAACGCCTTGAACTATTCCGCGTATCTGCACCATTATTCGTAACGAAAAAATCAGGATTAAACGATCACCTAAACGGTGTAGAACGTCCAATTGAATTTGATATGTTACATTCAGGAGAAGAATTAGAAATTGTTCATTCACTAGCGAAATGGAAACGATTTGCATTACATGAATACGGATATGAAGCTGGTGAAGGTTTATATACAAACATGAACGCGATTCGTCGTGATGAAGAACTTGATGCAACGCATTCCATTTATGTTGACCAATGGGATTGGGAAAAAATCGTTCAAAAAGAATGGCGTACTGTTGAATACTTACAAAAAACAGTACAAACAATTTATGGAATATTCAAAGATTTAGAAGATCACTTATTTGAAAAATATCCGTTCCTTGGAAAGTATTTACCGGAAGAAATTGTTTTCGTTACTTCTCAAGAATTAGAAGATAAATATCCAGAATTAACACCGAAAGATCGTGAACATGCAATTGCAAAAGAACACGGTGCAGTCTTCATTATCGGAATTGGTGATGCACTTCGTTCAGGTGAAAAGCATGACGGACGCGCAGCTGATTATGACGATTGGAAATTAAACGGTGACATTTTATTCTGGCACCCAGTACTACAATCTTCATTTGAGTTATCATCAATGGGAATTCGTGTTGATAGTAAATCACTTGATGAGCAGTTAACGAAAACTGGTGAAGACTTCAAACGTGAGTATGATTTCCATAAAGGTATACTAGAAGACGTACTACCATTAACAATCGGCGGTGGCATTGGACAATCAAGAATGTGCATGTACTTCTTACGTAAAGCACATATCGGTGAAGTTCAATCTTCTGTATGGCCTGACGATTTACGTGAAGCTTGCAAGAAAGAAAACATTCATCTGTTTTAATAGAAGTAAGGGAATAGCTTAAATATAGAGCTATTCCCTCTTTTTTATAAAACATTACTTATTTATTACCGAGTTCTTCTGCTAAACCGATTAAAATTCCTTCGACTCCACGAATGTAGCAGAGACGATACGAGTTCTCGTACTGAACTACTTCGCCAACGAGCTCTGCACCATGCTTAGTGAGTCTCGATACCATTTCGTCAATATCCTCGACAGTGAACATGACGCGTAGATAACCGAGGGCGTTTACAGGAGCTGTTCGGTGATCTGCTATAGTAGGAGGGGTGAGAAATCGCGAAAGTTCAATTCGGCTGTGGCCATCTGGAGTGACCATCATAGCAATCTCTACGCACTGAGAACCGAGTCCAGTTACGCGACCAGCCCATTCACCTTCGACATTTGCTCGACCTTCGAGATTCAAGCCAATCTCCTCAAAGAAAGAGATTGCGTTATCAAGGGATTCTACAACGATGCTGACATTGTCCATTCGTAGTAATTTGTTTTTTGCCATAGTCTTATCTCCTTATGTATAAAAGTTTATTATTTAATTATCCTCATAATTATACTACTAAGTAGTTACAAATTCCTTTCAGTCAAAAACACCTTGTCACAGTATAGGAAAATGTGACAAGGTGTTTTTTAATATATCATATAGCATCTTGTTAACGAATAGCTTTTTAATTAATAGGAAGGAAGTAGATTAATATGTTTTTTTTATAAGCGTTACTAAACATATCAAATTAGCTCATTTGCACGAAAGGCTCAATTTTCGCCATAAATGATTGATGCAGCGCCTCAACGCCTGTTACTAAATGAAGGCGGTCAATAACGACAGACACTTTAATTTCTGATGTACTTACCATTTTAATATGAATATCTTCTTCTTTTAAAGTAGTGAACATATTTGCAGCGACACCTGGGTTAGATACCATGCCAGATCCTACGATTGATACTTTTGCTAAATGATTTTCATATTCTACTGCTTCATAGTGAAGTGCCTCTTGATTTTGTTCCAATACTTCTAATGTTTCTCTTAAATCATTAGAATGGATGGAGAAGGAGAGATGAACAGTTCCTTCATTTGTAATACTTTGAATGATGATATCTACATTAATATGTGCCGCTGCTAATGTAGAGAAAACAGTTGAAAGTGAACCTTGTTCTAATCCTTTCACTGTGATGCGTGTAATATTATCTTTAAATGCAATACCTTTAACGATTGATTGTTGTTCCATGTTACATTCTCCTTTTACAATTGTTCCGTTTTCTTGTTCCATACTTGAGCGAACTTCTAAAATGACATTATGATTTTTAGCAAACTCAACAGCACGCGGGTGTAATACACCAGCACCGAGGTTTGCAAGTTCTAACATTTCGTCATAAGAAATTTCATCTAATTTATAAGCATCTTTTACAACTCGTGGATCCGTCGTATATACGCCGGTCACATCTGTGTAAATATCACATTTTTTTGCGTTTAGTGCAGCAGCTAATGCGACAGCAGTTGTATCAGAACCGCCTCGTCCAAGCGTTGTAACTTCAAAATCTTCACTGACTCCTTGGAAACCAGCTACAATAACAATCGTACCTTCAGCAAGATAAGATTGAATACGATCTGTATGAATGTCAGTAATCCGTGCACTACTATGTACAGATTCTGTCGTAATACCTGCTTGCCACCCTGTTAATGAAATTGCATGATAGCCTTTTGCTTGCAGTGCCATTGTTAATAATGAAATAGTTACTTGTTCTCCTGTAGATAGAAGCATATCCATTTCACGTTTACTTGGATTTTCTGTGATAGCGTTAGCGAGTGCGACAAGTTCATCTGTGCTTTTTCCCATTGCTGAAACGACAGAGACAATGCTATGACCTCGTTCATATTCTTCAATAATTAAATTTGCTACATGTTGAATGCGTTCGACGCTTCCGACAGAAGTGCCACCGAATTTTTGAACAATTGTTTCCATTACAGATTCCTTCTTTCGTCTATTTTTAAGAATAGATTAGGAAATATATAAATCCCAATACTCCTGTAGTTACCAGAAAGACAAACAAAAAACACCATCTCAAATAAGTGAGGATGGTGCTGTTACAGGAAAAGGGAAACAGAAAACGGAGCTAATAAAAAAACCGCCAAAAAAGGAATATCATAAAAAATGATATCTCTTTTTTGTAGATAGCTCTTCATACGTACACGTCTGTACATATGACAGTTCTGTTTCTATTCGAAAACAGCCCCAATTGATAAATGCAGAGAAACTTATCAATTTCGGCAATACTTCCTTTCATCTAAGTTCATAGACATCTCTGTGTCTCCATTAGAATACTTATAAGTATCGCAACCTCTATCTCACGTTTTAGGCGAGAGTGTTTGATTTATGAAGTTGTTGGTAACATTTGTTTTATAATAATTTAAATTTTTCGGGGAATCAAGTGTTTTATATATATTTTAAAAATTCTTTCTTTTTTCTGAGGAAGTTTGTGAAAAATGTAGCAAAATAAATTCATTGCATGTACATTAAACTTATAGTGCATAGGAGGTGGGAGAATGAAAAGGAAACAGCCTATTTATGTTGCGACAAAAATGAACACGACGATGGGAAAATTATGGGAATATACGCAAGAACCAGATATACATACAGAGTGGGATGCTCGCTTTACTGAAATTTCGTATTTAGAGAAAAAAGAAGGAGAACCACAGAAGTTTTTGTATAAAACAAAGATTGGATTTGGGTTTGAAATAGCTGGAGAAGGGGAATCAATAGGTGAAATAAGAAAAGAAACTGGTGAAAGAATTTCCTCTTTAAAATTTTGGACGGATAATACATTATCTCTTATTCAAATAGGACGTGGTTATTGGAAGTATACGCCGAATAAAGAATACATCCATTTTGAGACACAATATGATTATGATACAAGATTTGGTCGTATAGGAAATGTGATAGATTCCTATATTTTTCGTCCGTTATTAGGTTGGGCGACTGCTTGGAGTTTTGATGCCTTAAAATTATGGTTAGAAAAGGGGCTTCATCCTAGGTTACTAATTAGAAGAACAATGACGTATTGGCTCGTATGTTTTTTATTTGCTTTTGTATGGATATATCAAGGGATAGTGCCAAAACTACTTTTTACTCATTTAGAAGAAGTAAAGATGCTTTCTGTATTAATCGGTTCAAATGAAAATAGTGTATATATACTTAAAATAATTGGGGTGTTAGAAATAATTTTCGGTGTTGTATGGCTGTTGCCAATAACAAAACGAAAATTATTTATACTGCATATTATTGTATTACTAGTTTTAACATTAGCGGCAGGATTTACGAATATTGCAAGCTTTACAGAGCCGTTTAATCCGATTACATTAAATGTTCTTCTAATGGGGTTATCAATTGTCGGTTATATAAATAGTTGCGATTTACCAAGAGCGAAAAATTGCAATAGGGCGAGAAAGGGATAAGTGTATGGTTAATATATATGAACGATTATTAGGGGATACCTATAAAAATCTTCATCCTGAATTGCAGAAGCGTTATGCGATTACAGAAGAGAATAGTTTTACAGGTGAAGGAAAGATGGATGAAATTTACGGTGGCTCTTTTTTCGTGAAATTTATATTAAAAATTGCATCGAAGTTTCGAATGTTTTTCTCGGAACGAGGAGAGGAAATTCCATTTACGATACAAAACATAGCTGAGCGAGATGAATATGGACAAGAATTAGTAAGGTGGAACCGTACTTTTTATTTTCATAATAAGAAAAGATATTTTAATGCAGTTATGCAATTGGATGGAAACGAAAATGAAATTGTAGATTATTTTGGCGAACCACATTTACTCGTTTCTACACTGCATTTTCATATCGATGAGTTAGGGGCAATGCATATTTCTTCAAAGAAACAATGGTTTTATATGTTTGGAAGAAAAATGCCGTTACCAAAATTTTTGTATGGTGAAGCAAAAATTGTTGAAAGTTATGATGCAACACTACAGTGTTTTCGAATTCATGTACAAGTACGAAACCCGTTAATTGGCTCGCTTTTTTCATATAAGGGAACATTTGTGGAAAGGAAATAAACGATATGAAAAATATAATATTTGGGCTTGCTTGTTATGTTGTTTTTCTAATATATGAGTGGTTGAATATAAATCCTGTTGAAGCAATTATATTATTATCTGTTTTATTATTTATACCAATGTCACTTTGTATTATTGATAAAAGAAAAAGAGATGGATCGTATTTATTATTTTATAAATTCGTATCGTTTTTATATCCAATCGCAGCAATTTGTGCAATGCTAGCTTTCGTCACAAATTACAATGTATTTGCGCTAGTTTGGTTTGTATATACAGGAATTGTTGCGTTATTTGGTGTAAGTAGATTGCTAGAAAGAGGATGGAAGCCGTTAGAAGAGATCGCCATAGATAGTGCGTTTATTTATTTGTTTTTAGGTGGTTTTTGGTTTTTTGCTTCAGTAGCAAAACTTTCAATTATGCATTTTAGCTCTGACATTGTTTTACTCACAGCAGCGCATTTTCATTATTCGGCGTTTCTATTGCCATTATCAGCTGGTTTAATAGGGAGAAAAAGAGAAAAGAGAAGTAAAGTATATGATGCTATTATGTTTATCATCATGATTTCACCTATGACAGTTGCAATAGGAATTACATACTCGAGAATATTTGAATTTTTTGCAGTGCTCCTATATTTATGTGCCATTTATGGATATGGATTTTACGTTTGGAGAGCAAAATTTAATGCTATCAGTGCAAAGATTCTTTTAATCGTTTCGTCTAGTACACTCATGGTTACAATTATGTTCTCACTTATATATTCATACGGAAATTTGAAGCATGTAATGACGATTACAATTGCTCAAATGGTTTGGATTCACGGTGTTGTCAACGGAATTGGAGTAGCGTTACCGGCATTTGTCGGCTGGATGATCGAAAAGAGTGTTCCGAATTATAAATACTATGGGAAACCAATGAGTAAATTAAGAGGAAGTGTGGCAATTGGTGAGGCTTTTTTATATAGCGGCAATTTAGTAGGCAGTAAGGAATACAACGGTTTAGTTGATCAAATAACTGATTTTCATAGTGAGTCATTTGACGTGACGAAGGTACCTTTAAGTATTATTCGTTTTTATGAAAATACAACAGAGTATGAGTTGCAATCAAATATTAAATGGGCTCGTTGGTTCCGCCTATTTGCATTTTGTTATGAGAAAATGAGCAAGCATGTAGGACAAATACATTTAGGGATGGGCGGCAATTGGGAAACGATGCATGGCTCTATCATTAGTGTAATAGATGAGAAAGATGGAAGAGAGAATGTAAGGGCTTGGATAAGGAAAAATGAAGCAGGTGAATCTATTTTTGTAGCTCTTTATTCAAAGCATACAAATAAGAATGAGACATATATGAATATCGCCTTACCTTTACCTTATTCGAATATGACTGGTATTTTGAAACTATATAATGATAATCATGATTTAATCATTACTAGTAAGTTAAGAGAAAATGGCCAGGGAGATGAGGGGATTTATTTACATACTCGGTTCTTAACAATCCGTTTACCGTTAGCAGAGACTTTCATCATTACAGAGGGTAAGGATAAAATGTTAACAGCTCATCATAGCATGTGGCTATTTGGACTTGAATTTTTACATATTCATTATAAGATTGAAAAAATTGCACAGAAGTAAGAAAGGCTTGGATGGGTTTCCAAGCTTTTTTATGTATGGGTAATTGTCATAGAAATTTGTTTATTTAGCTCATTATCCCAAACACGTTGAATTTCAAAAGTGCCTGTTTCAAAAAATAATGGGAATCTTTCTTTAAACCAAGTTTGCACAGGTAGCTTTAGTGCTGTATTGATTGGTATCCATAATAATTCACCCTCAGGAGGATTCAAAAGAAGTTCACCTTCAAATGAGTCTGTCCAATAGTTAAATACCATATATCGAACATTATCTTTCGGATTGACATATTCATCTAATCCTTTAAAAGTTAAATTGGAAACAAGTAATCCAGTTTCTTCTTTTACTTCTCTTATAGCGGCTTGAACGATACTTTCGGGGAAATCTACTTTGCCGCCAGGAGCGATGTAGCCAGGGAAACCTCGATGGCTGGGGCGTTTTATGAGTAAAATTTCATTGTTACGTTGGATCATACACATTGTATAGATCTGATGTTCGATGTTATGTGAATTTGGAGGCATAATGATGTATTCTCCTTTATATTTTTTTGATAATTTTACCATAACATAATTGTTTCTTATATAATTAGAAATGGAATGTTATAAATTTTCAGTTATATATTATAAATTCTATAGTCATTCGAAAAGAGGGGAGAGACATGCAAGGAGAAATACAAAAGGAGAAAAGTTTAGGTTATATTGGAAAATTATTATTACCAGTTAAAGTATCAACGCACTTTAAGTTTTTATGGATTGGACAATTACTCTCGGCCTTAGGTAGTTCGATAACTATGGTCATACTTCCAGTTGTTGTGTATTCATTAACTGGTTCAACAGTTGTAATGGGGATGACGATGGCAATGTACATGCTACCTAATATTCTTGCTTTACCGTTTGCGGGTTTAATTGTAGACCGAATTGATCGGGTTAGGTTAATGTTATTTACGGATATAATCCGCTGTATATTAATGCTATTACTTGCATCGCTTATATTTATGGATTTATTAACAATTACGATTTTATATATTCTCGTTGCCATATACGGACTTATGGAAGGGATATTCCAACCAGCATATTCTGCTGTAAGGGCGAAAGTATTCGTCCCTGAAATTCGTAATGCAGCTAACGCACTCACTCAAATGAGTAATCAAGGTATACGATTAATTGGGCCAGCACTTGGTGGGTTAATCGTATCGGTTGCATCTGCAGGGATAGGTTTCGGACTAGATGCAGCAACGTACTTATTATCATTTTTATGTTTATTATTTTTAAAAGAAATTAAGTTTAAAAAAGTAAAACCCATTGAAAAGAGTAAGCTTAATTACAAACAAGAGTTTATGGAAGGTGTTTTAGTTTTAAAAAGTCATCCGTGGCTGTGGATTACAATTTTAGTTTTTTCTTTTATAAATATTTGTTATGCCGGTATTATCGTCGTATTAATTCCATGGTTATTTAATGTTCATCATCATTTTGAAGCTTACTTGTATGGACTTGGCATGGCCTTTTCTGGTGGTGGGGCTGTAATTGCCGCATTAATATTTGGTGGGAAAGAGCTGTGGCATAAGAGAGGATTACTGGCTTATGGAGGTGTTTTAATGAGTGGCATTGCTTTATTAATTATGCCATTCATTTCTTGGGCACCCGCTTTAATATTCTTAATGGCAATTGAAGGATTTGGCATGATGATATTTGGACTCATTTGGGAAACGAGTTTACAGGAGCTTGTACCAGAAGAAGCATTCGGAAGAGTGGCAAGCCTTGATATGTTGGGTTCTTTTGCTTTATTGCCATTAGGATACGTAGTTGTAGGCTGGTTAGCTACTGTCATAGGTGGCGAGGTAACTATTATAACACTAGCTAGTTTAGTAATTTTAACAATTGGAATAGCATTGTCTGTACCGAGTATTCGTCGATTTAATTGATTATATGGGAAAAGAGGGCTAGACCTATATAGAAAATAACTTAGCATATAATCAACTAGTATTAATAAAACATCTTTGTAATGAAAAGCCTTCCATACACATTTGGCACAAAAAAATTAGTATGGAAGCAACAAAAATAGAAATCACAAAAGAAGTGACGGAAGCGATACAAGTAGGTTTCAAAAAAGAAGAATAAGCCCTAAAGAAATTAGGACTTATTCTTCATTAAATACAAATGTTTGTTTCATTTTTTTACCTTCATTTACCGGATGGCCGTTATAAGAGAAATTCTTTTCTTCCCAAGTGATCACAACTTTAAAATTATGACTATTAAAGTCTAATGGGAATACCATGTAGTCAAAGCTTGTATGACTTTTAGAAATGTTTTCATTAGGTGTAGAAGGTTTAAAGGTAGCTTTAGAGGTAGGATTGTTATCAAGTATTTCCACAGATACATTTGATACATCATGACCGATGTTTTTTACGAGTAAACTATACGTATCAAATACACCTTGTTTTGGCTGGATTGCTTGCTTGTTTGGATTATGGGATTTATCAATTTCGACATACCATTGTTTAGACTTTGACGCAATCGGCAGTGACTGAAATGTGTAAGCACTAGCTTGCATTGGTAGTGCTAAACATATAAGCGTAAAGAGAGTTAATATTTTTCGTTTCATTTTTTTTAGAGCTCCCATTCTTTAATGGATTTACTTGTTATTATCTTCTCTTTTTGAGATAATATACCATACGATTTTAGGGGAGGATATATTGAAAGAACTCATAAGTATGGGAAGTAGTATTTTTTTACAATTATTATTTTTGTATATATTTATTTCTGGTGTTTTATTAGAACTCAATCCATGGTATGCAGTAGTTGCTTATGTAACTATTGCTATAATAAGTCTTCTTCTGGGGGTATACTCGATGATTTTCTCTATGAAGAGAAGGCCGAATACCCTTTTTCTAACACTACCAGGTGGAATTATAATAACATTATTTTCAATTTTAATTATTGGCTTTACAGTATTCGATTATTTTTTACCAGAAGGAGGTATTCCGCCTGTCATTCGTTTGTAGTATGAGTGAATTGATGGAGTTCCTATTTTTTATTGTTAATCTTTCTAATTAAGCGACATATATATTAAAAAAAGGAAGCTGTGTAGAGATTTTTTGCATAGTCTCCTTTTTTGTTTTTGTAATTAATAATAGATGTGCTTAAGGATGCTTAAAAGTATATCAGTAATATTAATTTATCGATATAAAGAAGAGGTGCGATTGTTTGTCAAAATAAATTTGGATTTGAAAAAAATCCCAATGGATATGTTAAAATAACATTGTCATACAACAAGGGGGATTTGTTTTATGGAAAATGGACATCTTGCTAAAGTAGACTTAACGAAAAAAATTGAATCAAAATCTAAGTACAATAAGAAATTAGAAAAATATCAAAGGCGCTTATTAGCATTACAGCAAATTTTGAAAGAAGAAAAAATCGCGGTTATGCTTGTTATGGAAGGATGGGATGCGGCTGGTAAAGGTGGGGCAATTAAGCGGGTGACGGAACATCTTGACCCACGTGGGTTCCAAGTAGATCCAATTGGAGCGCCTGCACCTCATGAAAAACGTTACCATTATTTGCAACGTTTCTGGCGCAAAATTCCACAGTACGGGCAAATCACCATTTTTGATCGCTCATGGTACGGTCGTGTGTTAGTTGAGCGTGTTGAAGGATTTGCTACAAAGGAAGAGTGGATGAGAGCATATGATGAGATTAATGATTTTGAAAAACTACTAACAGATGACCATTACATAATAGGGAAGTTCTTCTACCATATAAGTAAAGAGGAACAGTTAAAGAGATTTAAAGATAGAGAGAAAAATCCTTTGAAAAGATGGAAAATTACAGACGAAGATTGGCGTAATCGTGAAAAATGGGATGAATATGTTGAAGCAATGGAAGACATGTTTGAAAAAACAAGTAAGCCGAATGCGAAGTGGCATATTATTGAAAGTAACGATAAATTGTATGCCCGTGTGAAAACGTTAAAAATCATTATTTCATTCATTGAGGATTATTTCTTAGAACATGGTATAGAATTGCCTTCTTATTATTATGAAATGAAAGAGGATATTGAAGTTTTGCAAGATGTAGGTGTGAAAGAGTAAAAAAGAAAATGGCCCTGTGAATTGGTGAAACCAAATTATGGGGCTTTTTTATTTAGAAACATTTTACAATTAACAGAATAAGGTATATAATCAATAATCATATTAACATTGTTAATATGATTATTGATTATATAATGTGTGGGGGTTTTACTTTGAAGGGAAGAGATGTTGTTTTAGGTTTATTAATGGAAAAGGAATTGTCTGGTTACGATATTAAAATTGTGTTTGAAGACGTATTTACTCATTTTTTTGATGGAAGTTTTGGAATGATTTATCCAACGTTACGACAATTGGAGAATGAAGGGAAAATAAAAAAAGAGGTTGTCATGCAAGAGGGGAAACCGAATAAGAAAATGTACTTTATTACAGATGAAGGACGTGAAGAGTTTTATCAATACATGCAGACGCCTGTAGAGAAGGATGCTTTACGTTCGGATTTTTTAATGAGAATGTATTTTGGTAACTATAGTGATGATGTAACAATAAAAAAATGGATTAAAGATGAAATTGAAAGAAAAGAAGCGTACATTGCAGATCTTCGATTGAAATATGAAAAGTGGAGAGTAGGTATTACTTTCGTCGAAGAAATTTCACTAGATGTAGGTATTGCATCGTATAGTGCACAAGTGGAGACTTTGAAGAAAAAATTAGAAGAGTTAGAGGCGAAAGAAAACAATAAAACAGAAGAATGAAAAACGCGTTCACAATAAATAAAGGGGTATATAAAGATGGAGCAATCAAAGGGTATTAAGATTGTCTTTTTAATGTGTCTAGGTATCTTTCTTTGTATGATTGATACGACAATTATGAATATAGCTTTACCGGCAATACAATCGAGTGTAAATACTTCGTTAGAAAAGATGTCTTGGGTATTAAATGTTTATACAATGACGATTGCAGTACTTGCCATTCCGTTAGGGCGGATAGCTGATATCTTTGGAAAAGCAAAGATGTATATTCTGGGTCTGGTGATTTTTGGTGGTGGATCGGTACTTTGCGCTTTTGCTAATACAGGTGATTTTCTTATTTTTTCTCGTTTTATACAAAGTATTGGGGCAGCGATTTTATTTCCAACAAGTATGGTAATTGGTGTATCAGCTATGCCATTAGCTAAAAGGCATGTTGCGCTTGCGATTTTAGGAGTAACACAAGGATTGTCAGCTGCTATGGGACCAGTAATAGGTGGAATTATTACGCAAAATTTAGGATGGAGATGGGTGTTCTTCGTTAATGTTCCGGTTTGTATAATAGGAATCGTGTTATGTTGCATCATGCTACAAATAAAAAATGAAGAACGTATTATCTCAAAAATAGATTGGATAGGACTACTATTAAGTAGCACAGCAATTTTTTCATTTACTCTCATATTAGTAAAAGGTAATACATGGGGATGGCAAAGTAATATTGCTTTGTCTTGTTATGCAATTAGCACTATTTCTCTTATTCTATTTATTTTAGTAGAACGAAAGATTCATAACCCAATGGTGAATTTAAAGTTATTTCAAGATCGAATGTTTGTCGGAGCGTCGATCGTTGTTATATTGAGTAATTTATTTTTAATTGGAGTTACTGTATTGCTTCCAACGTTCTTGACGAAACTACAGGGTCGAACGGAAATTGAAGCGGCTTTTTTAGTGACACCTATTTCAGCAATGATATTTTTTGTCTCACCAGTTGCAGCAACTTTAATTAAAAAACTCGGAAAAGTAACTATTATTTTGTCAGGATTTCTTGTTATGGGGCTTTCCTACTATTGGTTGCAAATGATTGATGTTCATTCAACAAATATAGAAATTATTATTCCATGTATGATATTAGGTGTTGGATATGGTTTAGTAGTGGGGCCAATTACAGTTTTAAGTGCGTCTTCGTTTGAAGGAGAATTGTTAACTGCTTCTCAAAGTGTTGTATCAATGTTACGACAAGTCGGAATTGTATTGGCAGTCGCAATATTTGTCTCTAACTTAACTCACAATTTAACTGTAAATAAAGAAAAAGTATATCGTTATGCAGAAGAAAAGGTGCGTACTATTCATGTGAATAGTACTGAGCAAACTGAAATTTTACAAATGACTAAAGAGAAAATAGAGAATCAAAGTTTAGAGTCGAATATAAATAAGAAACAAAATGCAATGACAATGGGATTAAGTAAAGAGAAAAAGGAAGAATTGATTCGCGACAAGACGGATGAAATATTAAGAAAAGTTCCAGTAGAATATAGAGATGTAAAAAGAGAAGAAGTTATGAGGAAAGTGACAAAAGAAGTTGAAAAACAAGAGGAAAGTATAAAGAAAGAGGTACTCACATTTTCAAATGATGTGAATCATTATGCCAAGAATCAGATGGCTATGAGTTTTACAGATTTATATAAAGCAAGTGTGCCAATTATTTTAATTTGTGCTTTCGTAAGTTTGTTGTTTTGGGAAGGGAAAGCTTTGAGTAAAAAGAGAAAGGGAAGGATAGTAGAAGAAGCGTAAAGGAAAACAGGCTGCTATTAGCCTGTTTTCCTTACGTTAGTATGAAAAATCTGGATTTAATTCTTTAAATTTATGACTATAATGCCTTTTATTATTAAAACCAACAAAATCAATTCCGACGCAAGATTCTAAATTTCCGTCTACAATCGTAGAATCCACGAAGCTTAAATGTTTTAATTTTTGTAGTTCTTTAATGAATTGTAGATTTCGTATGTTACCACAACTTGATAAGATGAGAGTTTCTAATTCCGTTAAATAGCGCAAATATTCGTGGTTTTTAAGCTTACTGCAATGGTCGAATTCGATGTGTTTTAAAGTTGAAGCATTGTTTTCAATTTCGTCAATATGCTCTAAATTTCTTAAATAATTGAGTTCTAAATGCTTTAATTTAGGTAATGACCTACATCCTTTTAATGAATTAATGTTCCCTTGTGTAATGCTTAGTTTTTCAATTTTTTGTAAAGACATTAATTCTTCAAGGTTCTTTTGTTTCGGTTTGTATTTCCAAATGTATAGTTCTTTTAAGTTAGGACAAGATTCGAAGCCTTTAATGTTTTTATTACACTTTATGTGAAGTTCCTCTAAATTTGTAAAGCTTTCTAGCTCTGTTAAGTTTAGTGGAACTTGTGGTTCTTCTAGTGATAAAGATTTTAAGTTTTTTAATTTATATAGGGCTGAATAATCAGTAATATATATACTACTAATGTGTAAGCTTTCAATTTGCGGGCAGTGTTCAAGAAAATTAATATGGTGCAAACTATACCTAAAATCATTAATGTAAACATCAGTAAAGTTGTTTGTATTAATGAAGTCTACGTATTCATCCAGTCTGTTTTCATGGATTTGTACTGTGCCATCCATAACTAAAAAGTTTTGTGGTTTCTTTTTGATAGATATTTGTAAAGGATTCATGTATTGAAATATTTCTGTCTTGTTTTCTAAAATAGTTTCAACACTTCTTTTGACAGTTGGAACATTGTCTCTTTGTTTGTAAGCTATTAAGGTTGACTTTATTTCTGACGGATCTGCTAATAAAATTTTTGGAGCCATTTTATATAGTACATCTTCATTTGCAGGTATACAGCTAACCATTGCATCAAGTGCTATTAAACTTAAAGGGTGTCCTTTTGTTAGCCAAGACTTAATTCGTCTCCAAGTTAGTTGTGATACTGCAGCTAATCGCGCCCAATCGTTATGAAATGATACTGCATGTTCCTCTATCCAATCTAATGTTTCTGAGGATTGAAAAGAATGCAGACAAATGAAGGAAGTGGTCGGAAGCTCACTTTTTAATACTGTTTTTAGCCTTTCTATTACTAAAGGAAAGGCTTCTTCAAATGGTAAACAATAAGCTGCAGCGTGAGAAAGAGGTGCAAGTAAATCTTCATCAAATGCCTTCCACAGTTTTCTTATCCAATCTGAGGCGAATTCTCCTAGTATACATATAACAATCTCAAGTAATCTAGTTTTAATTACACCATTCATTGTGTTTGAAAAGCGGTTTATAACAGCATCTAGTACTTCGTTTTGATCGTACCTATTAAGAGCTTCAATTTCTGCTTCTTGAAGAAACCATCTAGTCATGGTGTAATCAAGTAATTCCTCTAAACTAGAGCGAACTTCTTCTAAAGTGGGCACGGGTGTAAGTTTGTGCTCATTCATCTCTAATTTTGGTTGCTTCGCTTTACCATCTTCTTCATAAAAACTATCATGCAAATAATATTTATAAGGTGAGTGAATCATTACAAGGTGGTACCATTCTTTAGGATGTAAAGATAACGAAATAAGACGCTCATGACATCGGTTACATAATTTATAAGGTTGATTTGCTTGATCGGATTCTTCTATTTTATATACTGGATCATGTTTGCAAGCTTCACATAATTCTACTGTTTTTTTCATTGTTTCATCCTTGCCTATTGTGAATAGTAGTATTTTTAATATAGCATGGGATAAGTCGAGTATGATCAGAAAGTTTTTTAGAATGAAAGGAAGGAATGGAAAATGCCATTGAATATGTAACGTTATACATAGTACATTAACAAGAGGGATTAATTTTAAAAGGAGGATGGGGAATTGCTAGATAAGGCAGGGGCTTTAATAGATAATCATGTGTACACAGAAGAAGAGCAACAAAAACTATACAAACGAACGTTAATAATCGTCAGCATTTCACAAATGTTTGGCGGTGCAGGACTAGCTGCTGGTATTACAGTGGGAGCACTTCTTGCGCAACAAATGCTTGGAACAGATGCATTTGCAGGATTACCAACTGCTATGTTTACATTAGGATCGGCATTAGCAGCTTTCATAGTAGGGAAGCTTTCGCAACGATATGGACGCCGAATAGGTCTTGCAACAGGGTTTATAGTAGGTGGATTTGGAGCAATTGGTGTTGTAATGGCAGCTTTAACAAATAGTATTATTCTTTTACTTATTTCTTTACTTATATATGGTGCTGGTACAGCCACGAATCTACAAGCTCGTTATGCAGGTACAGATTTAGCAGATAAGAAGCAGAGAGCAACGGCTGTTAGTATTACGATGGTAATGACGACTTTCGGTGCAGTTGCAGGACCAAATTTAGTAGGGGTAATGGGAAGTTTTGCTCATTCAATTGGAGTTCCTAAACTTGCAGGTCCGTTCATACTATCGGCAGCAGCATTTATACTGGCGGGTCTAGTTCTTTTTGTTATGCTTCGTCCAGATCCTTTGATTATTGCTAACATAATAGAAAGATATAAACAGGAACATACATATAAAGGACAACCAATAATAGAAGAAGCGAAAGAAAATAAACGAGGTATTACAGTTGGAGCAATCGTAATGATACTTACGCAAATAGTGATGGTTGCGATTATGACGATGACGCCAGTTCATATGGGACACCACGGTCACGGTTTAAGTGCAGTAGGACTTGTGATAGGTTTTCATGTAGGTGCAATGTATCTTCCATCTCTTGTTACAGGAATGTTAATTGATAAAATTGGCCGAACTACAATGAGCATAGCTGGTGGAGTGATTTTACTTGCAGCGGGTGTCATAGCTGCGATAGCGCCAAGTGATTCTTTATTATTATTAATCGTTGCTCTGTCTTTACTTGGGCTAGGATGGAACCTCGGATTGATAAGTGGTACAGCACAAATCGTTGATTCCACAACACCGTCTACACGTGCTAAAACACAAGGGAAAATAGATGTTTTTATTGCGCTAGCTGGAGCTTCTGGTGGAGCAATGTCAGGTATGGTAGTAGCGAATTCAAGTTATGCGGCATTGTCATTGGCTGGAGGCGTGTTAGCGTTATTACTTATTCCTGTTGTGATATGGTCTCGAAAAGGGGCAAGAAATTAAATGAAAAAGAGGTTCTAGTTACTGACTAGAACCTCTTTTTATACACTTAAATTAAATTCCACTCTACAATAAGCCCTAAATGCGTAAGTCCGCCACCAAATCCGTATAGTAAAAGTGTGTCTCCGTTATTTAATTTCCCTTCTTTTATAGCTAAATTTAAAGCGAGTGGAATGGTGACTGAAGAGGTATTCCCCATATATTCCACGCTCGTTAATGTTTTTTGTATTGGAATTTGAGATTTTTCGCAAATAGATTCGATCATTCGTAAGTTAGCGCTGTGGGGTATGAACCAGTCTATATCATCTACTTGCATATTTACGGTATGTAATAAATTTTTTATGCCTTTTGGTACTGTGCGTGTTGCCCATTTATATACTTCTCTTCCATTTTGAACGATTTTTTCATTTGTTTGCAGTGGTGTGCCATTCATAGTAGTAGATAAGTTTGTTCTATATAGATGAATGCCGCCATCACCGTTTGTTCCCATGTGAGCAGCGATAAAGCTTGGGGTGTTTTCATCTCTTTCTAATAAAATAGCTCCAGCACCATCACCGAATAAAATACAGGTCGTTCTATCGGTATAATCAGTAACTTTAGATAATGTCTCTGTCGCTACGACAAGTACTTTTTCATGTGATCCAGAAGTGATTAAGCTATTACCGACGTGTAGTCCATATGTAAAACCAGCACAAGTTGCATTTAAATCAAAAGCTAGTGTATGAGGTATGTTGAAGTATTGTTGTATTTGGCAAGCAACACTAGGGAAAACGTAATCAGCAGTAGTAGTAGCGACAATGATACAGTCGACATCTTCTAAGTTTTTCTTATATGTTGTACATAAATTTTCAATTGCTTTAATGGCTAAGTTTGAGGAGTATTCTTCGCCGCTAGCGATTCTTCTTTCCTTCATTCCTGTTCTTTGTACAATCCATTCATCATTCGTATGGACCATCTTTTCTAAATCGTTATTAGACAATATTTGATCTGGAACATAAGTACCAATTGCAGTAATACGAGATTTAGAATGCATAGGAACATCTCCTAACTTTTATTTTTATAACCTGATACTAATATTAGGTTATAAAAATGTCAATAAAGATTTTTGTTGTATTAAAACGATAATACTTAACTTACTATGAAGGAATTTGGCGAGTGCTGTAAAAATAATATACGAGAAGTTTCTAAAATTGATAATGAAGGGAGTTGAGCTCCTTGAAAAGGATTTTACACATGTTTCCTGTCGTCATCATTTGTAGCTTTATTCTTATTATTTTTCCAGAGAAATCTTATGCTTGTGATTGTATTAAAGTATCAACAGAAGATGCATTTCAAAAAAACGATGTAGTGTTTGAGGGAAAAGTAATTGAGGTTGGAAGGAAAGCAGGGGTTGGAACTGAAGTGTTATTTGAAGTGAAGAAAATTTGGAAAGGGACAACTTCTTCGCAAATTATCGTATATACAAAGGGTGGTGATTGTATGTTTCGCTTTGTAGAAGGAGGGGAGTACTTAGTATTTTCTACTCAAAGAGGATCAGAAAAACAATTACACACAAATAGTTGTAGTGGAACGAAGAGATTGGATGAGGCAGGGGCGGACAAAGCGGCTTTAAGTCAAATTGCAAAAGAGTCTGTTCCGACGAAGAAAGTGGATTTAAAAGGTGAGATGGTGAGCGGTTTAAATTGGCGGCAAGTTGCTATTATTTCCATTGGTTTGTTATTGATGATTGTTTTTGTTATTTTTATTGTGAGAAAAACTCGCAAAAAATGAAGATTAAAGTAAAAATATAAAGATTTTCTTTCGTGTGATATAGGTTGTTAAACCTTGTGAAAGCGAATTACTTATGCTACACTTTATGTAACTTAAAATGAACGGAGGGGCTTCCTTTGATCTTAATCAGATTACGTCTCAATACTTTGTGCCAATAATTGAATAGCGCTCAAAGGCTCTGTCTGTGTACAGAGTGAACGGGATTGGTCTGCCTATTTTAAAGGAACCCTTTATTAAGCTTATATGTGAAAAAGAGGGAGGGACGAATACGCCCTCTTTTTGTTTTGCCTTTATAAATAGAATGGGATTGTATAAGTGAACACTTACTGTGGATACGTATACAATCTTGGGACTTTTTGACTATAAAATAGGATGAAAGCATAGCTTTCTTCTATTTCTTTGGTGAACCCTTATCCGTTTACGAAAACACAGGCAGCGACCTGTGTTTTTTATTTTACGTAATCGAAATGGAGGAATAAATATATGGAAGAAGTATTACAAAGAGCAGTTTTAGTTGGAGTAAATGTAGGTAATGAAGATGATTTTGCATATTCGATGGAAGAGTTAACAAATCTTGCGGAAGCTTGTGATGTAGAGGTAATTGGGCAAGTAACGCAAAATTTACAACGAGTAAATCCATCGCATTATATCGGAAAAGGAAAGATTGAAGAAGTTGCAGCGTATGTACAAGAAATAGATGCCAATATGGTTATCTTTAATGATGAATTATCTCCTTCACAAATTCGAAATTTAGAAGAGGATTTAGATTGTAAGGTAATTGATCGTACCATTTTAATTTTAGATATTTTTGCGCAACGTGCGAAAACGAAAGAAGCACAGCTACAAGTAGAAGTAGCACACCTTCAGTATATGATGCCTCGTTTAATCGGTCTTCGTGAATCGTTAGGGAGACAGAGCGGCGGCGTTGGTACGAAAAATAAAGGTGTCGGTGAAAAGAAGTTAGAGTTAGACCGTCGTAAAATTGAAGAACAAATTTCAGTTTTGAATAAAGATTTAGAAGCGCTCGTTGCCCAGCGTCAAACGCAACGAAAGCAGCGTAAGAAAAATGAAATACCTGTTGTAGCATTAGTAGGTTATACGAATGCAGGAAAGTCAACGACGATGAATGCAATGCTTGAAATTTATAATGGTACAGAAGAAAAACAAGTATTTGAAAAAGATATGTTATTCGCGACGTTAGAAACATCTGTACGAAATATTGATTTGCCAGATAATAAATCATTTTTATTAACAGATACAGTTGGATTTGTAAGTAAATTACCACATCATCTTGTGAAGGCGTTCCGTTCAACGTTAGAAGAAGTAGCGGAAGCAGACCTACTTATTCACGTTGTAGATTACGCAAATCCAAATTATGAACAATTAATTGATATTACAAATGAAACGTTAAAGAAAATTGGAGTAGAAAATATTCCAACGATCTATGCTTATAATAAATCAGATATGGTAGATGTTGAAATTCCGAAAGTGCAAGAAGATCGCGTTTATTTATCAGCGAAGAAACATGTTGGAATTGAAGAACTTGTAGAAATGATTCGCTCACACATCTATAAAGAATATACGAAGTGTGAAATGTTAATTCCATATGATCAAGGACAGGTAGTTTCGTATTTCAATAATCATGCACACGTTTTATCTACGAGTTACGAAAACGAAGGTACCAAATTACAAATAGAATGTAAGACGAGTGATTACGAGAAGTATAAGCATTTTGCAATTTAATGTAAGAGGCAACCCAGTATGTGATTGGGTTGTCTTTTTTTTGTACTGTTTTACCGCTGAAAGTTACAAGGATGCAAGCCAATGACGGGAGTTAAGTTATATTTCTGGAAAAAGAAATGAAAGCAGTATAGAATAGAAATGTTTCAAAAGTCAGAATTTATTACACCTACTGTAATAAATATATATTTTGTACAGAAAGGGGAGATTCACATATGCAGGCAGTTTCACACAAAAAAACTGTAGAAACACCGACAATATATCGAATTTTATTTGCGATTAGCTTTGGGCATTTTTTAAATGATTCGATGCAAGCAGTTGTGCCGGCGTTGTTTCCTATTTTGGAAAAAACGATGAATTTATCCTATATGCAAGTAGGGTGGATTGCGTTTGCATTAAATATGACGTCATCGATTATGCAACCGGTGTTTGGTATGTATTCAGATAAGAAGCCGTCACCATTTTTATTACCACTCGGCATGTTTTCAAGTATGCTTGGAATGATTGGACTCGCGTTTGCACCAAACTTTATTATTGTTATTATTTCTGTTTTATTTATTGGTTTAGGTTCCGCAGTCTTTCATCCAGAAGGCGCTCGTGTTGCGTATATGGCGGCAGGTGCAAAACGAGGGTTAGCGCAAGCAATTTATCAAGTTGGGGGAAACACGGGGAATTCTCTAGCTCCTATTTTTACAGCGCTAATTTTCGTTCCACTCGGTCAAATTGGTTCATTAGGTTTTACAGCATTTGCAGCAGTAGGAATTGCATTATTAATTTTCGTATCGAATTGGTACAAAAATGAATTAGCAACCGGTGCTGTAAGAAGGAAGAAGAGGGCTGCACTTGAGGCGGAAAATGCAATTGTAAGTACACACATTAAATTCGTTATTATACTTCTTGTTTTTCTTACTTTTGTACGCTCTTGGTACGGTGCTGGTATCGGGAATTTCTATCAATTTTACTTAATAGAGCATTACGGTTTATCTATAAAAAATGCCCAGTATTTCGTATTCGCATTTATGATTGCTGGTGTGTTAGGCACTTTCTTCGGAGGACCGTTAGCAGATCGATTTGGTAAGAAAAATATCATCGTATTTTCAATGTTAGGTTCAGCGCCACTTGCACTGTTATTACCACATGTCTCACTTGTGTGGGTCGTACCGTTATTTTTATGTATCGGTTTTATTAGTTCAAGTAGTTTTAGTGTAATTGTTGTATATGCACAAGAGCTTGTGCCTGGAAAAGTGGGAATGGTGTCAGGATTAATCGTAGGTCTTGCATTTGGACTTGGAGCATTAGGTGCTGTAGTTCTTGGGAAATTAGCAGATATATATAGCCTGCAATTTATTATGCTATTATGTAGTTGTCTACCATTAATTGGACTCACTTCATGGTTACTGCCAAGTGATAAGAAAACGATAGAATAGGGGATGCGCTATGAAATTGTGTGAAAACGTTACGGAATTAATAGGAGATACACCTGTCGTCCGATTATCTAAATTTATTCCAGAAGACGCAGCAGATGTGTATGTGAAACTAGAAATGTTTAATCCATCGCGCAGTGTGAAAGACCGTGCTGCTTATAATTTACTTCACGTTGCAGAAGAAAATGGTCTCATCAAACCAGGAGATACAATTATTGAACCGACAAGCGGGAATACAGGGATTGGTTTAGCGATGAATGCAGCAGCTAAAGGGTATAAAGCGATTTTAATTATGCCAGATAATATGTCAAAAGAGCGTATTAATTTATTGAAAGCATACGGAGCAGAAGTAGTTTTAACACCAGCAGAACAAAGAATGCCAGGAGCAATTGCGAAGGCGTTAGAACTGCAAAAACAAATACCGAATAGTTTTATCCCGCAACAATTTGAAAATCCAGCTAATCCGAATATTCACCGTTATACGACTGCACTTGAAATTTACGAACAAATGGATGGAGAGCTTGATGCTTTTGTTGCAACGGCAGGAACAGGCGGAACGATTACAGGGACTGGTGAAACGTTAAAAGAGAAATTGCCAAACTTATATATTGCAGTAGTGGAACCGAAAGGATCTCCCGTTTTATCCGGTGGTGTACCAGGTCCTCATAAACTAGTAGGAACAAGCCCAGGATTTATTCCGAAAAACTTAAATACAGAAGTGTATAACGAAATTATTCAAATTGCAGATGAAGAGGCTTTAACGACAATGAGAAACTTAGCTAGACAAGAAGGATTATTAGTTGGGCCATCTTCTGGAGCATCTGTTTACGCTGCAATCATGATAGCGAAACGCCTAGGCGTTGGTAAAAAAGTTTTATGTATTGCGCCTGATACAGGTGAACGTTATTTAAGCATGGGGTTATTTGAATAAAAAGGATAGAAACACCTTAATAGTGAATAGCTGCTATTAAGGTGTTTGTTTTATGGAATGAAGAGGGGGAGAAGAACAATGAAACTATTAAAACCAATCCATGAATATAGTGAGCATATTACGGCGTATAGACAAGCGTTTTTACACTCAGGGGAACAACCACATGGAAGTAGTTCTTTACAAAACTTTGATTCTCTTGATGAATGGTTTGAAAAAGTGAGTAAACAAGAACTAGGAGAAAATTTACTAGCTAATCGAGTGCCATCTAGTCAGTTTTTAAGTTTTGAAAAAGGGGAACTTATAGGTTTTGTGAATATTAGACATAGATTAAATCCAGAATTATTACGGGAAAGCGGTCATATTGGATATAGTGTCCATCCGAATAAACGTCGCCACGGTTACGCTACGAAACAACTACAACTTGCATTAGCTGAAGCGCAAAAATTAGGATTGCAGAAAGTATTAATAACTTGCGATAAATCCAATATCGGTTCTGCTAAAACGATTCAAAAGGTTGGAGGTGTGTTAGAAAATGAAGTAGTTTCTTCTCGTACTGGTGAAGTTATTCAGCGCTATTGGATACAGATATGATTAAGTAGGAATTTGAAAAGGTAATGCAAGCTGTAATATCGAAATAGATAAATGAAATATAGGGGATTACTGCAATTTTAGGGGGAAATGAAATGGGATTAAAAGAGAAAGCGATAGAGATGTCAGAGATTTATAGGAAAAATCCGAAAGTAGAAGCTATTATTTTAGCGGGTTCAGTAGCTAGAAAGCTTGAAGATGAACATTCAGATATAGAATTACATATTTTATGGTCAACACCGCCAGAAGATGAGGATCGTAGGGCCCCTATTCATCATATTGATGGGACAATATTATCGTATCATCCGTATGAGGAAGAAGAATGGTCGGAAACGTATTTAACGAAAGAGGGAATTAAATTAGAGATTAGTAACTTTTTAACAGAGACAGTAGAGAAAGTGATTTCGGATGTGGTGGATCAATATGATATAAGTTATGAAAAACAATGTATTGTATCATCCATTCATGATGGTGTTAGTTTGTATGGAGAAGGGAAAGTGAATGAATTAAAAGAAAAAGTAGCGGCATATTCAGATGAACTAGCAAAACGGATGATTTCAGAAAATCTATGGTTAAGTAATCGTTGGCACAATCGAAAGGCGCTTTTAAAACGGAAAGATTGGCTTATGCTTTATGACGTTATTTGCGAAGTACAAAGGAACATATTCGGTGTTTTATTTGGTTTGAATAAAATGTACGTACATCATCCAGCGTTTAAATGGATGCCTAATAATGTGGAACGAATGACTATTAAACCTGAAAAATTATATGAACGTATGGCGGACACATTAATAGGGAATCCAGAAAAAAGTGTGCAGGAGTTAGAGTTGCTGATAGAAGAAGTGTTGCAACAAGTTCATACATACGCGCCAGGAGTAAATGTGGATGAGCAAGAAAAATCTATTTTTTATTTTGTGAAATAGAAAATAGTAATAAGGGGGAAGTTATGGGGTTTTTTAATAGGTTTTTTAAAAAAGTTGAAAAAGTAAATGAGCAAGAAGCTACTCTTCATGAATTAAGTGAAGAATTGTATGTTGAATCACCGGTAGAGGAAGCGACTAGTTACTGGGTATCAATGGCACAAAATATAATTTTTAATGCTGTAAAAGCGGCTGACAATGATGTGGAACGTGCCTTCGTGTTATTGAATTTGAAGAAAGGTGAGGCTTCATTTGATATTTTTTATCAAATAAATGGGCAATTGTATTTCTGGGATCAGCTAGAAAATGAGACGATAAGAAATAGAATTCAGAACGAGTTGTTACCGCAAGCTCCAGAAGTTTCAAATGCAGTAAATGAGCAATTTCGTGGAGCTGATCACCCTATAATTTCGTTCGCACAATTGCAGTTTGAATGGGAAACGAAAGCCTGGTTCTCACATATAATTTGGGAAGATAGCCTTGCTGCTCAATTGCCCAAAACTCAAATTCTAAATGAATGGTTTCGTGTAATTAAAGAAGAAACGAAAAATAGACCACTGGATAGTGATGCGAAATTTTCTTGGTATCCATCAAACTCTTAAAAAATGAATACAGAGAGACAGGTTATGTTTCTAGATGATTTGTATTATTGAATAAGTATCAATAATACGTAATTCTTTTTCTATTGCCTGTTAGAATTCGTTATGTACTAAGCTACTTGTTTTCTAAACTAAAACTTATATTTCGAATTTTTAAATAGATTGTAATACATAAAAATTCGAAATATAAGTTGACACTATTTTTAATGTGTGATAAAAATGATAGTAATCAATTCGGAAAATAATATTTGGGCAATGAAAGGGTATAGTAGTGAATATCTCCCTATTTCAGAGAGCTGATGGTTGGTGTGAATCAGTATATAGATTATTTATGAAGTTCGTCCTGGAGCATCTTTCATAAATCTCATATTTTGAGGAAATGAAAGACGGTAGTTTATACCGTTATCAAATAAAGTGGTGAAGATTTTTTCACAACTAGGGTGGTACCGCGATATTTATCGTCCCTACGTATTTACGTAGGGACGTTTTTTATTTAGGTCCTAACTTTGGTGTGGCTTCATAACTAGGGTGGTACCGCGATATTTTATCGTCCCTACGTTTTTGCGTAGGGGCGTTTTTATTTAGGTGGTTTCTTAGTGTTCTTCACAACTAGGGTGGTACCGCGATAATTTTGTCGTCCCTACGTATTTACGTAGGGGCGTTTTTTTATTATTAGGGAGGAAGTGAACGTATTAGAAAAGAGTATTGATAGAACAATATAAATACCGAATTGTAACAAAGAAAAAGAGATAGAGAGGAGATTAACAAATGAATTCACAGCAATGGACATCGAAATTAGGTTTCGTATTAGCTGCAGCAGGTTCGGCAATTGGTCTTGGGGCGATTTGGAAATTCCCATATATGGCCGGCATTGGAGGAGGCGGAGCGTTCTTCCTAATTTTCATCGGTTTCACATTATTAATTGGTTTACCGCTATTATTAGCTGAATTTGTTATTGGAAGAAGTACACAAAAAGAGGCTGTCGATGCATATAGAGAGATTGCTCCTAAAACGTTATGGCCTTGGTTAGGTAAATTAGGAATTGTAACATGTTTCATATTACTTTCTTTCTACAGTGTTGTAGGAGGCTGGATTTTATTATATTTATGGAATGCAATTACAGGTAGACTATGGGAAGGAAATGGAGCATACGAAGCTACGTTTGGTGAAATCATTTCCAATCCATATTTAGCAGTTGGATCACAGCTATTATTCATCCTTATTACTATTTTCATCGTAAGTAAAGGTGTACAAAATGGTGTTGAAAAAGTAAATAAATATTTCATGCCAGCACTATTCGTTTTATTCTTTGTATTAATCGTTCGTGCACTTACGTTAGATGGTGCTGGAGAAGGCGTTCGTTTCTTCTTACAACCTGATTTCTCACATGTAACATCAGAAGTTATTTTATACGCAATGGGGCAATCGTTCTTCTCATTATCTGTTGGGGTAGCCGTTATGGTAACGTATAGCTCATACTTACCGAAAGAAGAAAGCTTACCACGTTCAGCATTTTCTATCGTAGCCTTAACTCTTGTTATTACATTACTTGCAGGACTTGCAATTTTCCCAGTTGTGTTCGCATTTGGGATGGAACCATCTCAAGGACCAGGACTATTATTTATCGTATTGCCAGCTATTTTCAGTAAAATGGCATTCGGAAAATTATTCTTCATCGTTTTCTTATTACTATTCTTCTTCGCTACGATTACATCAGCAATTTCGATGTTAGAAATTAGTGTTGCATCGTTAACATCAAAAGGTAAAGGGAAACGTGAAAAAATGGCCTTAATCGTAGGGTTATTAATCTTCGTTGTTGGGGTACCATCAGCATTATCATTCGGTATATTAAGTGATCTGAAGATTTTCGGGAAGACAGTCTTTGATTTAGCGGACTATGCAGTAAGTAACGTATTAATGCCACTTGGTGTATTATTAGTTTCTATCTTTGTTCCTTTAAAAATGAAGAAAGATGTATTAATGAAAGAGCTAGGTGTAAGTAAAAATAAAGGTTATAAACTATTCGTATTATGGTTATTCTTACTTCGTTATATCGCACCAATTGCGATTATTATCGTATTCTTAAATGTACTTGGCATTATATAAAAAGAAAGGTAGCGTATCATACAAAGATACGCTACCTTTTTATTTTGCTCTTTTTTGCAATTCATTTACTGTTACGAACTGATAGCCCTTCTTAGATAAAGAATCTAAAATACCTTCAATCGTTTGTAAATTTTCATTAGACTCATCATACATAGAGTGCAGTAAAATGATAGAACCTGGTTTTACATTTTTATTAACGTATTTAATTTTATCAGCCGCAGATTTATAAAAAGTATCGGGCTCAAGATCCCATGTGATTGTTTCGATATTGTTTTTATTTAAATAATATGGCAGCCCTATTAACTTTTTACCGTTAGGGGGCCTAAAATCAATTTCGTCTGTAAATCCTGTTTGGCGGATTAATGAATTCGTTTTTTCTATTTCATCTTTAATAAAAGAAGGTGTTTTGAAAACCATTCTATTATGAGAATATGTATGGTTTCCAAGTTGGTGCCCAGATTGCGTGATAGCTTCTCCTAACGATAAATTTTGCTCTAATTCATTTCCAATTAAAAAGAAAGTAGCTTTAGCGTTGTATTTATCTAGTAGCGGTAATATTTGTTTTACATTGTTAGTAGGGCCATCATCAAAAGTTAAAGCAATCACTTTTTCATTTGTTTCTACGCGTTGTGTTAAATCTCCAAATAATTGAAAGCTTCTTGCGTTCATCAATTTGTATGTTCCGAATAATGCCGTGATAATAAAGAATAGTGTAACGATTGTAATGATAATTTTTTTCTTCATAATGTAACCTCACAATGATTTTTAATTCAGTTAAAAAGTATTATATCAAACTAAGTAATTTCGTGCTTTAAGAAGGGTGTGGATGCAAGGAGAAGGAATTTATCATATAATAAAATGCAAAAGGTATATTAGGAGGTGTTTATATGGCGATTATAATTCAATTGCCAGACACTGCAACGTCTCATGCAAAGCCAAGTATGGAAATGGCGATACTTTGCGTGAGGTAGACAAGTAATATACAATCGCCTATATGAGCTCGTATCATTTTTTATATTTGGCTTTGCACCTTATTGAAATGAACCATAAAAAATAAGGGGCGAGCAGAAATGAAATACGTAAAAGCTAATGCTGTTTTACCAGAGAGTTTAATTACTGAAATTCAAAAGTATATACAAGGTGAAACAATTTACATTCCGAAACAAGAAACGAAACATTATAAATGGGGTACACGATCTGGCGGAAGAAAACAACTAGATGAAAGAAATAAAGCAATTAAAGAAGCGTTTAAAAGTGGGATTGCTATTCATCAACTTGCAGAAGAATATTTTCTTTCTGGGGAAACGATTAAAAAGATTGTGTATTCTAAATAAGAGGAAAAGAGTCTGATTCATATATTACTTTGAATCAGACTCTTTTTGTTTTATGTGTATTGGATATATGAGGCGTGAACGGGCATGATAATAGAAAAAATGTGCCGTTTTTTTATTAAATGGTATACAGAGCACTTGAAAAGTAGAAAGGTGAACATATATGAATCATATTGGACAAATAACGATAGAGCTTTTAGTTGGTTTTTTTGTTCTATTAATTGCTACAAAAATATTAGGGAAAACACAAATATCTCAGCTAACGCCATTTGATTTTATTTCTGCAATCGTCCTAGGTGAGCTCGTTGGAAATTCAATATATGATCCTAAAATTAAAGTATGGTCTATTTTATATTCAGTATTTGTTTGGGTAATTTTAATTTATACTATAGAAGTGATAACACAAAAAGTAAGAGGAACAAGAAGGTTTTTTGAAGGGTATCCTTCAATTATTATTCGTAACGGAAAGATTGATCGTGAACAATTAAGCGTAAATCATTTGGATATAAACCAATTACAACAAATACTTAGGCAACAAAAAGATATATTTTCAATCCGAGAAGTTGAATATATGATATTGGAACCGAACGGAAACATAAGCGTTCTGAAAAAAAGTAAATACGAATCTCCTACTATAAATGATTTAAGTTTAAAACATAAGCCTGTATACTTACCAATTTCATTAATTAGTGATGGAAAAGTAGTTAAGGATAATTTGAGGGAAGCGGGATTTGATGAAGGATGGCTTTATAAACAAATAAAGCAAAAAGGAATTACTAAATTTGAAGACGTATTATATGCGGAATGGAAAACAGATGATGGCTTCTTTTGTCAGGAAATGCAGCGGTAGAGAATAAGTGATATATGTAATGTTTGTTTCTAAGTTATCTTTTACATATCAAAAAATGTAATCATTGTATACAATAAAACTAGATCAACAATTTGTATGGAGTGATAAAGATGGAAGCGTTTATTAGAAGTGATCAATATAATTTTATAAAATCACAAGCTTATATTTTAGCAAACGGGCATGCAACGGCAAATGATAGAGGTGTAATTCAAGCGTTAAAATCGCTTGCGATTGAAAAGATAATACATGTATTTGAGAATTTAACGGATGAACAGAAAGAGTTAATTGATACGGTATTAACAGTTCAAAATAGAGAAGATGCAGAATCATTTTTAATGAAAATAAATCCGTATGTAATTCCGTTTCAAGAAGTTACAGCACAAACATTAAAAAAATTATTTCCTAAAGCGAAAAAGTTAAAACTTCCTGATATGGAAGAAATGGATATGAAAGAAATATCTTATTTAAGCTGGATTGATAAGGGGTCAAGCAGGAAATTTATTATAGCGAAAAATGATAAAAATAAATTTGTTGGTCTGCAAGGAACGTTCCAAAGTTTAAATAAAAAAAGCATTTGTTCGTTATGTCATGGACATGAAGAAGTAGGAATGTTTTTAGTTGAAATTAAAGGCGATGTACCAGGAACTTTCGTTAAAAAGGGAAACTACATTTGCAAAGATGGTGTAGCTTGCAATCAGAATATGAAGTCACTTGATAAATTACATGATTTTATTGAGCGATTGAAGAAATAACGAGAAAACCTCTAGTATTTAAACTGGAGGTTTTTATTTTTTGAAGAAGTAAAATAAGCTTTCTTTGTAAATGTAGATTTATAATGAAATTTGATAAAAATATCTATTATGATACAGTTGCTTATATGCAAGGAGGTAAAACATGGATTACCTTTTATCGAAAGAAAAAGTGAAGCGATGGCCCAAAGATATGATAGCGGCGGGGCGTTGTCATACAGTTGGCCTGAAATCGGATGGCACGGTAGTAGCGGTGGGCCGAAATAAAGAAGGAGAATGTAATGTAAGTGGCTGGCGAGATATTGAAGCAGTCGCAGTGGGCAATGTTCATATGGCAACGAACACGGGTAATGCTCATACAATCGGTCTTACATGTGACAGTACTGCGGTAGCACTGGGTTGGAATAAGCATGAACAATGTGATGTAAACGATTGGCATAATATTGTAGCGGTTGCGGCAGGGTGGCGTCGTACTATTGGCCTGAAATCGGATGGCACGGTAGTAGCGGTGGGCCGAAATAAAGAAGGAGAATGCAATGTAAGCAGTTGGCAAGGTATTGTGGCAGTCACAGCGGGTGACTGGCATACAGTCGGTCTTAAATTGGACGGCACATTGACGACTGTGGGGAATAATCGATATGGTCAATGCAATGTAAGTAGCTGGCGAGGTATTGTAGCGGTCAAGGCTGGGTATCTTCATACTGTTGGTCTTAAACGAGACGGTACGGTGACAGCAGTGGGGAATGATAAACATAACCAGTGTGATGTAAGTGGCTGGCGAGATATTGTAGCAATAGCGGCTGGTACGAATCATACAATCGGACTTAAATCAAACGGTACCGTGGTCGCAGTGGGTTGGAATGAGTATGGTCAATGTAACGTAAGTGATTGGAGAGATATTGTAGCGATAGCGGCTGGTTGTGCACATACAGTCGGACTAAAATCAGACGGTACGGTGATCGCGGTAGGTAATAATGAATTTGGCCAATGCGATGTAGGTAGCTGGCGCGACATTCGGTTACCTGGCAAATAGTCAATTTACAATAAATCATTAGTAATATTATTCTATTTTAGGAGTAATTATGGAATAGGATATGTAGAAAATAATTAAACTTAAATCTGCTGAATAAGAATCTCTTTTGAAAAGGGATTCTTATTATTTTTCATAAAATGAGGGTGTAAATGGAATTTTTGAACAAATTTTATTTCAAAATTACAGTAGAAGATATAAATTAAAAAGTATAGAGGAGATAAAGGAATGCTTAAAAGGTTTTTACTTTCTTTACCGGATGTTTTACTTATATGTATCGTTCTCTACATAATGTACACAAATTCTTTTAGTTTTGGACAGATGCTAGTAATTTCCATTGCAATCGGAATTATTGGTGGTCTTGCTATTAGAATTTGTAAGGATGTATTCACGTATATAAGATGGACAATTAAACAAAGAAAAAATTGAATATGTTTAATAGTTATTAGGAGGGAATGAAATGACTAAGAAAAAGAATAGAGTGAAAAACGAGATAGTACTTTGGTCACTAACAGCAATTGTTCTGTTAATTGTATGGTACTTTTATCAAAAATAAAAACGCAACGTACTAAAAAAGCACGATGCGTTTTTATTATTTTTTTTGCCAATTTTCTTTTATAAAGTCTTCACGCCCAGATTCTTTTTGCTCAGTAGCATATTTCTCTGGATTCTTTTTATAGAAATGTTGGTGGTATTCCTCTGCTTCGTAAAAAGGTGCAGCAGGACGAATTTCAGTCACGATTGGATCTTTAAACATACCGCTTTCTGCAAGAGCTTGTTTTGATTTTTCAGCAAGCCCTTTTTGTGTTTCGTTATGATAAAAAATAGCGGTACGATAAGATGGACCACGGTCAAAAAATTGTCCGCCATCATCAGTTGGATCGATTTGTGGCCAATATAAGTCTAGTAATTTCTGATAAGGAAAAATAGAAGGATCGAATGTAATTTGAACAACTTCTAAATGTCCAGATGTTCCAGCTTTTACTTGTTCATATGTTGGGTTTTCTACATGACCTCCTGCATAGCCAGAAAGTACTTTATGAATACCAGGAAGTTCATCAAATGGTTTTACCATGCACCAAAAGCAACCGCCTGCGAAGGTTGCGAGTTCGTATGTTTTTTCGGACATTGCTGTAATCCTCCTAAATGTATATGTTTTATATAGTATTATATAAATTGTTTTATTGCGCAATAAAAAAGATTTGAAAATATATGTTTTTTACAAACAAGATCCTCCGCTCACATCAATTAATTGTCCAGTAACCCAGCGGCTGTCTGGAGAAGCAAGGAATGCAGCAGTATCGGCAATGTCTTCTACTTCACCTAAGCGATTGAAAGCGGAAATAGTAGTAGCGTACTGCTTCATCATCGGGTCGCTCAAGAGTTCTGCATTCATATCTGTTTTAATAAATCCTGGAAGTATTGCATTCACCGTTATTCCTCGTGCTCCAAGCTGTTTTGCTAGCGTAAAAGTCATTGTATTAATAGCGCCTTTCGTCATACTATATGCAACAAAATCAGGTAAAGAAATGCGGGTGGCAGCGGATGAAATATTAATAATTCGGCTATTGTCACGTAAACGTGGTAGTGCTAGTTGAATGATAAAGAATGGAGCTTTTGCATTTACTGAAACCATTCTATCAAAAAACTGTTCAGTCGTTTCTTCAATAAAAGCACCAGGACCAATGCCAGCATTGTTTATTAAAATATCAAATTGTGTTTCACCAGTGCGCTTTTGTAATTCAGTATCTAAAGCGTTATAAAGGTTTTCTACACCGTGTAAGGATTCTAGATTTGCGCCGATAGAAAAAGCTTGGCCACCATCTGATCGAATTTCATGAACAGTTTCTTCAGCGTCATCTTTTCGACTACCGTAATGAACAGCAACCAATGCACCGTCATTTGCTAAACGTTTAGCGATCGCTCGTCCAATTCCTCGGCTTGCTCCTGTAACTAACGCTACTTTCCCTTTTAACATAGTTTCCTCATCTCCTCATAAACTTTATAAGTTTTTCTTTATGTAGTAATGCAAACATACTTAAGTAATATATGAGTGTATGTAAGTAATGCATTCCAATTTTGATTTGAGAAAAAATAAATAGAATGAATTTTGATTTTTTTTGAAAAAAACATATTGACAACGAAAAGAACAACGTCCTATAATACGTGTAACAAATAAAAGTTAATTAAGAATTTTCTAACTTTATATGTTGTATATGCAAAGAAGAGGAAAGTAGATGATTATGATCGTTTCAGAGAGCTACTCCAAGGCTGTGAGGGTAGTAACAATCGAATCATTGAAGATCACCTCGGAGCATCGCTTGCGAAAGGGAAACTGAGTAGAGGGCGGCGGCATCGTCTCCGGTAAAAGGACGGAGGTCTGATTGGACCTACAAAGCTTATATTTCGTGAGAAGTATAAGGAAGCTGAGTGGTAACGCGAAACTCTCGCCTCAGCAATCCTAAATTGTAGTAGTTGATTGCTGAGGCGAGAGTTTTTATTTTTAAAAATAGAAGAAGAGAATGCGTAGAAGAAGCTTATATTTCGTGAGAAGTATAAGGAAGCTGAGTGGTAACGCGAAACTCTCGCCTCAGCAATCAAAGCTACTAAATTGTAGTAGTTGATTGCTGAGGCGAGAGTTTTTATTTTTAAAAATAGAAGAAGAGAATGCGTAGAAGAGGAGAGTAAATGATAAAGATTGTTTCAGAGAGCTGCCCCGAGGCTGTGAGGGTGGTAACAATTTACTCATTGAAAATCACCTTGGAGCACTACTTTTGAAAACTAGTAAAAAGTAGCGGGGTTGTTCCCGATAGAAAAACAAAAGTCTAATTGGACTTGCAGAGCTTATATTTCGTGAGAAGTATAAGGAAGCTGAGTGGTACCACGATTCCCTCGTCTCAGCAATGGATTGCTACAAGTATGTAAGTAATCGATTGTTGAGACGAGTATATTTTTAAGGTTTATATACTGAATATTCTGTTAAAAATACTCATCTCAGCAATCGATGTAGAAATAGATTGCAAAAAATAGAGAAAAAAAGAGGAGCGATGTGAGATGGGAAACCAGTACATTTACATGAATGGGGAATTTGTAGAAAAAGAAAAGGCAGTTGTTTCAGTATATGATCACGGTTTTTTATACGGAGACGGTGTATTTGAAGGGATTCGTAGTTACGGAGGAAATGTATTTTGTTTAAAAGAACATGTGAAACGATTGTATGAATCAGCGAAATCTATTTTACTAACAATTCCAATGACGGTAGAAGAAATGGAAGAAGCAGTTTTACATACACTCCAAAAAAACGAATATACTGATGCTTACATTCGCTTAATTGTCTCAAGAGGAAAAGGTGACTTAGGGCTCGATCCGAGAAGTTGTGTGAAGCCGAGCGTAATTATCATTGCAGAACAATTAAAGTTATTCCCACAAGAATTTTATGATAATGGGCTAAGCGTTGTATCTGTTGCATCAAGACGTAATACGCCAGATGCGTTAGATCCACGTATTAAGTCAATGAATTATTTAAATAACGTACTTGTAAAAATTGAAGCAGCACAAGCAGGAGTGTTAGAGGCTCTTATGTTAAATCAACAAGGATATGTTTGTGAAGGTTCTGGTGATAATGTTTTCGTTGTGAAAGATGGAAAAGTATTAACCCCGCCATCCTATTTAGGAGCATTAGAAGGTATTACGAGAAATAGTGTTATCGAGCTATGTGAGCGACTGAGTATTCCGTGTGAGGAAAGACCGTTCACTCGCCATGATGTATATGTAGCGGATGAAGTATTTTTAACAGGAACAGCAGCGGAGTTAATTCCAGTTGTAAAAGTTGATTCCAGAGAAATTGGAGATGGGAAACCAGGAAGTGTAACGAAACAATTGACCGAAGAATTTAAAAAATTAACGAGAGAAAGAGGAGTACGTGTTCCCGGGCTGACGGAAAGCTTAGCATAAATAAGGAGAGGAGTTAATGGAAATGAAGCAGCAGTATACAGCGTATGAGAAGTTACAGTATGAAGAAATGACAGGCGCTGGGCACGTGATTCAATGTTTGAAGAAATTGGGTGTAACGACCGTTTTCGGCTATCCAGGCGGAGCGATTTTACCAGTATACGATGCGTTATACGAAAGTGGTTTGAAACATGTTTTAACTCGTCATGAGCAAGCTGCCATTCATGCGGCTGAAGGATATGCGAGGGCTTCTGGAAAGGTCGGGGTAGTCTTTGCTACCTCTGGCCCAGGGGCGACAAATTTAGTTACGGGCTTAGCAGACGCTTATATGGATTCGATTCCTTTAGTTGTCATTACCGGGCAAGTTGCAACGCCTTTAATTGGTAAAGATGGATTTCAAGAAGCGGATGTTGTCGGAATTACAGTACCTGTTACGAAGCATAATTACCAGGTTCGTGATGTGAATCATGTATCACGAATTGTGCAAGAAGCTTTTTACATCGCCAAAAGCGGGCGCCCGGGACCAGTATTAATTGATATTCCAAAAGATGTTCAAAATGCAAAAGTCACCAGTTTCTTTAATGAAGAAGTTGATATTCCGGGGTATAAACCAGAATTTGTACCAGACAGCATGAAACTTAGAGAGGTGGCTAAAGCAATTTCAAAATCTAAGCGTCCACTTCTTTATATTGGAGGAGGTGTCATTCATTCAGGTGGATCCGATGAACTCTTCGAATTCGCAAGGGAGAACCGTATTCCAGTCGTTTCAACTTTAATGGGACTTGGTGCATATCCACCGGATGATTCATTGTTTCTAGGGATGCTTGGTATGCATGGGACATACGCTGCTAATATGGCGGTAACAGAATGTGATTTACTACTTGCATTAGGTGTTCGCTTCGATGATCGTGTAACAGGAAAATTAGAACTTTTTTCTCCAAACTCGAAAAAAGTACATATTGATATTGATTCTTCTGAGTTTCATAAAAATGTAACTGTAAAACATCCGATTGTTGGTGATGTAAAAAAAGCGTTACACATGCTGTTACATATGTCTATTTATACACAAACAGACGAATGGCTTCAGAAAGTAAAGACATGGAAAGAAGAATATCCACTTTCTTATAAGCAAAAAGAATCTGAGTTAAAACCACAGCATGTGATCAACTTAGTAAGTGAATTAACGAATGGTGAAGCGATTGTCACAACAGAAGTAGGTCAGCATCAAATGTGGGCTGCTCACTTCTATAAAGCAAGAAAACCTCGGACGTTCCTTACCTCTGGAGGATTAGGAACGATGGGGTTTGGTTTTCCAGCAGCAATTGGTGCTCAGCTAGCTAAAAAAGAAGAACTTGTCATTTGTATTGCAGGTGACGCTTCTTTTCAAATGAACATTCAAGAACTACAAACAATTGCTGAAAATAACATCCCTGTAAAAGTATTTATCATAAATAACAAATTTTTAGGGATGGTAAGGCAATGGCAAGAAATGTTTTATGAAAATCGTTTATCAGAATCAAAAATTGGATCACCAGATTTTGTGAAAGTAGCAGAAGCTTATGGAGTAAAGGGATTAAGAGCAACAAATTCAACCGAGGCAAAACAAGTGATGTTAGAAGCATTTGCTTATGAAGGTCCTGTCGTAGTTGATTTTTGTGTAGAAGAAGGTGAAAACGTATTTCCGATGGTTCCGCCAAACAAAGGGAATAACGAAATGATTATGAAGAGGTGGGAAGAATGAGTCATACTTTTTCACTCGTTATTCATAACGAGCCAAGCGTCTTATTACGTATAAGTGGGATTTTTGCTCGGCGTGGTTATTATATTTCTTCTTTACATTTAAAAGAAAGAGATACTAGTGGTGTTTCTGAAATGAAACTCACAGCAGTTTGTACTGAAAATGAAGCGACATTACTTGTTAGTCAGTTGAAAAAATTAATTGATGTTCTGCAAGTAAATAAATTATAAGGAGTGTATGGAATATGAAAACATATTATGAAAAAGATGCAAATGTAGAGTTATTACAAGGAAAAACTGTTGCAGTAGTTGGTTATGGATCACAAGGTCATGCGCAAGCACAAAATTTACGTGATTCTGGTGTAGAGGTTGTAGTTGGTGTTCGTCCTGGTAAGTCGTATGAAGTAGCGAAAGCGGATGGATTTGAAGTAATGTCTGTTTCAGAAGCGGTTCGAACCGCACAAGTTGTACAAATGTTATTGCCAGATGAACAGCAAGCTCATGTGTATAAAGCAGAGGTAGAAGAGAATCTTCGTGAAGGACAAATGTTACTTTTCTCACATGGATTTAACATTCACTTCGAACAAATTAATCCGCCAAGTTACGTAGATGTAGCGATGGTCGCGCCAAAAAGTCCAGGTCATCTCGTTCGCCGTGTATTTCAAGAAGGAAATGGTGTTCCAGCATTAGTCGCAGTGCATCAAGATGCGACGGGAACAGCGCTACATGTAGCACTGGCGTATGCAAAAGGTGTAGGGTGTACACGTGCGGGGGTAATTGAAACGACATTCCAAGAAGAAACCGAAACGGATTTATTCGGTGAGCAAGCTGTACTTTGCGGCGGGGTAACTGCACTTGTGAAGGCCGGGTTCGAAACGTTAACGGAAGGTGGATATCGTCCTGAAATTGCATACTTTGAATGTTTGCATGAATTAAAGCTAATTGTTGACTTAATGTACGAAGGTGGATTAACGACTATGCGCCATTCTATTTCAGATACGGCAGAGTTTGGAGATTATGTAACAGGATCGAGAATTGTTACAGATGAAACGAAGAAGGAAATGAAGCGTGTTCTGACAGAAATTCAGCAAGGTGAATTTGCGAAGAAATGGATTTTAGAAAATCAAGCAGGGCGTCCGACGTATAACGCAATGAAAAAAGCAGAACAAAATCATCAATTAGAAAAAGTGGGAGCAGAGCTTCGTGAAATGATGAGCTGGATTCATGCACCGAAAGAATTAGTAAAGAAATAGAGTAAGAGAGTATAAATGAAAAATATGTAAGAGGGGATTTGACAAGATGAGAAGTGACATGATTAAAAAAGGTTTTGATAAAGCACCGCACCGTAGTTTATTAAAAGCAACTGGTTTGAAAGATGAAGATTTTGATAAACCTTTCATAGCGATTTGTAATTCTTTTATTGAAATTATTCCAGGGCATAAACACTTGAACGAGTTTGGGAAACTTGTAAAAGAGGCAGTTCGCGCGGCAGGTATGGTACCATTCGAATTCAATACAATTGGAGTTGACGATGGTATTGCGATGGGACATATCGGTATGCGTTATTCTCTTCCGAGTCGTGAAATTATTGCAGATTCAGTAGAAACGGTTGTAAATGCACACTGGTTTGACGGCATGATTTGTATCCCAAACTGTGACAAAATTACACCAGGTATGATGATGGCTGCACTACGTATTAATATTCCGACTGTGTTTGTTTCAGGCGGCCCGATGGCGGCTGGAAAAACGTCAAAAGGAGAAGTTGTTGATTTAAGCTCTGTTTTTGAAGGGGTAGGAGCTTATCAATCTGGGAAAATTTCAGAAGAAGAATTAAAAGATATTGAAGATCATGGCTGTCCATCTTGTGGCTCTTGTTCGGGTATGTTTACCGCGAACTCTATGAATTGTTTATGTGAAGTATTAGGTTTAGCTCTTCCTGGTAACGGGAGTATTTTAGCAATTGATCCAAGACGTGAAGAGTTAATTAAACAAGCAGCAGAGAAATTGAAAATTTTAATTGAAAGAGATATTAAGCCGCGTGATATTGTAACAGAAGAAGCAATTGACGATGCTTTTGCACTTGATATGGCGATGGGTGGATCAACGAATACAGTATTACATACGCTAGCACTCGCACAAGAGGCAGGACTAGATTATGATATGAACCGTATTGATGCAGTTTCAAGACGTGTACCTCATTTATGTAAAGTAAGTCCAGCCTCAAATTGGCATATGGAAGATATTGATCGTGCGGGCGGGATTAGTGCAATTTTGAAAGAGATGAGCCGGAAAGAAGGAGTACTTCATCTTGATCGAATAACTGCTACTGGGCAAACATTAAGAGAAAATATCGCTGAGGCAGAGATTAAAGATAAGGAGGTTATTCACTCTCTCGAAAACCCTCATAGTGAAGAGGGGGGCTTACGTATATTAAAAGGAAATCTTGCTAAAGATGGAGCGGTTATTAAAAGCGGTGCAACAGAGGTAAAGCGTTTTGAAGGGCCTTGCGTTATTTTTAATTCACAAGATGAGGCACTTGCGGGCATTATGCTTGGGAAAGTGAAAAAAGGAGATGTAGTTGTCATTCGTTATGAAGGACCAAGAGGTGGCCCTGGTATGCCAGAAATGTTAGCCCCAACATCAGCAATTGCTGGAATGGGATTAGGTGCTGAGGTTGCATTATTAACAGATGGACGTTTTTCTGGAGCTTCACGTGGAATTTCAGTAGGACATATTTCACCAGAAGCAGCAGCGGGCGGGATGATTGCACTTCTTGAACAAGGGGATATTGTATGTATTGATGTTGAAGAACGCTTGCTAGAAGTAAGGGTGAGTGATGAGGAATTAGAAAAGCGTAAAAAAGAATGGAAACGACCAGAACCAAAAGTGAAAACTGGCTGGCTTGGACGTTATGCACAAATGGTAACATCGGCGAATACAGGGGCTGTTCTGAAAATCCCACATTTTGATTGAGCCAATTTAAAAGAGATAAGGATGATATATAATGGTGCAAAAGGTAAAGGAGAGAGTGAAAATTGAAGATATCTTAATGGCCCATAATTGCATGAAAGATATCGTTATTAAAACACCGTTACAACGTGATACAGTTTTATCTGAGAAATATGATTGTGACGTTTATGTAAAACGAGAAGACTTACAATTAATTCGCTCTTTCAAAATTCGTGGTGCATACAATTTGATTCAAAGTTTACCGAAAGAAAAGTTACAAAACGGTGTTGTTTGTGCAAGTGCTGGTAATCATGCGCAAGGAGTTGCTTACACGTGTAATTTATTGAAGATTCCGTCAAAAATATTTATGCCCACAACAACACCGAAACAAAAAGTATCACAAGTACAATTTTTCGGTGGTGATTTCGCAGAGATTGTATTAGTTGGTGATACATTCGATAGCTCTTTCCAAGAAGCACAGTGTTATTGTGAAGAAAATAGAATGACATTTGTTCATCCGTTTGATGATCCGTATGTAGTTGCTGGTCAAGGGACAGTGGCAGTTGAAATTATGCATGATATGGAGAAACCGGTTGATTATATCTTTACAGCAATTGGCGGTGGTGGATTAGCATCAGGAGTTGGTACATATGTAAAAGGTGTTAGTCCTACTACAAAGGTTATTGGTGTAGAGCCAATGGGAGCTGCATCTATGAAAGAGGCTTTTCTTCAAAATGAAAATGTAGCATTGGAGAAAATAGATAGCTTTGTTGATGGGGCAGCTGTTAAAAAAGTAGGAAAGTTAACATTTGAAACTTGTAAAGATGTAATTGACGATATTATTTTAGTACCAGAGGGGAAAGTTTGTACGACGATTTTAGAACTGTATAAGAAAAATGCGATTGTAGCTGAACCGGCTGGTGCACTCTCTATTGCAGCGCTTGATTTATATAGAGATGAAATAAAAGGTAAAACAGTTGTATGTACGCTAAGTGGTGGAAATAATGATATTGATAGAATGCAAGAAATGAAAGAGCGTTCGCTCATTTATGAAGGACTGAAACATTACTTTATCATTGAATTTCCGCAGCGTTCAGGTGCGCTAAGAGAATTTCTTGATAAAGGATTAGGACCAGAAGATGACATTACGCGCTTTGAGTATATTAAGAAACATAATAAAGAAAATGGTCCAGCATTAGTCGGCGTAGAATTAAAACATAAAGAAGATTATGAGCAATTAATTACTCGCTTTAAAGAAAATAATATTCAATTTATGGAACTTAATAAAAACCCTGTTTTGTTTGATTTGCTTATTTAATAGAAGGAAAGAGTTAGAATGTAAATAAAAAAGATAGATACAAGCGAGGGAATATAGTGCTTGTTCTATCTTTTTTATAGTTAAACTAGGTACTCATTAAATTCAAGAAGAATAAAGCTAGCTAACCAAAAGAGTATCGCAATACGAATGATTACATACATTGTAAATTCAAAAGGAGTAAGATTTCTCTCTCGCTTTATTTTTTTAAATAGTCTCACAGAATAAAAGGAACATAAAAGCAGGATTGCTATAGACATTTTATAGATGTTTTCTAAGAGGTTTATATTTTCTAATAACTCTTTCAGCATGTTTATCACCTATTCTGTAAAGTATATTACAGAGAAATAGATCTTGAGCTGTCTAGTTTCGTTTGTTTTTTATTTTCCCTGTATCATCAATTTCTACATCAGTTGAAATTGTTTGTAAATATTGAAGAGCTTTTTTCTTTTCTCCTTCATTTACAGGGGAAACTTGGTTGTTGCGAATGATATAAGGATTGAATGACATTTGGACATCCTTTCCTTTAAAAGTTAAAGTTAATACGCCAGTTTCAGCGCTTTTCCCATTCACATAACTCGGGAATAAAAAGTTACCTAATGAGTAAGCGATAGGAACTTTATTATAATACTCAAACCCTTGTAACCAATGTGGATGGCTCCCGACAATTGCGTTAGCTCCTGCTTCAACCATTTTAGGTACATATTGCTTTTGGTATTCTACCGGACGATTTGATTTTTCAACGCCCCAATGCATATAGACGATTAAATAGTCTGCATCTTTCTTTTGTTCTTTAATTGTTTTTGTTACAAGATTTAAATCATAGCCATTCGCAACGCCAGGTTTATTCTCACCAGCTACCCAATTAGAATCAGGCATAAATCGAACGAAGGAAAGAAATTTAAACTTTTTCCCTTTTACGGTCATTTCTCGTGCTGTATATGCATCTTTCGCATTTTTTCCGGCTCCAATGTAAGGGAACTTTAATTTTTCTACGTGAGAAATCGTATCTAATAATCCATCTTGCCCATAATCAAGTGTGTGGTTATTCCCAATATTTACGATGTCATATCCAGTGTTTTTAATAGCTTGTAGTGTAGATGGATCACTTTTAATCCAAAACAGTTGCCCAGGTGCTTTCTTTTCTTTCGTTGTAAATGCCGACTCTAAATTCACAAAAGAAATATCAGCTTTTTTTATTTCTTCTTTTACATGTTGGAATGGGTAATCAGCCCCATTCTTTTCGATTATAGGACGTAATTGCCAATCAAACATTGTATCACCAGAGAAGGTGAGTGTGATTTCTTGGTCTTCTATTTTCTTTTCGCTTTTTGAAGCGGTTTTACTAGATTTGTTTTGCAAATCGGGTTTGTCTTTTGCTTTTGAAATAAAAGAGTAATTGATTAATAAAACAATCGGTGTAATGAAAAAGGCTATTAACAAAAATCGTTTTAGTAAAGTTTTCATATATACCTTCCCTTTTAATATTATCCCGCAATTAAATTAACACTGAATCTATTAAAGGTAATTAAAGTTACAAAAAATAGCGGGTTATGTAGTGGAAAACATTTGTTAATATTCTCAATATTAAGTTAACATATAGATAACCTGTAAATCAATGTATAAACCAAAATATAGAAATAAAGAATTCGAAGGGTGAAGAATGAGAAATGGTTATATTAGGAGCAGTTGTAAATGGAATTTGTATTATATTTGGTACTTTACTTGGTAAATTATTTAGTAGGATTCCAGAAAGTATGAAAGGGACGATAATGCACGCAATCGGTTTAGCGGTTACTGTGCTTGGGCTTCAAATGGCATTAAAAAGTGAAAACTTTCTTGTTGTCATACTGAGTTTAGTGATTGGTACGGTAATTGGAGAATGGTTACAATTAGAAGAAAAGTTAAAACATTTAGGGGATTGGCTAGAAAATAAAGTTGGATCGAAAGGGAAAGGTAGCATATCAGAAGGTTTTGTAACAGCTACTTTAATTTTTGCAATTGGCGCGATGGGGATACTTGGTGCACTTGACAGTGGGATTCGCGGAAATCATGATATTTTATTTACAAAGGCGATTATCGATGGATTTATTTCTATTATATTAACGACAACTCTAGGAATTGGCGTAGTATTTTCGGCAATTCCAGTTGTTTTATATGAAGGTGGTATTGCAGTTTTTGCAACACAAATTAATAGTTTTGTCCCGAAAGAATTAATGAACCAATTTATAGTGGAGATGACGGCTACGGGCGGCATTATGATATCTGCTATTGGATTGAACTTGCTTAGTATTATTAAAATCAAGGTGGCAAATTTACTTCCAGGTATATTGGTAGTGGGTGTAATTGTTTCAATTATTTATGGTTACGGTTTGTTAGTAAATTAGTAGAGGATGGAAACACATATGGAGGAATTTCAATTTACAAAACGTGTGCATAAAATATTGGAGATTGCAGCAAAAGAGAGTGAGTATAACATAATTCACCCAGTCCATCTGTTTATAGGTATGTGTAAAGAAGGTACAGGAGTTTGCGCTGAGTTATTTATGTATTTGTTTCACAAAGTCGGTCCAGATTTTTTAGAAAAACTTTCGTTACGAAAACAATTCGATTTACATAATCAAGAGTATAAAAAAATAGGGCAATATAAACTATCTTATAAGGCGATAGAAATTTTACAAATAGCGAAGAAACGTATGGAACGCTTTCAGCAAGTAGTAGTAAATGAAGGACATGTTATGTATGCATTATTTCATGTAGATACAAATATTGGTGGATTTATACATACACAAATGCAAGAAGATATATTACGTATTACAGCTGCACCGAGAGACTTAGCGGTTGATTTAAATAGTTTTAAATCTATTTATAATACATTATTTTGTCATGTAAGAAGAGTTAGTCCTTCTGATTTTGATAAGTTATCACGATTTGTAGTGGATGAATTTGGTGAACGGTGGTTACAGTCGGTTGATTATGGATTTCGGACATATAACGAAAAGTTACCTATCTATATTGCACAGCAGGAGGAAGTAATAGTTGGTTTCGCCTGTTACGATGTAGTGAGAGGAAAGAAAGGCTTGTTTGGTCCAATGGGCATAGCGAAACAAAATCGTGTGAAAGGTGTAGGAAAAGAATTATTGCATCATTGTTTATATAATATGAAGCAAGATGGATATGAATATGCGATTATTGGACAAGCAGGTCCCATTGAGTTTTACGAGAGAAATTGTAATGCTCGTTTAATACCGATAGATAATAAGTAACCAACTTCATATAGAGGAGTTGGTTTTATTATGAAAATGATGTAGAGATGTAGTGTTTTTTACTAGAAAATAGCGGGTTTTGTAGTAAATCTTGCATATAAAGCAAATTACTAAACTTTTTACAAGAAAGGGTGTAGAATGGGTATCTAAAGAAAGAAGGTGTGAAAATGGCCAGCTGGAAACGGAATTTAATGATTTGTTGGCTAGGTTGTTTTACCACTGCAGCCGGTATGAGTTTAGTAATTCCTTTCTTATCTTTTTATATTGAGGAATTAGGAGTAACTGGCACTTCAAGCATTGCACAGTGGTCGGGACTTGCATTTGGTGTAACATTTTTAATGGGTGCGATCGTATCGCCAATATGGGGAAAGCTTGGTGATATACATGGACGGAAATTGATGCTTATTCGTGCTAGCCTCGGTATGGCGATTATTATGACGCTTATGGGGTTTGTAACGGATGTGTATCAACTAGTCGCACTAAGATTTTTAATGGGAGCAGTATCTGGTTTCCTTTCAACAGCGATGACATTTATTGCAGCAGAAACTCCGAAAGAACATTCAGGTTGGGCGATTTCCACAATTTCAACTGGTGGTGTGAGCGGTTCGTTACTTGGCCCGTTACTTGGCGGTTATTTGTCTGAGTTAATTGGAATGCGTCATGTCTTTCTTGTTACGGGAGCTTTTTTATTCCTTTCCTTTCTCATCGTTTTTTTCTTCCTGCATGAAGAAAATCACTCTGCTCAAGCAAAAAAAACACAGCCGAAAAAAGTATGGACGATGGTCCCAGCGAAGCATTTAATTATTAGTTTATTTGTAACAACATTTATTATTCAACTTGCTAATATGTCAGTTCAACCAATTGTTACATTGTACGTGAAAAATTTAGTAGGTCCTCATACTGCACATATTGAAACAATTGCGGGTGCAGTTATGTCAGCGACAGGATTAGCAGTTATTTTGGCAGCACCAAGACTAGGAAGATTATCAGATCATATCGGTCCTCAAAAAACGTTAGTTGTAGCGTTATTTGCTGCAGGAATTATTTTTATCCCGCAAGCATTTGTAACGTCAGCTTGGCAACTATTAATTCTTCGATTTTTATTAGGTATCGCACAAGCAGGATTATTACCTTCCGTACAAACTCTACTAAAACAACATACACCAACCCATGTTACGGGACGAATATTTGGATATAATCAATCATTTCAGTTTTTAGGAAATATGATTGGTCCAGTGCTCGGGGGACAAATTGCAGCGCATGCAGGTTTCCAATATGTTTTCCTCTCTACATCTTCACTATTATTTATTGCGTGTATTTGGGTTTATTTTCATAATAAGAACGAAGAGGTATCAGAGAACCGACATTTGGAAGTTAGTTAACTAAGTGAATGAAAAAGAAAAAGGATGAAGCAGCATGTGCTTCATCCTTTTCTTTAAAATCGAACACAAAGATAACTTAATGTACCAAGCTCGTAACTACGGTGAATGACTTCACCGCTATTTTCACCACTTCCCATAGCGATAAATAAAGGAACAAAATGTTCTGCTCTTGGTACTGCTAATTGTGCATGAGGAGCATTTTTCTCCCAATTAAACAATGCATCTTTATCGTTATTCTGCATATGTTTAATAATCCAATCATCAAATTCAATTGCCCATTTTTCAGGTGTAGTTTGATTCCATTTCAGTGCTCGTAAATTATGAACGGTAACGCCACTCCCGATTACTAAAATATCTTCTTGTCCGAGTCCTTTAAGTGCTTCTCCAATTTCAAATTGTTCTTTTGCAGAAAGGAATGGATTGACTGATATTTGCACGACAGGAATATTTGCTTCTGGATACATGCGGTGCAGGAGTGTCCATGAACCATGATCTAAACCTCTCGTCATATTATGATGGACTGAAATACCTTTGTTCTTAAATTTTGTTTCTAAAATAGATGCAATATGAGAAGAGCCTTTCGCACGATATTTGATTTCGTATAACTCAGGGGGAAAACCTCCAAAATCATAAATTGTTTCATACTCGTTATCTGATGAGGAAATCGTTAATACTTCACTTTCCCAATGAGCAGTGAAAATAACAATTGCTTTCGGTTTATATGTTTCTCCAAGTGTTTTTAAAAATCGTGTATAGTCTGTATCTTGAATAGCGAGCATAGGCGAACCATGTGCTAAAAATAATGATGGCATCATAATAGTAGGAACCTCCTAAAAATTATATAGTTACTTTATGTAAGTAACTATATAATTTTATTTTGAATTCGTCAAGAAATTAGTTTAAAAGCAAGTCTGAAAAATACATCATTTGTCATAATGAAAGCAATTACATATAATATAAAATAAGAAAAGTGAATGGATATTCATTTTCTTAAAGCTATACATAATAGAGTTGGGGGCTGACGAAATGAATGTACAGGAAAGTTTCGTTACGGCATTGGATGGATCGGAAATTTATTTGCGTAAGTGGTTACCAGAAGGAGATCCGAGAGGAATTATTCAAATTGCACATGGCATGACAGAGCATGCAGGGGTGTATACAGAATTTGTAGATGCTTTATTGGAAGCAGGGTATGGTGTTTATGCGCATGATCATAAAGGACATGGGAAAACAGTAAAAAAAGAAGAAGATTATGGTCATTTTGAACCAAATATAGGCTGGAATCAAGTTGTATCGGATGTTATCTTTGTTTCAGAAAAGATAAAAGAAGAGCAGTCAAGTCCTTTGTTTTTACTTGGACATAGTATGGGTTCTTTTTTATCAAGACGTGCTGTACAACTTAGAGGCGAATTATATGATGGATTTCTGATTTCAGGAACAGGTGGAAATCCAGGGCTTTTAGGAGCTATTGGTCATAAAGTAGCAACAATCGAAATGAAATTGCGTGGGGCAAAAACGAAAAGTCCAATGTTAAACTTTTTATCTTTCGGAAACTTCAATTCGAACTTTAAGCCAAATCGTACAAAATTTGATTGGTTATCTTCAGATAATAATCAAGTTGATAAATATATTGCGGATCCGTTATGTGGTTTCATTTGTACGACGAGTTTTTACCGAGAATTATTTTCTGGTGTATTAGAAGTAAATAAACTAGAAGAATACAAGAAGACGCCAAAGAATCTTCCAATACATATATTCTCTGGTGATCGTGATCCTGTTGGCGATATGGGGAAAGGTGTAAAAGAAGTATATGAAAACTATAAAAAATGTGGTGTGAAAGACGTGACACTACGTTTATATGAAAATGGTAGACATGAAATGTTTCATGAAGTAAATAAGGATGAAGTATTTAAAGATTTAATTTCGTGGTTAGATGCGCATAATAAATGAGAAAGATAATCCCAAACTGTTTGTAGTTTGGGATTATTTATTATACAGAAATAGGGGCAATAAATTCTTAAATTCACTTTACTTAATAAAAAATAAAAAAATATTGTATGAGAGGAAACCTCACTTTTCTGAAGTGAGGTTTTTTGTAGTAACGAAGTAATAGTGAATAAAACTAATTTTAAAAGTAATTTAAAATTAAACTTTTTATAAAGCAACAGATGCTCGTTCATAATAGTAGTATAATAGTGAATGAGGTGTTAATAGAATGGAAGATAGAACGTTAGGTTTATTACTAGATGTTGTTGGGGAACTATTTTCAGATGAAATTTCAATTGCTGTTTCGAATACGAAAGAATATATTTACTATCGGCCAAGTAAACGAATTGATTTAAAGATTAGTGTCGGGGATCCTATAAAGGAAGGAACGATTGCTCATAAAGCGATGGTGATGAATCAAAAAACATCTGAGTTTATGAATCGAGATGTTTTTGGTATTCCTTATCATGGAATGGCTGTACCATTTTCAAACAATGGAAAGCTTGAAGGGTGCGTGACGGCAATTTATCCAGCTTTAACGGATGGAAAGTCAGTTGTTACTTTAAAAACAACAGACGGCTGGATTCCGGTTCCTTTTTCAAAGGTTATGTATTTAGAGGCTAAAGATAAAAAGACGTATGTGAATTCAGAAGAGTTATCAGGAACACATAAATACTCTCTGCAAGAATTCGAATACTTGCTTCCGAAAGATTCATTTATTAGATGTCACCGTTCGTTTATTGTAAATGTTAATCATATTAAAGCAATTTATCCTGATACCCATTCTACTTTTGTACTTTCGATGGATAATGGTGAGAGAGTACCAGTTAGTCAATCATACGCTAGTTATTTCCGTAAACTTCTAGGATTCTAAATTTTTCTGCTTTAGAACCTAGATTTGCTGTTCTGTCTGAATTTTCGGCATTGTATACTAAAATCCCTATTTTGATAGTGTTAATGTGTAAAATAATTATGAATATTCAATGAGAGAGGGATTACATATGGAGAACAATTTAGATAGAATCAGAGATCAACGTCTAAAAGATCGGGTAGTTACACCTGAAGAAGCAGCTTCCTGGATTCAAAGTGGAATGACTTTAGGCTTAAGTGGGTTTACACGTGCAGGTGATGTAAAAGCAGTCCCATTTGCGCTTGTAAACCGAGTTAAGAATGATGAATCTTTTAAAGTAAATGTTTATACTGGGGCTTCTTTAGGATCGGATGTAGACAAATTATTTGCTGAGGCAGGAATTTTAGGGAAAAGATTACCTTTCCAAGCTGACGCTACTATGCGAAAAGGAATTAATAACGGAGACTTTTTATTTGTGGATCAACACTTGTCTCATACAGCAGAGTTACTCCGTGCTGACGTTCTGGATATAGATTTCGCTATTTTGGAAGCGGTTGCGATTACAGAGGACGGAATGATTATTCCAACCACTTCAATTGGAAATTCCTTAGCGTTTTCCTTAAATGCTAAGTCTATTATTATTGAAATGAATATGGCTCAATCCGCGCAATTAGAGGGGCTACATGATCTATATGAACCAGGTAAACAAGGGGAGAGGCTTCCAATTCCGCTTGTGAAAACAGATGACCGAATTGGAACAATCGGTATTCCAATTGATCCTGAAAAAGTAAAGGGAATTGTGTTTACGAATCAATTGGATTCGCCATCGACAATTGTTCCTCCGGATGAAGAAACTGTTATTATGGCACAGCATTTAATAGAATTCCTTCGAGAAGAAGTCAAAGTAGGCCGATTAACAAATCGTTTAGCGCCGTTACAATCAGGAATTGGTTCAGTGGCTAACGCCGTATTGCATGGAATGTTAGATTCAGAATTTGAAGATTTAGAAGTATATTCCGAGGTTTTACAAGATGCAGTTTTTGATCTTATGGATGCTGGAAAAGTCAATTTTGCTTCTTGTTGTTCTATCACGCTTTCTGAAGAGAAAATGCAACAAGTATTTTCTAACTTTGAAAAATATCGTGACAAATTAATGATGCGTCCACAAGAGATTTCCAATCATCCTGAAATTATTCGTCGCCTTGGATTAATCTCAATTAATACTGCATTAGAATTAGATATATACGGAAATGTTAACTCTACTCACGTTTTAGGTACAAAAATGATGAATGGTATTGGTGGGTCTGGTGATTTTGCAAGAAATGCTCGCCTAGCTATCTTTGTTACTAAATCGATTGCGAAAGGTGGTAACATTTCAAGTATCGTTCCTTTCGTTTCTCATGTAGACCATACTGAACATGATGTAGATGTTATCGTCACTGAACAGGGATATGCCGACTTAAGGGGACTTGCGCCAAGAGAAAGAGTGGAACTTATTATTGAGAATTGCGCACATCCAATGTATCGTGAACAGCTACGAGCTTATTACGAAGAAGCAAAAATAAGAGGTGGACAAACTCCTCATATTTTAGAAAAAGCTTTTTCTTGGCATACGAACTATGCTAAAAATGGAACAATGCTTGAAGCGGTAGTAGAAACTGTATAGGTTTGTATCGTACGAAATAGTAAAACGAATGAGTGAGCTTGAAGATTAAATTTTAGAAAAAGAGAACGCCAACTTTTAGGGATGGCGTTCTTTTTCTTTAAAAAAATTGTTGAAAATCGTACTGATTATAATAAAGATTTATAAAATCAATTTCTATTTTATGGAAATTAAAGGTTTTTTTGAAGTGCTTTCCGAATCAATTTAGTAGTGTACATATTGAAAGTGAGGAAAAAGAATCATGAAGATAAGAGAAGCATTATTAAGTGAAGCAAATGAATTAAGTGAACTCGCACTGCATTCAAAAGCAACGTGGAATTATAGTGAAGAATTCATACTTGCTTGTAAGGAAGATTTAACAATTACGGAAGAGTACATAAAAAATAATTTTGTATATGTTTTAGTAAACGATAATGCGAAGATTGGTTTTTTCTCATTTTTACGTAATGATAAAGCTCTCGATTTCTTGTACATTCATCCTCATTACAAAGGAAAAGGTTACGGGAAAATACTTTGGGAGTATGTAATAGAAAAAGCCAATGAACTAGGATTAAAAAGTTTTACAATTGATAGTGATCCGAATGCAAAAGGATATTACTTGAAAATGGGAGCACAGTTAATAGGAGAGACACCATCAACTGTCTTTAAGGATCGTGTACTGCCTCTTTTGAAATATGATGTGTAAAACTATTAATAGTAGGGGAAGATTAGAATGGATGATGTAAAGGAAAAAAGAATATATGAAGCACTAATAAAATCGTGGTCGATTGAAACGAGTTCAAAGTGGACAATTGAAAACCCAGCAAAGGGACAATGTGGTGTTACAGCTCTTGTCGTTCAAGACATATACGGAGGAGAAATTAAAAAGACAAAAGTAAGAGAGGTATGGCACTTTTATAACTTTATAGATGGGCAGAGATTTGATTTTACAGAGACTCAATTCAATGGGAAATTGAATTATATGGATGAAAAGTCAAATCGGGAAGAAGCATTTGCAGATACAAATGAAAAGCAATATAACATTTTGAAGGGAAAAATAACGAAAGAATTAAAATTATCTTTTGACTCTTAATCTTTAATAAGTTACTATAATGGTGGTAACTTATTAAAGGGAACTTCATAGAGTTGAAAGGGGAAATACTTTTGAAAACAACTTATGTAAACGCTACAATTGTAACGATGAATGAACAAAACGAAGTGATAGAAAATGGATATATCATTGTAGAAAATGATCAAATTATAGATGTAAAGAGCGGAGAATTCGCTAATGATTTTGAAGTAGATGAAGTAATTGACATGAAAGGAAAGTGGGTTTTACCAGGGCTTGTAAACACACATACACACGTTGTAATGAGTCTCTTAAGAGGTATTGGCGATGATATGTTATTACAACCATGGCTGGAGACGAGAATTTGGCCACTTGAAAGTCAGTTTACTCCAGAGCTTGCGGTTGCTAGTACGGAATTAGGATTACTTGAAATGGTGAAAAGTGGTACAACATCATTTTCTGACATGTTTAATCCAATTGGAGTAGATCAAGATGCAATTATGGAAACGGTATCAAGGAGTGGAATGCGAGCTGCTGTTTCAAGAACTTTATTTAGCTTCGGAACGAAAGAGGATGAAAAGAAAGCAATTGAAGAAGCTGAGAAATATGTGAAGCGTTACTATAAAGAAAATGGCATGTTAACTACGATGGTTGCACCGCATAGTCCATATACATGTTCTACAGAACTGTTAGAAGAATGCGCACGTATTGCAGTAGAAAATCAAACGATGGTCCATATTCATCTTTCGGAAACAGAGCGTGAAGTACGTGATATTGAAGCACAATATGGAAAACGTCCAGTAGAATATGCAGCGAGCTGCGGATTGTTTAAACGCCCAACAGTTATTGCACACGGTGTAGTATTAAATGACGATGAGCGTGCATTTTTAGCAGAACATGATGTTCGAGTAGCACATAACCCAAATAGTAATTTAAAACTAGGTTCTGGTATAGCGAATGTAAAAGCGATGCTAGAAGCAGGAATAAAAGTAGGAATTGCAACAGATAGTGTTGCATCTAACAATAATTTAGACATGTTTGAAGAAATGCGCATAGCGACTTTATTACAAAAAGGTATTCACCAAGATGCAACAGCATTACCAGTTGAAACAGCTCTTTCTCTTGCGACAAAAGGAGCTGCGGAAGTAATCGGGATGAAACAAACAGGGTCACTAGAAGCTGGTAAGTGTGCTGATTTTATTACGATTGACCCGTCTAATAAGCCGCATTTACAACCAGCGGATGAAGTGTTATCACACCTTGTATATGCTGCTAGTGGAAAAGATATAAGCGATGTAATTATTAACGGAAAACATGTCGTTTGGAATGGCGAATGTAAAACGTTAGATGAAGAGCGTATTATATTTGAAGCAAGTCGTTATAAACGAGGTTTGCAAAGATAGATAATTATGTGGCAGTTGAAAAAGCTATCCTTTTAAAAGGATAGCTTTTTTCTTGAACGAATAAATATTCAAAAGAATGTCGCATCTTTCTGTTAGTATTTCTGCTATAATATATTACGCTTTATAATATTTTATATTTAAGGAGAACAACTCATGAAGCGAAAAAAGAGCCATTTAATGGTAATGGCACTTGTTACATCTTTATTATTAACAGCTTGTAATAATAAAGCGAATAAAAGTGATACAGAGGTTAAAAAACAAGTGTTAAATGTAACAGTATCAGAAGAAATTCCTTCTCTGGACACTGCGAAAACAATGGATGGTACATCAGCCCACGTTATGCAGAATATATTTGAGGGGTTATATGTATTAAATGATCAAGATCAGCCTATTCCAGCAGTAGCAAGATCGTTTAAAAGAAGTGAAGATGGTAAGAAATATACATTTGATTTGCGTAAAGATGCAAAATGGTCAAATGGAGACAGTGTGACAGCAAATGATTTTATATTTGCATGGAAACGTGCAATTAATCCTGAAACGGCATCTCAATATGCATACATGCTCTTTTATGTGAAAAATGCGAAAGAGATTAATAAGGGAACAATGCCTCTTGATGCACTTGGGGTTAAAGCAATAAATAATTATACGTTAGAAGTTGAACTCGAACAGCCAGTTCCGTATTTTTTACAGTTGTTAGCACTACCTATATACTTACCACAGCATGAGTCATTTTTGAAAGAACAAGGAAACAATTATGCATTGGAACCTAGTAATCTCATATATAACGGTCCATTTGTATTAGAAAAATGGAAGCATGAACAAGAGTTTCAATTAAAGAAGAATGCTACATATTGGGATCGAAAGAAAGTGAAATTAGACGAAATAAACTTTCATATCGTAAAGGATACAATGACAGCTGTAAATTTATATGAAGCCGGAGATTTAGATCGAGTACCTATTAATTCGCAAGTTGTAGACAAGTATAAAGGGAATAAGGAATTACATATGTCGAGTGATCCTGGAATTGCTATGCTTCGTTTTAATGAAAAAAATAACGCGTTAGCAAATAAAAAGGTGCGTCAATCTATTTCATTAGCGTTAAATAAAGATGATTTCGTTGCTCACTTTATTAATAACGGAGCAAAACCTGCAAGTGGACTTGTACCAGTTGGTCATGTAAATGAAGTGACTGGTAAAGATTTTAGAAAAGAAAATGGAGATATTTCCTCATATGATTTGCAAAATGCAAAAAAACTTTGGGAAGAAGCGAAAAAAGAGCTTGGGGTAGAACAAGTAAACCTAGAGTTCTTAACGTTCGAACAAGATAACGCAATACGTATGGCAGAATATATAAAAGGTGATTTAGAGAAGAATTTGCAAGGGTTAACGATACAAATTAAACAACAGCCATTTAAGCAAAAATTACAGTTAGAACAAATAGGTGATTACGATATAACTATGGCAAATTGGGGACCTGACTATAAAGACCCAATTAGTTATTTAGAGTTATTTACGACAGGGAATCCGAATAATAAAATGAATTATTCTAATGTTCGTTACGATGAATTAATAAAGAAAGCGAAAACGGATTTTGTACTAGATACGGAAAATCGATGGAAAGCGTTGCGAGAAGCCGAGCAGGTATTATTAGAAGATGCTGCGGTGGCGCCGCTTTATCATATTGGCTCAGCATATGTACAAAAGGATTATGTAAAAGGAATTGAAAAGCATCAATTTGGTGGTATTTATACTTATAAGAATGCTTATATTGCTAATGAATAAATAAAAAAAACCTTACTTTTTAAAAGTAAGGTTTTTTTTACAGAGGACCGGGAAATCCTTTGGTGGTGTTCCTAGCATATAAAGAAGAGAAGTGCAAAATTGTAGTTACACATTCATAAGAAGTTGCAACAAATAATATTGAGCAGTTTGTTTAAGTAAAGAGAAGAATAGAAATATAGCATACAAGGAATAAGGGAATGTAGTACAGATCAGCATACAAGCATTTTCTTTCTGTAACTATGTTTGTTTTTAATTATATAAAAAAATATTAGGTTATATATTTTGTCCTTGGTATACTTAAAAGGTAATTTGGGGTATTAAGATGAATTGATAGAGGTGTTTGTGTGGAATTATTTGAGTATTATAAAAAAAAGGGGCGGTTTAAGTGTTTAATTGGGACAGGGATTTTTCTCTTTGGATTATATTGTCTGTATAATAGTTGGGGTGATGTTAATTGGGGAGAAATAATATTTATGGTTATAGCTTCGTTTGTTTTGGGGGGGATTGGATTTTGGCAATTAAGAAAAGGGAACTTATTAGAAGAAAATATAGCTAAAAATGATTTGAAGTTTTGGGATATTGATACTTATGTTTTACTAGAATTACCTCAAAATAATAAACATTACGGTTTATATACTCCCGATGGGGCCTATATAGTAGGAACAACTATGGTTTCAACTGATATAATTTCTTCAAAATTACCTTTTTTAAAAAACAAGCAAGTTATTGGATTGGAAGCAAAGGATGGGGAAACTCTTGCATATTTTCATAGTGAAGTTGAAAACTATGATTGGGCTATTTATGACTCAAATTATAATTGTGTAGGTATGTTTAAAGAAAATATGATACAAGGATTTGGAATGGTACGTGGTTCTTTAATGAATGAAAAAGAGATAAGACTTTCTGAAGTAGAAGTTGAATTTGATTTTTTCGAAACTTCTTTTCGTACAATGGATAACCGGATATTAATAAACTGTAAAAGAGGATATATGCCTTTGGAATGGAGCGAAAGATTCGGATTAAATGTACCTATTATTAAATTAGGTAATAATATTTCTAATGCTGAAAAGATATTTGGTTTAGGGGTTCTTTTCTATATTTTAGAAACAATTAAAGTAAGAAAAAGTAGGGTTTTTAATGATTAGAGTTTCAAAAATTATTTAAAAAAGAAATTGAAGAAAAGCAGTGATTCTTTTTAGGTGTTGGTGTTTTTGAAATAGTTAAAGAATGAATCTTAATTCACATATACATAAAAAAGGGGAATTTCTATGAAATCATTACGTTTATTTATGATTCTCACTCTTGTTGTATTGTTAAGCGCGTGCAATACAGCGACACAAGTTACAAAGGTTCAAAAAAATGGCGAAACGACTTTAAAAATTGGTTCTCTGCAAGGGTATTACGATGTACAAACACTTAAAGCTGAAAAAGGAAATGTGGAAATCCCTTATGAAGCAGCTGTTGAAGAAGGTACGATTTTATTACAAGTTACAAAAGATGATAAGGTTATTTATGAAGAAGAAATCACTTCTCAAAAAGAAGGTTTGCTTTCTTTTGAAGCTTCAAAATCCGGATCATATGATTTAATTGTACGCGTGAAGGGTGAAAAAGAGAAAGCAAAAGAAATTCAAATACATACTAAGCTATGAAAAAACGGTAAGTGGAGTGCACCCGCTTGCCGTTTCCATTTTCAGTTGATTCTGTCACAACATATGTTTATCAATTTAAGAGGTGATCTTCCGAAATTCCTAATGAAGTTAAAATAAGAGATCAACAAAAAATATGTTACAACCTTGGCGTGGTAGTAACGGAATTTATAACTCTCTTTTACACGATAAAAAGACTGGGTTTGATACATTTTTATTCGAAAGAGATGTAGATGGTAAAAAGCAAGTAGTAGTATTTAGGAGAAGGGACATAAGGTGATGTTCTTTTTGGAGAAGGTGTACTAGATCTTACTACCGATATTGATTATATATGGGGGGAAATAAGTTGAAAAGCATTGAAGTTCTAAATACATATATTGAAGTGAGTTCTGTTTCAATCCCTACGTGGTTAAAGCATCTAATTGAGGCAGAGGAGATACATCAAAATTATGAGAATGTACAAGTACTTGGTGCATTAAAAACAGATGCGGTGTTGTACTATGTACACCGTACGCTGCAAGTGTTGGATGGACTGTCTTTAGATGAAGAAGCATATCGTATTATTGAAAAGGTACTAACGTATAGTGAGCTTGCAAAGGTAGGATCTTTAAAACAGCGGGAGCAATGGAAGAAAAAAGGGATTAATCTATTGGTACATAACGAGGGTTCTGCTGATATCTTTAGTGATATTCAGTTTATTGAACGTGTAGAGACAAACTTAAACTCTACTGAGTATTTGTTTATTCAAGATTTAATTAGAACACATGGATTAATCGGGCAGTATATACGCGGGGAGGCTCGTTTGGACTCTCATGTTGATTTAATTAACACATATAAAGAAGAATACGGAGACGTTAGGTTAAAGGAGATTCTATACTATCTTAACCAATGCATTATTGAGGGCGTATCAAAAGCTTTGTGGAGTGAAGTGAAGAACGATGTGAAGATTACAATTGATGGTCTGTTTGATGGTTATATGGAGCCATTTACTTCTCGTATACATAGACTCACGCCAAAACATAAGGAGTCAGCATTTGAAAAAGATATAATTATGGGGAGCGAGAAGAGTGACGTTCAAACATTCCTATCTAATAAGGATTTGTGGTATGTAGAACCTTCTATGCATGCTCTTAGCTTTGAGGATATTTGGACAGTTTTTGTTATGTTAAAGAATGAGATAGGCACTAGAAAAGTTCAGCATATACATTTCGAGAAATTGATGCAGCAGCTACATTATGATTTCAAAGGCGAAAAAAAGGACAACGTGTATCGTAAGCGAGTTATTGAGAAGTATCTACGGGAGTACCGTGAGAACGAGAAACCGAATACAACGCATGTTTCTTTTCAGGTTAAAGTCGATGAAGATATGAAGACTGCGTATGTGTCGTTTCGGTTTTCTGCTGTAGGTGAGGCGTTAATTACCTTCTGTGTAGAGGCAGAAAAGATAGATATGATGCATGCTCGGGCAAATGTGCTGCTGTTTGATTTCTTCGGGTTACGAAAGGATGCATATGATAGATTCCATAACGAAGAAGTGTATCTGGAGCATATGAATAGCTCGGCTGATGATAAACGAATTATTCTTGATTATATAAAGGGAGATACGATTGTAGATGTCGGAGCCGGTGGTGGTGTCATGCTAGACATGATTGAAGAAGAGACCGAGGATAAACGAATCTACGGTATCGATATTTCCGAAAACGTGATTGATACGTTGAAAAAGAAGAAGCAGGACGAGGGGCGTTCTTGGAACGTCATTAAAGGGGATGCAATCAATTTAAGCAGCTCATTTGAAAAAGAATCGGTTGATACGATTGTATATTCTTCTATCCTTCATGAGCTGTTCTCTTATATCGAGTATGAAGGTAGGAAATTTAATCATGAAGTAATTAAAAAGGGGCTGCAGAGTGCTTATGAGGTGTTAAAGCCAGGAGGCCGTATTATCATTCGTGATGGCATCATGACCGAAGATAAAAGGTTAATGCGGGTGATTCGTTTTAAAGATGCAGGCGGAATGAAGTTCTTAGAGCAGTATGTCCAAGAATTTAAGGGGCGTATAATCCAGTATGAGGTACTTGCAGACAATACAGTCAAAATGCCTGTTAATGATGCAATGGAGTTCTTATATACGTATACTTGGGGTGAGGATTCCTTTGTTCATGAAGTGCAGGAGCAGTTTGGAATTTTTACGCCAAACGACTATAAGGACTTCGTAAAGGGTATCTTTGGAGATAAAGTAAATATCGTTCAAGCTATGAACTATTTGCAGGATGGATATACAAACCATCTTAGCGAGAAAATCGAGTTTACAGATGAGTCTGGGAATGCTGTTACGCTACCAGATAGTACGTTCTTTATGGTTTTAGAAAAGAGGTAATGATGTTGAAAGACTTTAAAAATATAATTTTAAGAAACTTAATTTAATAGTCTTCAGTTAAATAGCGTATTTTTAGAGTAATGAAAAATTCCTAATTTCTTAACTTTATACCGAGAAACATATCCAAGTGGGGTATTGACGATTAAAACCGGGAATATTAGAACAAATTCGCTAGCTGAAATCTATCGAAACTCCCCTGTTTTTCAAAATCTTCGTAATCCTGACAAGTATAAGGGAAAGTGTGGTGTTTGTGAGTTTCGATATGTTTGTGGGGGATCTCGTTCTAGAGCATATGCAATGACGGGGGATTATACGGAAAGTGAGCCTTTCTGCGTATACGTACCAAAAGCATTGCGAAAACAGAAAAAGAACATAAAAAAGGGCTATGAGTAAAAGCTTACTCACAGCCCTTTTTTAATGTTTTATAATGTATAGTACTTCGCATCCGTCATTAAAAATTCGCTACCTATAACTGTTGTACTGAAACAAGTTTTTTACACATGTATTCTACTAAACCGATTTTAATAAAGAATAAAAATTCGTATCATAGGGAATGTCATCTTGATACATATAATTTTTTAGAACGCCTTCTTTTTCAAAGCCTAATTTTAATAGTACTTTATTGGAAGCTTCATTTTCAAGAAATACAATTGCTCCGATCCGCTTTAAATGAATCGTATGGAAACCGTATGATATAACCTCAGAAACAGCTTCAGTCGCATATCCTTGTCCCCAGTGTTCAGGCAAAAAGGCATAACTTATATTGGCTCGTTTATGCTCAGAAGACCAATCGTGAAAACCAATGGTACCGATGAGTTCTTTCTTGTCTTTTAATTCGATTCCCCATTTTATACCGCTTCTTGCATTGTAACTCAGTTTAAAGTTATGAATAATTTGTTTCACTTGATCAATATCTTGTAACGGTTTTTGGCCATAATAGCGCAGTACGTCAGTATTAGAGAAGCATTGTAGTATACCTGGTGCATCTTCTTCGGTAAGTTCTCTTAAAATAAGTCTTTCAGTTTTTAATAAAGGAAACATATTTTCGCTCCTTTTCACATGAAAATAGAATGTATTTGTTATTATATAATTTAATCTGAAAATAAAGATTATTCAAGGTGTAAGGGTAGATTTGATTTATGATAAACTTAGATGTGGAATATATTTCAAAAAAGAGGTTTGGAAATGGAAAAAATTCGATATTAATTGTAGATGACGATAAAGATATTATTCAATTTATTAATGTGAATTTAAAACAAGAAGGTTTTAAAGTTTTTAGTGCTCATAACGGAGAAGAGGCTTTAGAAATAATAAATAATAACAGTATTCAACTTGCTATTTTGGATATTATAATGCCTCAAATGGATGGTATAGAACTTTGTAGAAGGATTAGAGAGAAACATAGTTTACCAATTATGTTTTTAAGCGCGAAATCATCGGATGTAGATAAGGTAATTGGATTTAGTACTGGGGCAGATGATTATATTGTGAAGCCGTTCAGTACAATTGAATTTATCGCAAGAGTGAAAGCTCAATTAAGAAGGTATACATATTTCAATCAAAATGCTCCCCAAGTAATGGAAAAGAAAATAAATATTAGAGGTTTAGAAATAGATGAAGTGTCGAGAACAGTAATGTTATATGGAGAAAGAATCAATCTTACGAAAACTGAATATGATATTTTACACTTAATGGCAGCTGCAAGGAATCGTGTGTTCACAATTGAAGAAATATATGAGAGCGTTTGGAACGAAAGAGCCTATGAAAGTAATAATACAGTAATAGTTCATATTGCAAGATTGAGAAATAAAATTGAAGAGAATCCAAAAGAACCGAAGTTTATTCAAAATGTTTGGGGAGTCGGATATAAAATTGAAGATTAAATCATTACAAGGCATTAGAGCTAAGTTTTTTATCGCATTCATATGTAGCATCTTGTTAGCGACTGTAAGTATAATAGTGTTTCAAATTTTAGTTGGAAATATATATAGTCAGGTTAATGTTTTAGAGGAAAAATATTCATTTTTATATTTTATAGTTTTTTTGATTTTTACTACAACATACTTTGCATGTATGACAAAAACACTGATGAAAAGGTTGTCCCAAATTAACAAGAACCTGAAGGAAATAAGTGACGGTAATTTTGAAATACATATACCTATTTTGAAAAATGACGAGATTGGTGAACTAGCGGCAAATGTTAATAGAATGGCGAAAAGCTTAAAAGAGTCTATCGAGAATGAAAAAAAATCACAGGAAATGAAAAATGAAATGATTAGTAATATTTCTCATGATTTACGAACGCCAGTAACATCTTTAATCGGTTATGCGGACCTGTTAGGAAATAAACTTCATTCGAATGGAGAGGAATGTGAACAGTATGTAAGTATATTAAAGCGAAAAAGTTATGAATTAAAACATCAAATAGATGATTTATTAGAATACTGTCAAATAAATTATAGAGAGATTGAATTACATAAAGATGAAGTAGATATGAAAGCATTAATTGAACAAATCATGATTGACTTTGTACCACAATTAGATGATGCTAATATGAGCTTTTATATTAAAAGTGATGAAGTGCTGCATGTAGAAGTTGATGTAGCACTTATAGTGAGACTATTTGAAAATGTAATAGGTAATAGTATTATGTATGGAAAAGATGGAAAGGAAATTGCAATTGAAATTTCCAATAAAACAATGAATGTTGAAGTAGAAATTAAAAATTTTGGACAATGCATTCCGAAAGAGGACCTTCCTTACGTTTTTGAGAAATTTTATCGTAGTGAAAAATCACGTAGTTCTCATACGGGCGGGAAAGGAATAGGACTTGCAATTTCAAAAAGTATAGCCGATCTCCATCAAGGGGATATCACTGTACGTAGTAACGATAAAGAAACAGTTTTTACTGTGAAATTACCGCAGTATAAAAAAGTAAGAAAGTCGTAAGTATTTCTTTTATATGTCGTAATTTTTACTTTGTATCATTGAGAAAAAGGATATGAGAGTAGGGACGCGACATGTGGAAGGCATTTTTATTAGTAATTATAGTTTCTTTTTTAATTATAAGTTGGATCTTAGTTTATGTAGCTAATGGTGTTACATCAGTTTTTGTTTGGTGGAGTATACAGGCTTTTAGTTTTATTTCAGTTTTCCTCTTGGTAGGATCAGTAATAATATTTTTTTGGAAAGGCATTTTTAGAAAGCGGATAGATAGAACGCTATTTTTAATCATTCTGTTTTCTATCATTGGAGCTTGGCCTGTCGGTTGGTTTGCTAATATAGGTAGAATTGCTTATCCAGCAGATATACAATCTATGAGTCCTAAAGCAGTAGTTCGTTTTCCTTTGAATGAGCGAGCATTAATAGGTTGGGGTGGTGATCGGTTAGAAATGAACTATCACGTTATAAAACCAAATGAAAGGTGGGCATATGATATTCTCATTCCACCTGCTGAAGTGAAAAGTAGTAAGTTAGAGGATTACGGAATATATGGAGCGAAAGTAATGGCACCAGCTTCTGGGACGGTTGTATCAATTAATAATAATGAACAAGATTTAGTTCCGGGATCGGATAATTTTCAGTCAATGGCTGGGAATCATATTTATTTACGACTAGATGAAACGGGCACATTTTTAATTCTTGCCCATTTAAAGAAAGGATCAATTAATGTGAGAGAAGGACAACATGTAAATGAAGGAGAATTTCTTGCTCAAGTCGGTAACTCAGGAAGTTCAAGTGAGCCGCATTTACATATTCATCATCAAAGGCAAGATCCGTCCAAGGTAAGTATGTTTTTTGCGGAAGGATTGCCACTTTACTTTCGAACTGAAAATGGTGTCATGATGCCGGAAAGAGGGACATACACAAGTGGTAACTAGAAGAAAATCATTTCATCCAAAAAGGGTACTCCAAATTAAAATTGGAATACCCTTTTTTCATTACCCTACAAATGTTTGATACAGTAAGAAGATATTTAAAACGATAACGAGTGCTGCAATTATCCAAGCGATAAATGTTGTTATACGGTGGTTAACGAGTGCACCCATAATCTTTTTATTACTTGTAAACATAATAAGTGGCACTAGTGCAAATGCAATACCGAATGATAAGACGACTTGGCTCATGACTAGAGCGTAAGTTGGATTTACACCTAAAGCGATAATAACTAATGGTGGAATCATTGTAATAAATCGGCGTAAGTATAACGGAATATGCATGCGAATGAAACCTTGCATAATAATATCACCCGACATTGTACCGACAGAAGAGCTAGATAGTCCTGCTGATAAGAGCCCAATTCCAAATAAAGCAGCTGATACAGGACCTACTAAGTTGGTAAATTGAGTGTAAGCAACATCTAAATCTTCAACGTGCAAGCCGTTTTTAAAGAATAGTGCAGCAGCAACAATTAACATACTTGCATTAATTGCTCCAGCAATAACCATTGCAATAATAATATCGATAAATTCGAAACGAAAAATCTTTTTCTTTTGTTCGTCAGTTGTTCCGACCACACGGCGTTGTGTTAATGCAGAATGCAAGTATATTGCATGCGGCATAACTGTCGCACCTAAAATCCCTGCTGCAAGTAATATACTGTCTACACCTTGGAATTTTGGAATAAATAGTCCTGAAAGAAGGGGACTTAATTCTGGTTTTGCATAAAAAACTTGAATCCCAAAAGCAATTACTACAATGAAAATCATTCCTGTAATAATAGCTTCTAGTGGACGAAATCCTCTACGTTGAAATTCAAGGATAATAAATGATCCGGCTGCTGTAATTAAAGCGGCAGGTAGCATCGGGATTCCAAATAGTAAGTAAAGCCCCAATGCAGCTCCAATAAATTCCGCTAAATCTGTAGCCATAATAACTAGTTCACCTTGTATCCATAAACCGATAGACACAGGCTTTGGAAAGTTTTCACGAGCTATTTCGGGTAAATTGTTTCCTGTAGCAATTCCTAATTTAGCTGATAAAGTTTGGATTAATACAGCCATTAAGTTAGAGGCGAGTATAACCCATAATAGTAAATATCCATATTGTGAACCAGCTGCGATATTTGTAGCAAAGTTGCCAGGATCAATATAAGCAACGGACGCTATAAAAGCGGGTCCTAAAAATGGTAACAGTCTTTTCCAGCCTTTTGTTTCTCCACTTAAAGCTAAGTGAGCTGATTGTACGGTTGTACTTTCAGAAGGGAGATGTTCATCTTTTGTTATATCTTTATTCATAGTAGTTTTCCCCTTTAAAATGTTAACTTGATGAAATTATTGTATTTATTCTTACTCATTATTTCAATACATTTAAATATGTTATATGATAATTTCATTTGAACACGAAAGTTTCCTTAATGCAAATTATATGCCTTTATGCAATGGATGGTGTGATAACGTAAAATAAATTGGGAGTTTATGGTGTGATGACGTGGGGAAACATAATAAATTAAAGGGTCAATTTTGAAATTTATGTGAACATAAAGCCGATAATCCAGCATATTAATTGATGGAATTGCATTTGTATGATATATAATATATTGGGATTACAACATAACCATAGTGTTTTGATGTGTAATCTTGTTTTTTATTTTTGTTAACTGATAGAAAATAGTATAAAGAAAAGAAAATGGGATTCATTTTCTTATTATATATGTTTTGATATGAACGTTAACTTATACATGATTTTAAAAATTAGATAGGTGGTAGAAATACATTGGCAACTACAAAACCATACAGAGTATTACTATATTACATGTACACAACAATTGAAAACCCAGAAGAATTCGCGGCAGAGCATTTAGAATTTTGTAATTCACTTGAATTAAAAGGAAGAATTCTTGTAGCGAAAGAAGGTATTAACGGAACTTGTTCTGGAACTGTAGAACAAACAGAGAAATACATGGAAGCAATGAACAATGATCCACGTTTTGACGGTATCGTATTTAAAATAGATGAAGCTGATGGTCATGCATTCAAGAAAATGCACGTGCGTCCTCGTCCAGAGTTAGTTACACTTCGTCTAGAAGATGACATTAACCCACACGAAATAACTGGGAAGTATTTAGAGCCAAAAGATTTTTATGAAGCAATGAAACAAGAAGATACAGTTATCATTGATGCACGAAATGATTATGAGTTTGATTTAGGTCACTTCAAAGGTGCGATTAAACCTGATATCGAATCATTCCGTGAATTACCAGATTGGATTCGTGAAAATAAAGAAGTACTTGAAGGTAAAAAGATTTTAACTTATTGTACAGGCGGAATTCGTTGTGAGAAGTTTTCTGGTTGGTTAGTTCGTGAAGGCTATGAAGATGTAAGTCAGCTTCACGGCGGAATTGTAACGTACGGAAAAGACCCAGAGGTACAAGGTGAGCTTTGGGATGGACAATGTTACGTGTTCGATGAGCGTATTGCTGTACCAGTAAACCAAAAAGAACATGTTATCGTTGGTAAAGACCACTTTACAGGTGAACCTTGTGAGCGCTATGTAAACTGTTCAAATCCAGAATGTAATAAGAAAATTTTATGTTCTGAAGAAAACGAAGCGAAATATTTACGTGCATGTTCTCATGAATGTCGTGTAAGTCCACGTAACCGCTACGTAATACAACATGAATTAACGGAAGAGCAAGTAGCTGCTGCATTAGAGCAAATCGAAGCAGGGAAGTAAACTGAATTCGTATAATAAAAGGGGTACTCCAAGTTTTATTTTGGAGCACCCTTTTTTTATTATCCGGTCCTGTCATTTGTCGGTAAGTCGATATATTAAAAAAATCGCTGATATATTTCGAGTTGCGCCGATATAATCGGAAAATCGCTCATAAAAATTTCACTTACTGCAGCGCACCAAGAATTTGAAAATAACCTTTTTTAATTTTTATCTTCTTTCTCTTTAACGGCAGAAAGTACAGTTTGTTTTACCCAAGCTTTTCTTCGTTTATGTTGTAGACCCCATTGGTATAAACTTTGGGCTCCTAAAATAAGTGAAATGACAATGCCGCTAATCGCAATTAATAGAGCGAAAAATTCAAGAGGTGACGATATTTTGTTTGAATCGGTGTTTCTTAAAAGGTCAATCATAGTAAACCCTAACATTTGGCCCACTACAGAGTAGAGCGTTAAAATTAACAATAAGAGGCTATCTTTTTTAGAGGCGACATTTTCTTGATATTTAAACAAACTATCAAGATTTTGTTTCGCGTTCGAGTATAGAACCTCAATATTAAAAAGTTTTCTTAAACGAAAGAAAATATCTTCACTTTGTGATTGGGATACTAATTCTAAAGAAAAATAATTAGCAGTGAACGAATTGATCGAATAAATTAATTTCTCTATTTCATTAGTATCTTGTTCAATGTTTAGCTCAGCATAGGCGTTAGCCATTTTTAATAAAACAATTTTATGGAATAGGTTTAATAATAAAGCGTAATAAAATTCTCCGTACATTTGACTAGCGAGTTTAGCGATTTTACGTTCTCCTTCATTTGTTACACATGTAAAAATATGTTCTTCCATTATGAAATAACGATTTGGAGCCCATCTCTGGTAAGCGTGTTTTTTTAAATAGTCATGAATGTAAGGAAGGTTATTTGCGCTCACATATGGCTTACCATCACTTGTTAATCCGGAAAGACTAGAAGTACGATAAACATCCACTTCATTAAGCTCCATACCTTCTTTTAGTGACAATAAAGTTTGGACGTACATTCTTTGGTCTTCGAAGAAAGGGAAGGTTTGAAAGTATGAACTTCTTAATCTCTTCTTTTCAAAGAAATCAGTTACGCCATGAAATAAATAACCAAAAATGAATTTTTCAACTTGGGAATACTTTTTTCCGTTACATTCAATACAAATAGTTTCATTTGTATCATTTTTAGTTTCAAGTACACGGAAGCGAGCAGCGAATTCGATTGCTTCAGATAAAGTCATGTTTGGAGCAGTGTTTACTTCTGTTCGAATTGTTAAGAAGCCAAGTTCATAAGGACAAAGTGTTACATCAATAGAGTGTATCTTGAATGGGATTGAAATACGGTTTGTTGTTAAATGTCCAGTTAAGTTAAGGTCCTTTGAATAACGTTGCAAGCCCTTTTGATGCTCTGAGTGAGGAAAGAGAATTTTATTTGTAAATGAAAGATAGTATGCTTCCATATTTTGATGTGAAACTTTAAACTCCCCATAATATGTATTTTCATCATCGAGATGATCGAGCCGAAAAGGACGAAAATCGTTTTTTTGTAAGAAAGGGAACATCTCTTGTTCATATCCAGCTTTAAACGAAAACGGGAATATAAATTGAAATATAGCTGTTGCTACACCTTTTTCCTCAATTGATTGTATTGCCTCCATCTACATTGTGTCCTTTCCATATATGCTATAGAAACAACATGCCCAAATTTATTTGAAAATAACCACTCTTTTATACTCAATTGAGAGTGAAAATTCAGCTTATTTAGCAGAGGACATGTATAATGTTATGTATACTAAAAGTTATAAAATTTTATTTTGAAAAGGGGGATGCTGTATGCGGATTTTAGTATTAGGCGCTGGTGGAGTCGGAGGATTTTTTGGTGGCAGATTAGTCGAAAAGGGAGAAGATGTTACATTTCTTGTTCGTAGTAAACGGAAAAAACAATTAGAGGAAAGAGGACTTGTAATCCGAAGTGTTAACGGGGATTTTTCCTTTCAACCGAAATTAATAACGAAAGAAGAGAGAACTTCTCCATTTGATGTCATTTTATTTTCAACAAAAGCGTATCACTTAAACGAGGCAATTCAAGATTTGAAGCCGTTTGTTGGCGAAAATACTGTAATCATTCCATTGTTAAATGGTATCGCTCATTTATCGCTATTACAAAAAGAATTCGGCGAAGAAAAAGTAATTGGCGGTTTATGCTTTATCGAGACGACGTTAAACGATCAAGGAGAAATTGTACAAACTAGCGCTGCCAACAGACTTGTGTTTGGAGAAATTAAGTCTCAAAATTCAGAGAGAGTAAAGCATATTTCTAAAGCATTTGCAGGTACGAAATCTAGTTTTGTTTTAAGTGAAAATATTACGCAAGATATGTGGCATAAATATTTATTTATTACTGTAATGTCCGGTGTGACAACGTTAATGCGTGCACCAATTGGACCAATCCGTGAAAGTGAAGGCGGCCGTGATTTTATCCGTAATGTATTTGAGGAATCTGTACAAATCATGAGAGTATTAGGAGCTCCAATAAAGGTTAATAATGTCCAGGAACATATGAAAACAATTGATAAAATTTCGTATGATATGAAGTCATCGATGCAACGTGATATGGAGAAGGGTTCGTTTATTGAAGGGAAGCACTTGCAAGGATATTTACTGGATGTAGCAGAGCAATTTTCTATAGCGGCACCATTATTAGGCACTATATATCAAAATTTAAAGGTGTATGAAGAGATGACCTTTAACAGATCTGTAATAGAATTAGATGTATGAAAAAATAAAAAAGATAGCAATATATAAGTGTATTGCTATCTTTTTTATTTTTTGTATGACAAATTATTTATTTCTTTTCGTTCTATCTGTCAAATTTATTTCCTGTTCACGTTTACCATATAACTGATTAATTTCATTTGCTACTGCATCTAAATATGAATCGGAAAAAATAGGCTTCTTTTCTTTAGACATATGGGTCTCCTTTGCGGATTTTTTAGTATTCATTATGTATATTTCTCAGCGGATTATGCGCAATCATTTTAATTTTTTTCTTATTAAAAATTTTTGTTTACTTTTTGAAAATAAAGGAGTATTATAATCCACAGTTTCAATTTTCTAAATCGCTGAAACCGCATGGTACGGGGGACCCGTTTTTACGGATTAGTACATAATCCGATGGGGTGAATCCTTGAAAAAGGTAGGGCTACTCATAGGCCCGAATCCGACAGCTAACCTCGTAAGCGTTATATTGAGAAGGAAGGTGGAGCTTGTGCGACAAAAAAAATAATGTCTACAAGTCTATTTCGCTATGGCTTGTAGACATTTTTTGTTTTCTGAGGAAATCGTTTACTGGCTGTAACAAGCAGTAAAGTTCGTACAAAATTATTGGAGAGTGGACAGCATTGGTTTCATCTATTAAAAGATTTTTAATTGGAAGACCGTTAAAATCAACGGAGCTTGGAGAACAGAAGCTTAATAAAACGAAAGCTTTAGCTATTTTATCTTCTGACGCATTGTCATCAGTTGCTTACGGTCCAGAGCAAATTTTAATTGCTTTAGCAGGTGTTGGAGCGATCGCTTATTGGTATTCCATTCCGATCGCTGTTGGGGTATTAGTATTATTGACAGCCCTTATTTTATCTTATCGTCAAATAATTTTTGCTTATCCGCATGGCGGGGGAGCGTATGTTGTATCAAAAGAAAATTTAGGGATGAATCCAGGCTTAATTGCTGGAGGATCTTTATTAGTTGACTATATTTTAACTGTTGCGGTAAGTGTGTCCGCTGGTACAGATGCAATTACGTCTGCATTTCCTAGCTTACATGCACACAACGTAATTATTGCGGTTATATTTGTTATATTAATTACGATCTTAAATTTAAGAGGAGTAACGGAATCAGCTTCCGTTTTAGCATATCCTGTTTATTTATTCGTTTTAGCATTATTTATATTAATTGGTGTAGGCATATATAATATTTTAACTGGTCATGTTTCACCCACTTTACATGCGCCGATTGGTACACCAGTTGCAGGGATTAGTTTATTTTTATTACTAAGAGCATTTGCATCAGGTAGTTCTGCTTTAACAGGTGTTGAAGCAATTTCAAATGCAATTCCGAACTTTAAAGATCCTGCGCCAAACAATGCTGCAAAAACATTGCTTGCAATGGGTGCATTACTTGCTGTGTTATTTTCAGGAATTGTGTTTTTAGCCTATTATTACGGAGTGACTCCGAGTAAAGAAGTAACAGTTGTTTCTCAAATTGCTGAACAAACATTTGGACGTAATTTCATGTACTATTTCATACAAGGTACAACAGCTTTAATATTAATTCTTGCTGCTAATACAGGTTATTCTGCATTTCCTTTATTAGCGGTTAACCTGGCAAAAGATAAATTCATACCGAGAATGTTTACGATTAGAGGAGACCGTCTAGGTTACTCAAACGGTATTATTATACTTGGAGTTGCTTCGATTATTTTAATTGTAGCTTTCCAAGGACAAACAGAACATTTAATTCCACTATATGCAGTAGGTGTATTTATTCCATTTACACTTTCTCAAACAGGAATGGTATTAAAATGGCTTCGCGAAAAGCCTGAAGGATGGGCTTTAAGATTAACGGTTAATTTAATTGGTGCAGTTATTAGTTTTATCGTAATGAGCATGTTCTTTTTAACTAAATTTGCACAAGTTTGGTCGATTCTTATTTTCTTACCAGTTATTATCTTCTTATTCCATCGAATTAAGAAGCATTATGATGCAGTGGGTGATCAATTAAGTTTAAAAACTTGCGAGCCTCTTATTCCAATTGAGGGGAATGTAATTGTCGTTCCTGTAGCAGGTATGACGCATGTAGTAGAAAATTCATTGAACTATGCGAAGTCTCTTTCGGCAGATCAAGTTATCGCTGTATATGTTGCTTTTGACAGAGAAGAAGAAAAGAAATTTGAAGAGAAATGGAAGAAGTGGCAACCTGAAGTAAGGCTTGTTACATTACATTCTCATTATAGAAGTATTATTCAGCCGCTAACGAAGTTCATTGATACAGTGCAATATAAGGCAAGTGAATCGAATTACCGCGTTACGGTCGTTATACCACAGTTCATTCCGAAAAAAGGTTGGCATAACATTCTTCATAATCAATCCAGTTTACTCATACGTGCGTATTTACTTTATAAAAGAAATGTTGTTATTACGACAGTTCCATATCATTTGAAAAAATAAGAAGATTTTTGAAGGATAGCTTCGTGAAAATGAAGCTATCCTTTTTGTGTATATGCTATGCATAATTGCATATGAGTTTAAAAATTATATTTATATAATTTTATCGGTTATTTGCAAGTAGTGTTTTCTGTTGTGATATGTAGATATTTCAATCAATAAAGTGAATCGGATTATATTTTGAAATAAGGACATGAAAGCTTGAAAATAAAGGGAATGAAAATACTTCTTTACGTTATATAAACAGCTGTGTTTAAATGACCTTACAGTACAAAACATATATGAAAACAAAACGAAATTTCATATTTACGCATGTTGTTTAGTTTGAAATGAATAATATTTTTACGTAATATATTCACTATGTGAATGTGGGAATTTCTATAAAATAGAAAATTTATACAATATTATTCATACTAAACACATATGAAAAATAATAAAATGTTTTGTGACGATAAGTAAGTACTGTAGCAATACGAGAGAGGTGGTTCATACATGGATCACGGTGAGAACGTTCTCTATTTTAACCATCTCAAATTATGGGCAAGAAAATAGAATAATAAAATGCGATAGTAATAGTTGCTAATACATAGGAGGGGTTAAAGTGAAAAAGACTTTAATTACAGGGTTATTGGTTACAGCAGTATCTACGAGTTGCTTCATTCCTGTAAGCGCTTACGCTAAGGAGGGGCAAACAGAAGTGAAAACAGTATATGCGCAAAATGTAATTGCTCCAAATACATTATCCAATTCAATTAGAATGTTAGGATCACAATCACCGCTTATTCAAGCATACGGATTAATTATTTTGCAACAGCCAGACATTAAGGTAAATGCGATGAGTAGCTTAACGAATCATCAAAAGTTTGCAAAGGCGAATGTACGAGAGTGGATTGATGAATATAATCCGAAGCTAATTGACTTAAATCAAGAGATGATGAGATACAGCACTAGATTTAATAGCTATTATAGTAAGCTCTATGAACTAGCAGGAAACGTAAATGAAGATCAGCAAGCAAAAGCAGATTTTATGAGTGCATATGGAAAATTACAATTGCAAGTACAGAGCATCCAAGAGAGTATGGAGCAAGATTTATTAGAGTTAAATCGATTTAAAACAGTATTAGACAAAGATAGTAACAACTTATCAATTAAAGCCGATGAAGCAATAAAAACACTACAAGGATCAAGTGGAGATATTGTGAAATTAAGAGAAGATATTAAAAGAATTCAAGGAGAAATTCAAGCTGAACTAACTACTATTTTGAATAGACCTCAAGAAATCATTAAAGGTTCTATTAATATCGGTAAACAAGTATTTACAATCACAAATCAAACTGCACAAACGAAAACAATTGATTTTGTTTCTATCGGTACTTTAAGTAATGAAATTGTAAATGCTGCAGATAGTCAAACGAGAGAAGCAGCTCTTCGCATTCAACAAAAGCAAAAAGAGTTATTACCACTTATTCAAAAGTTATCACAAACTGAAGCAGAGGCGACTCAAATTACATTCGTTGAAGATCAAGTAAATAGCTTTACAGAATTAATTGATCGTCAAATTACAACTTTAGAAACGTTATTAACGGATTGGAAAGTTTTAAATAATAATATGATTCAAATTCAAACAAATGTTGAAGAAGGTACGTATACAGACAGTAGTTTACTTCAAAAACATTTCAATCAAATTAAAAAAGTAAGTGATGAAATGAATAAGCAAACAAATCAATTTGAAGATTACGTTACAAACGTTGAAGTACATTAAACAGAAAAATAATTAGCGATATAGGGAGAGAAGAAAAATGACAAAAAAACCTTATAAAGTAATGGCTCTATCAGCACTGATGGCAGTATTTGCAGCAGGAAATATTATGCCGGCTCATACGTATGCAGCTGAAAGTACAGTGAAACAAGCTCCAGTTCATGCGGTAGCAAAAGCTTATAATGACTATGAAGAATACTCATTAGGACCAGAAGGCTTGAAAGATGCAATGGAAAGAACAGGTTCAAATGCTTTAGTAATGGATCTGTACGCTTTAACAATTATTAAACAAGGTAATGTTAACTTTGGAAATGTATCGTCTGTTGATGCGGCTTTAAAAGGGAAAGTAATTCAGCACCAAGATACAGCTAGAGGAAATGCGAAGCAATGGTTAGATGTATTAAAACCACAGCTTATTTCAACGAATCAAAATATCATTAACTACAATACGAAATTCCAAAACTATTATGATACTTTAGTTGCTGCAGTTGATGCAAAGGATAAAGCGACTCTTACGAAAGGCTTAACTAGATTATCAAGTAGTATTAATGAAAATAAAGCGCAAGTGGATCAGTTAGTAGAAGACTTGAAGAAATTCCGAAATAAAATGACTTCGGATACGCAAAACTTCAAGGGTGATGCAAATCAAATTACATCTATATTAGCTAGTCAAGATGCGGGAATTCCGCTTCTGCAAAATCAAATTACAACGTACAATGAAGCGATTAGTAAATATAATGCAATTATTATCGGTTCATCTGTTGCGACAGCTCTAGGACCAATTGCAATTATCGGTGGTGCAGTAGTTATTGCTACGGGCGCAGGAACACCGCTAGGAGTCGCATTAATTGCAGGTGGTGCAGCAGCTGTAGGCGGTGGTACAGCTGGTATCGTATTGGCGAAGAAAGAACTTGACAATGCACAAGCTGAAATTCAAAAAATAACTGGACAAATTACAACTGCTCAATTAGAAGTAGCTGGGTTAACGAACATTAAAACACAAACTGAGTATTTAACAAATACGATTGATACTGCAATTACAGCGTTACAAAATATTTCAAACCAATGGTACACAATGGGATCAAAATACAATTCTTTACTTCAAAATGTAGATTCTATTAGTCCAAACGACCTAGTTTTCATTAAAGAAGATTTAAACATTGCGAAAGATAGCTGGAAAAACATTAAAGACTATGCAGAAAAGATTTATGCTGAAGATATTAAAGTAGTAGATACGAAAAAAGCATAATCGAATACGAATCGTTAGAGCGTTAAGTGTTGATGAATGATTTGAAGCTCCTGTTCAGTTGTGAGCAGGAGCTTTTGATATCCTTATAAAGAGAATAGGTGAAAAATATGCAGAAACGATTTTATAAAAAATGTCTTTTAGCGGTAATGATTGCTGGGGTGGCAACGAGTAACGTATTTCCTTTACATCCTTTTGCAGCAGAACAAAATGTAAAGGTGCTACAAGAAAATGTGAAAAACTATTCTCTTGGACCAGCTGGATTCCAAGAAGTAATGGCACAAACAACATCAAGTATATTTGCAATGGATTCATATGCAAAATTAATTCAAAATCAACAAGAGACGGATTTAAGTAAAATAAGTTCGATTAATAGTGAATTTAAAGGGAATATGATTCAGCATCAAAGAGATGCAAAAGTTAATGCAGCATATTGGTTAAATAATATGAAGCCTCAAATTATGAAAACAGATCAAAATATTATAAATTACAATAATACTTTTCAATCGTATTATAATGACATGTTAATAGCGATTGATCAAAAGGATAGCGGAAAATTAAAAGCGGATTTAGAAAAGTTGTATGCAGATATTGTAAAGAATCAAAATGAGGTAGATGGATTATTAGGAAATTTGAAAGCTTTTCGCAATAGAATGGCGAAAGATACAAATAGTTTCAAAGAAGATACAAATCAGTTAACAGCGATATTGGCAAGTACGAATGCTGGTATTCCAGCTCTAGAGCAACAAATAAATACATATAACGATTCGATTAAAAAGAGTAATGATATGGTCATTGCTGGTGGCGTACTTTGCGTAGCTCTAATAACATGTCTTGCTGGCGGGCCGATGATTGCGGTTGCGAAAAAAGATATCGCAAATGCAGAAAGAGAAATCGCTAATTTAAAAGATAGAATTTCAGGAGCGCAAGCAGAAGTCTTAATTTTGACTGATGTAAAAAATAAAACAACAAACATGACAGAAACAATTGATGCAGCAATTACAGCACTACAAAACATATCAAATCAATGGTATACAGTAGGTGCAAAATATAATAATTTACTACAAAACGTAAAAGGAATTAGTCCGGAAGAGTTTACGTTTATAAAAGAAGATTTACATACAGCGAAAGATAGCTGGAAAGATGTAAAAGATTATACAGAAAAATTACATGAAGGCGTGGCGAAGTAAACAGTGGACTAGTTCTGCTGTTTATTTTTTTATCTTGTTTTTTTGTAAGGGTTGAACTTGCAATTATATATAAGTTTGTCATGTGTTTTATCCATGTGTGTATAAAAATCTTTTCGTTATCGCTCCCTTTGATAGAATCCATTTTCATATAGGTTTTTTACTGAATTTTTTTAAAAATTAAATTTTACAGCTTGATAATTCGTTTAAAATGATTTAATCTTATTTCAAATGATATGTTTATCTATCAAAATTCCTTTGTAAAGATAAAGGAGTGATTGAGAATGTTAAGCGCCCCATTGATGGTAAGCCTTTAGGTGCAGCAGCATTGAAAAGATTGAGAAGAAATGAGTGAGCTTTCACAATAAAGAAATCTATAACTTTATGTAGTGTTTGATACCCTTCGATTAGATTATTTGAAAAACAAATCAATATTAATTGAATCAAAGTTTAGAAATTTAATATATGAGTAGTAGAAAAAATCCATTAGTTGTTATCATGTTCTAATAAAAAATGGGAAATGGAAATTCTGAGAAAACCTGTTCAGAAAGTAAGTTAGTGAGGGGAATTCAAAACCAATTTAATAAAAGCGAGGTAAATAATATGACTTTTGAAGAAAAATTACAAGCATATGCAGAACTTACGGTGAAAATCAGTGTCAATATTCAACCAGGGCAATACTTATTAGTCAATACATCAGTGGATGCATTGGATTTCGCCCGTATAGTTGTGAAAGAGGCTTATAAGGCTGGGGCAGGGCGTGTTCATGTTAATTTTTCGGATGAAGAAATGGAACGTGCTTACTTTGATTATGCCTCAGATGAAGAATTTAATCGCTTCCCAGAGTGGATAGTCAAAATGAATGATGAGCTGATCGAACGTAAAGGAGCACTATTAATGATAGATGCTACAGATCCTGATAAATTTACAGGTATTTCATCTGAGCGTCTAGCTACCTATCAAAAGGTAGCAGGAGCTGCTCTGAGAAACAATCGCAACGCCGTAATGAAGGATTCAATAGCTTGGTCGATGGTAGCAGTTCCTTCACCAAAGTGGGCATCGAAGGTGTTCCCGGATTTAGCAGCAGAGGATCAAGTACCAGCATTATGGGAGGCTATTTTTAAAGCTGTTCGTATTGGTGAAGGCAGTACTATTGAAAAATGGCGTGAACATGTAACAAATTTAGAATCTCGTGCGGTCCTACTGAACGATAAAAAATATATGAAGCTTCACTATACAGCGCCAGGTACTGATTTAACAATTGCATTAGCACCACAGCATAAATGGGTTACTGGAGGTGGTAAAACTCCTGATGATACTATCTTTATGGCTAATATGCCGACAGAAGAGGTTTATACGTTACCGATGAAACAAGGTGTAAATGGCTATGTAAGCAATACAAAACCATTAGTTTATCAAGGGAATATTATCGATGGCTTTAAACTGACATTTGAAGAAGGAAAAATTGTTAAAGCTGAAGCACAGGTAGGACATGATTTATTACAAGAGCTTATTAATGTGGATGAAGGCTCTTGCTATTTAGGTGAAGTAGCACTTGTACCACATGAATCACCAATTTCAGCATCGGGAATTTTATATTTTAATACATTGTTTGATGAAAATGCATCGAACCATTTAGCGATTGGTAAAGCTTATCCAACTTGCTTAGAGGGTGGAAGAGATTTAGAAAACGATCAACTTGAAACGTTAGGGGCAAATATTTCAGTAACACATGAGGACTTTATGATTGGCAGCAGTGAGATGGACATCGACGGTATTCTACCAGATGGAACTTTAGAACCAATTTTCCGTAAAGGTAGCTGGGCATTTTAAGTTTTTAATTTGAATAAAGGAGTAGAGTGGATGAAACGGTTACTAAGCATAATTAGTGCAACTATATAGGTGTTTCATCTGCTTTTGCTTAGGCTGAAAACTACCTCTTTAATTAGAAATAAAATGCATGCAAAGGAGATAGGCCAATGAATTTCTGGGAAGTTGTTTTGATAGTAGTGAATTTTAGTCTATTGAGTTGGATACTGTTAATAGGCAGAGAAACGAAAAAGTGGTCTAAATTAGCTACTTTGATTGCCGTTGTAATGGTTACAGTTCAGTTATTGGCAGAAGGTTTTAGGTGGCAGATGATTCCGGCATATGTATCCCCAGTTATCTTAATTTTATGCTATTTATTAGCTGGGCGGAAAAAGGGCTTTAGAAGTTCGGGTATATTCATAGTTAAGACTTCGTTACTATGTATCTATTTGTCTGTAGCAGTTGCGCTACCCTTACTTATGCCAGTATTTTCATTTGAAGAACCAACTGGTCCACATAGGGTCGGTACGAAGCTATATCATTGGGTTGATCATCAGAGAAATGAACCATATTCAAAAAATCCAAACGATCGGCGCGAACTGATGGTGCAAATTTGGTATCCTGCAGCTGAAAAAAGCAAGGGGGATCCAGAACCTTATATTCGTAACATAAATGAGCTCTCCAAGGGATTGGAAAAAACATTGTCTATTCCTGCATTTGCATTCAGCCACATGGAATTGGTAAAGTCTCATTCGTTTATGGATTTACAACTCTCAGACTCAGAGAATCACTATCCCATATTACTCTTCTCTCATGGTTTTAATGGTTTTCGTAATCAAAACACGTTTCAAGTTGAGGAGTTGGCTAGTCAAGGATATATTGTTCTAAGTATCGATCATACCTTTGATGCTGCAGCTACCGTCTTTCCAGGTGGTCGAACTGCTTACGTACAGCCCATCAATTTAACTGATGAAGGAGATAGTCACATAAAATTATGGGAGGAAGATGTCAGCTTTATCCTTAATCAGATAGAGAAACTTAACGAAAACGATGAGACCGGTTTCTTTACAGGAAGACTGGATACCTCGCGAATTGGAATGTTTGGCCACTCTTACGGTGGAGCTACCGCAGCACAAATACTTGCAAAAGATTCTCGTGTCAAAGCAGCTATCAATATGGATGGTACATTGTATGGTGAAATCTTGCCTGAAAGTGGCATTGGAAAACCATTTCTGCTCATGAATGCAGAAGAGCCTGATGAAGCAGATCCCTTTGAAGTGAGGGAGCGATACGGACGCGGGTTAGCTGGCGGTGGTATGTCAATGGTCATTCCTCATACGGATCATACAAGCTTTACCGATTTACATTTGTTCTCACCTCTGTTGCAGAGCCCAGGTGAAAATCCAAAGGAAGTTCATCGTATTATTAACGAATTCAGCCTGGCATTTTTTGACCAGTATGTAAAACAGAAGGATGACGGCTCAACCCTTAAAAGGCTGATAACCCAATACCCGGAAGTGAATTTTAAAATAAACCGATAACTTTATGCAGAAAGTAACTCGTACCATTTCCTTTGGCTCTTGTATTTATTACATTAAAGAATTTAATTTCTTCATCGTTATCTAAATAATGAAATGCTAAAAATGAAACATTCAAAGTACTATCAGTTTCAGGAATATAATTCTTTTTGAAAAGCTACATTCAGCAGCTGGACACTTTATTTGAGATTGTTTATTATAATATCAAATGATATATTTATCTATCAAAAATGACGACTTTATACAGAAAAAGGGAGAGATTGACGATGAAGAAAGACTTGTCAGCGTTGAAGGAAGCGAGATTTAATGCAATTCTTGATTCAGCTACTATATTGCTTGTTGAAAATCCTACTGCTTCGATGAATGAAATTGCGGAATATGCGGGAATTGGAATTGCTACACTCCATCGCTACGTCGAAAGCAGGGAGAAATTGATGCTGTTCTTGGGCCATCGGGCTATACAACTGGTAAGTGATACTGTAAACCAGATTCCACTGGATGAGGAAAGAAGCGAAAACTATATCCCGGAACTTATTGAAGCGTTAATCCCTTTAGGTGACAAAATCTATTTTCTAGGTCATGATGCATCTGTATTTAACAACAAAGAATTAGGTGAAGCAGAAGAGAAGCTGAGGGAACCCTTAAGACGCGTTATTGAATTGCTACAACAAAGAGGTTACTTTCAGCAAACAGTTAGCAGTGAATGGATTTTGAATACGCTTTATGCTCTGCTTTTCCATACCTGGGAACAGGTACATGAAGGAAATGTGGCTAAAAAATCTGCTGCAGAGCTTGTTTTAAATACATTTTATTATGGTTTCAAAGCTAAGGATGAATTGAGAGGGAAGTGAACTGATTCAAATCCATGATAATTAATATTAATAATATAGAAAGTGAAAAGGAGCAATAGGATAATGAATAAAATCTCTATTGTAAAGGCTGTTCATCAATCCATGGTCGGCGCCCAGCTAAATGTAATGGCATTGGAATACATGGCGTTTCCACTTGCAGGATCTGAGGAGAAGAACACAGTCGATTGGACATTTTGTAAGCTATGGCGGCAGGAGAACAACCGTTTTAGTCATCAATACGCCTATGAAGCTCAAATGGACGGGAAAACTTTAGGGATGATTACTTGCTATCCCATACCCGTTTTAAATCGTCTTGCCTGGCCCACTTTTAAACAGCTGCTTTCGTTCCGAAAGCTAGGTTTTGTTGTTTATAACATTCTGAATATCAAAATGCTTTATTCCATGTTTACCTTGAAGGAGGGAGAAGATGACGAGTTTCACATCGGAACAATTGCCTTACTGCCCGAAAGTCGAGGACTAGGGATAGGTACCAGATTAATTGAGTTTGCTGAGGAACAAGCTTCGCTGCAAGGCTTTGCCAAATGCTCTCTGACGGTAAAGAAAGAGAACCAACTTGCCATTAAATTGTATCAGAGGATAGGCTACCAGATTACAGGTGAAATCAATAAACCAAAGTTATCGTTGTACAGAATGGTCAAAAACGTAGAACCTTACAACCATTTATAAAAAATTTGTACAGTATTAGAGGGTACCAGCACATGCCCATAAGCTTAAGGATTCAAAAATACCCCAAAGTAAAAAATGTACATTTTTTACAAGTTAACACAAAATTTTAGCTTGATAGTGATGGGATGAGGCTTCTATATAAAAAAACACAGTTTACACTCAAACTGTGTTTTTTCGACGTATAATGCTTTATCAACATCTCTTTTTATTCTTTAAAATCTGCAACAGAACCAGGCCCCTCCTCAAAGTATAAATTCCAAGGGAGGACCGTTTTTTAATTTACTTATATACGTACAGCTGTACCACTGACAGCAACCATTAACATTCCATCACGTACAACTTCGTAATCTACGTCAATACCAACGATAGCGTTCGCACCTTTTTGTTTTGCAAGTTCTTTCATTTCGTCCATTGCAATATCACGAGCGTCTTTTAGCTTACTTTCATAAGCACCAGCACGGCCACCGACAACATCACGAACTGAAGCGAATAAATCGCGGACAATGTTTGCGCCCATAATAGCTTCACCATTTACAATATCAATATACTCAATAATTTCTTTACCTTGAATTCCAGAAGTTGTTGTTACAATCATGACCGACACTCTCCTAATAAGTTGTAGTTTTGATAAGATTTCTTATGCCTTAGAAAAAGTGGTTCTGGTACCAAAAATACTCGATAGAAACATAGAGTATTTTTGCATCAAAACCTTCAATTACATATGTCTTGTTATGACATATGCAATTAAATAAAAGGAATAAAATTGTTTAACATATGTATCGCTATAACATATGCAAGGGATCTATTAGAAATAAGATAAGCCGCAGTAAGCATCACCGTGCCAGGTAAATATATAGCAAGATCCGAAAGTTGATTTGAATGAAGACCTGCAAAAATTATAATCGAAACGATGGATGCAATAGCAGTACCAACATATTCCGAAAAACGATTTACTAATATATGACGAAATATAATTTCTTCAATTATTGGTCCTATAATCCCAAATAGAAGTAATGTGAATATAATAGGCATCTCTGCGCCATTTGTAAGGATCTGTTCTTGGTTCTCTGGCTGACCTGTATTTAGAAAATGCATAATAGAATTTTCCACAATTATCATAAGTAAAACTACCATAGGAATGCTTACTATTTTCAAAATTGTTTTCTCTTTAAAATAAGTAAAACTTTCAATAATTTCTTTCCTAAAGAAAATGATTCCTACAATAGCAGGTACAGTCAAACCGATGGCACTAAGAGCAAATTCTGATTCAACTAAGTTGCTGTTAGTTAAAAGGGAGATGCCAAATAATATGAACAAGCCAATTTGAAGTAGTGCAAACAGTATATAAACTATTAGCATAACAAGTTCTTTTGTATTCATTTTTATAAAGCTCACTTTATTACCTCCATAATGAAATTACTTAGAATCTTTGATTTTTCTTGTTGCATTAGGTTCTCCTTCTAAAATATATTTATTTAATACCGAACCGGACCGTTCGGTTCGGAAACTAATGATACTATAAGTTTCTAGTTTTTTAAACCCCTTTTATAAATTATTAATAAAATAAAAATGGTAAATAACAAATATATTTATATCTCAGTTGCTTATTTACAAGCAAATTTCAGTACTCATTAATTTTTGACAATTAGCTTTTTATAGAATGAAGTGATAAGGCTTTTAACTGCAAGGACTGCGGGAGATATCCTAATATACGAAGTGAAAGTGGGAGTAGTTCAAACACTTTAGCTAAACATATTAATAAAAATTATATATAATAATCATAGTCTATACGTTAAAATTAACTATATATTTTTACACCTTCTACGATTGTAGGTGAAATTAGTTGTATAACAGGACTGAATTAAATAATTGGACATGTTAATTTTGACAGAAAATTCATTTTAATGATATAGGTAATACAATTTGATTACCTCTTTTCAAACTGTATGGTTTGAGGTTCACATAATATAGGGATGGATAATATATTTTTGTTCCAAACTTATTTATACTTACAAAAAAATTCAAGAAAATAGATGGTAAATATCACCTGGAATATTAAGCTCGTTTTTATTAGGAGGATTACAAAGTATGACTAAAGTTGATAAGATTAAAGAAAAAATTATTGAAACATCTTTATATTTATTTAATACTAATGGGATAACTCGCACATCCATACAGGATATAATGACAGCTACTGAACTACCTAAAGGATCTATTTATCGTAGATTCAAAAGTAAAGAAGAAATTGTCCTTGCTGCCTATGACAAAAGTGGTGAGATTATGTGGAGTCATTTTCATAAAGCAATGGAAAATAAAAAGACAGCAATCGATAAAATTCTTGCAATTTTCCTTGTATATCAAGATGCAGCTAATAATCCTCCTATTGCTGGAGGCTGTCCATTACTTAATAGCGCAATTGAAAGTACTGGAGTATTTCCAGAATTACAAAAAGCAGCAGCAAAAGGTTATGATGATACAGTAATGTTAATGGCTTCTCTCATAAAAGAAGGAATAGAGAAACAAGAACTTAAAGAAGATATAGATATTATATCGCTCGCTTCTTTTCTTGCATCTTCAATGGAGGGAGCTATTATGGCAAGTCGCGTATCTAACGATAATATACACCATCATTATTTTATTGAACAAATAAAACATCATCTTTTCTCTTATTCTAAATAAGTGAGAACTTGCAGTGTTTCCATCCGATTTTTATAAACTTAAATTGAATACATACCCCTTATGAACAGTATCTTTTGTTTATGAGGGGTATTTGAATAGCTTTTAGACGATGTTTCATGTTTCTTATTGAACGGCTTTGTTATCGTTACTACAGGAAAAGCAATAAAGAATTACATATAAACCGATTTATATGTTTTAAGTGTTTCTATATTGGGTTTGTAAATCTACACAATAAGGTTTCATTGTATATAATAAGTGGAATAGAAGTTCAGTTAGATAAAATTCGGTAGTCGAATTTTTTTGCATAAAGCTGTATAATGCTTGTAACGAAAGGGAAATACAGGAAGGGATTTGTAATGAGTTACTATGGAAAAAGATAAACAACAATTAAGCGTTGAAGTTGCAAGATTATATTATCAATCAGATTATAGTCAGCAAGAAATTGCTAATAAATTAAATATTTCAAGACCGACGATTTCTAGATTGTTAAAGTACGCGAAAGAAAAAGGGTTTGTTCAAATTAGCATCGCTGATCCATTTGCTGATTTAGATAACGTCGGGAATTTACTGAAAGAAAAGTACAACTTGTTAGAGGCACATGTGGTATTTTCTCCAGTGCCGGAATATGCAACGATTACAGAGTATATAAGTAAATATGCTGCTGAGTATATGGAAAAGACGGTTAAAAACGGTGATATTGTTGGTGTAAGCTGGGGCATGACTATGTATGAAATCGCTAGAAAAATCGTACCGCAACATGTAAAAGGGGTAGAGGTTGTCCAGCTAAAAGGTGGTATTAGTCATTCAAGTGTAAATACATATGCGAATGAGACGATAGCTTTATTTGCAGATGCTTTTCAAACGACGCCAAGAAATCTACCTCTTCCGGTTATATTTGATAATGCAGTGACAAAAGAATTAGTGGAGCAGGATCGACATATTCATCACATTATCGAAATGGGAAAACAAGCGAATATTGCAATTTTCACTGTAGGAACAGTGCGAGACGAAGCGCTATTATTCCGATTAGGTTATTTCGATAAGGATGAAACAAATTTACTCAAAAAACAATCGGTCGGTGACATTTGTTCACGTTTCTTTGATGGAGACGGAAATATTAGTAGTGAAGAAATCAATAAGCGTACCATTGGAATTGAGTTAGAGGAACTGAAATTAAAGAAACGCTCTATTTTAGTTGCAGGTGGTAATAGAAAAATAAAAGCAATTGATGGTGCGTTACGTGGCGGGTATGCAAATGTATTAATTATCGATCAGCATACAGCAAAAGAACTGTTACATTATCAAAAAGGTTAGAAATAAAAGGAGTTCTCAAAATTAACATATTGAGAACTCCTTTTATTTTGTTATGTATGAATGATAGGAGTCTTTTTTGAACACAATTTGCCTTTTTAAAAATAATTATGGATATGGAGATACATACTACCATTGTTAACATAGAAAATTTGATTATATATGAACTGTTCTTTGTTAGAATGCGCTTTATTTACTACAAGAAAATGCTTTTTAAAAAAGAATGAACAAAATTTCAAAAGTGTATTTACATTTGTTCAACTAAGAGTTAGAATGAAGTTGTTAAAAGATATGAGGAGTGAAGATAATGAACATTGCAAAGTTAATTGACCATACAATTTTAAAAGCTAATACTACTAAAGAAGATGTTATGAAAGTAATCGAAGAAGCAAAGGAATATAAATTCGCTTCTGTTTGTATTAACCCAGCATGGGTAAAATTAGCGGCTGATGAACTAGCTGGACATGATGTAGACGTTTGTACTGTAATCGGTTTCCCATTAGGAGCAAGCACTACTGAAACAAAAGCATTTGAAACAAAAGATGCTATCGCAAAAGGTGCAACTGAAGTTGATATGGTAATCAACGTAGGCGCTTTAAAAGATGGCGATAACGAATTTGTTGAAAAAGACATTTATGAAGTAGTACAAGCAGCAAAAGGAAAAGCTCTTGTAAAAGTAATCATTGAAACTTGCCTATTAACAGATGAAGAGAAAGTACGTGCTTGTGAATTATCAGTAAAAGCTGGTGCTGATTTCGTAAAAACTTCAACTGGATTCTCAACTGGCGGAGCAACTGCTGAAGATATCGCATTAATGCGTAAAACAGTAGGACCAAACGTTGGTGTAAAAGCATCTGGCGGTGTTCGTACACGTGAAGATGCAGACAAAATGGTAGCTGCTGGAGCTTCTCGCGTTGGAGCAAGTGCTAGTGTTGCAATCGTATTAAATGATGCAAAAGGTGCTACAGATAACTACTAATCGATAAAAGGTTAAAGCAATAGATATACGTTTAAAGTATATCTATTGCTTTAATAATTGAAAAAAATGTAAGCGGATACGAATGGGAGGAAACGGCTTATGAAATACTTAATCGGTGTTTTTGGCCTCGTATTGATTTTAGGTATCGCTTGGCTTGCTAGTAATGATAGAAAGAAAGTCAAATATCGTCCAATCATAACGATGGTTATATTACAATTCATTTTGGGGTTTCTATTATTAAATACAAGTGTAGGGAATATATTAATTAGCGGAATAGCAGATGGTTTTGGAGAGTTATTAAAATATGCCGCTGACGGTGTGAATTTCGTATTTGGTGGATTAGTAAATCAAAAAGAGTTTTCGTTCTTTTTAAGTGTATTAATGCCAATCGTATTTATATCAGCCTTAATAGGTATTTTGCAACATATTAAAGTATTACCTATTATTGTGAAATCTATCGGTCTAGCATTAAGTAAAGTAAATGGAATGGGGAAACTAGAATCATATAACGCTGTTGCATCTGCGATTTTAGGACAATCTGAAGTATTTATTTCAGTTAAGAAACAACTAGGGTTATTGCCAGAGAAAAGAATGTATACATTATGTGCATCAGCAATGTCTACAGTTTCTATGTCTATCGTTGGATCATATATGGTGTTATTAAAACCACAATATGTTGTAACCGCTTTAGTGCTTAACTTATTCGGTGGTTTCATCATTGCTTCTATCATTAACCCATATGAAGTTACTGAGGAAGAAGATATGTTAGAAGTACAAGAAGAAGAGAAGAAGACCTTCTTTGAAGTATTAGGGGAATACATTATTGATGGATTTAAAGTTGCGATTACAGTAGCAGCTATGTTAGTCGGTTTCGTTGCTCTTATCGCATTCATTAATGCAGTATTTAAAGGTGTAATCGGTATTTCATTCCAAGAAATTCTTGGTTATGCATTTGCACCATTTGCATTTATTATGGGTGTACCTTGGCATGAAGCAGTTAATGCCGGAAATATTATGGCAACAAAATTAGTATCAAATGAATTTGTCGCTATGACAGATTTAGCACAAGGAAACTTTAATTTCTCAGATAGAACGACAGCGATTATCTCTGTATTTTTAGTTTCATTTGCAAACTTCTCTTCAATTGGGATTATTGCAGGGGCAGTTAAGAGCTTAAATGAAAAGCAAGGGAATGTAGTCGCAAGGTTTGGTTTGAAATTACTATTCGGTGCAACATTAGTAAGTTTCTTATCAGCAACAATCGTTGGCTTATTATTTTAATAGATTTATATAATATAAAAAGGAATGGTGATTGTAATGAGAATGGTAGATATTATTGCAAAAAAACGTGACGGCAAAGAATTAACGACTGAAGAAATCAAATTCTTTATTAATGGATATACAGACGGAAGTATTCCTGATTATCAAGTGAGTGCGCTTGCAATGGCAATCTTCTTTAAAGATATGACAGATCGCGAACGTGCAGATTTAACGATGGCGATGGTTGAGTCTGGAGAAACGATCGATTTATCAGCAATTGAAGGAATTAAAGTAGACAAACATTCAACTGGCGGTGTTGGTGATACAACAACATTAGTATTAGGACCGTTAGTAGCTGCTTTAGATGTACCAGTAGCAAAAATGTCTGGTCGTGGTTTAGGACATACAGGCGGAACAATTGATAAATTAGAAGCGGTAGAAGGATTCCACGTTGAAATTACGAAAGAACAATTCATTGATATTGTAAACCGTGACAAAGTAGCTGTTATTGGACAAACAGGAAACTTAACACCTGCAGATAAAAAGATTTATGCATTACGCGACGTAACAGGAACTGTTAACTCAATTCCTTTAATCGCAAGTTCAATTATGAGTAAAAAAATTGCAGCTGGTGCTGACGCAATCGTACTTGATGTAAAAACAGGTGCTGGTGCATTTATGAAAACAGAAGAAGATGCAAAAGAATTAGCACATGCAATGGTACGTATCGGAAATAACGTAGGACGTCAAACAATGGCAGTTATTTCAGATATGTCACAACCTCTTGGATTTGCGATTGGTAATGCTCTAGAAGTGAAAGAAGCGATTGATACGTTAAAAGGTGAAGGTCCAGAAGATTTAACAGAATTAGTACTTGTATTAGGAAGTCAAATGGTCGTACTTGCGAAAAAAGCAAATACGTTAGAAGAAGCTCGTGAAATGCTAATTGAAGTGATGAAAAACGGAAAAGCAACTGCGAAATTTAAAGAGTTCTTAAGCAATCAAGGCGGAGATAGCTCAATTGTAGACAATCCAGAAAAAATGCCACAAGCGAAGTATGTAATTGATGTACCTGCAAAAACTTCAGGTGTTATTTCTAACATTGTTGCAGATGAGATTGGTATTGCAGCTATGTTACTTGGTGCAGGTCGTGCAACGAAGGAAGATGAAATCGATTTAGCAGTAGGATTAATGTTACGTAAAAAAGTTGGCGATGCAGTAAAAGAAGGCGAGCCGTTCGTAACAATCTACGCAAATCGTGAAAATGTAGAAGATGTAAAAGCAAAAATTTATGAGAACATCTCTATCGCTGAAACAGCAGTGGCTCCTAAATTAGTTCATACAGTTATTACTGACTAATGATCATTTCATTTACTTTGAGGGGGAAATAATATGGATAAGAAAAAATATATTGAAGAAGCAAACAAGATGTTATCGAAAGCGTATATTCCGTATTCTAAATTTCCTGTTGGCGCAGCGTTAGTTACGAAAGAAGGGAAAGTCTATACTGGTTGTAATATAGAAAATGCTTCTTACGGTTTATGTAACTGTGCAGAAAGAACAGCAATATTTAAAGCGGTATCAGAAGGGGAGCGCGATTTTAGTTACTTAGTTATTACAGGAGAAACTGATGGACCGATTTCACCATGTGGTGCGTGTAGACAAGTAATTGCTGAATTCTGTGATCCGAAAATGCCTGTATTACTAACGAATGTAAAAGGTGATGAAAAAGAAGTGACTGTTGAGCAATTACTTCCAGGTGCTTTCACAATTGACGATTTAAAATAAGTTAAAAAGCCATTTTGCAATTATTAATTGCAGAATGGCTTTTTTGTTCATATTCCGTTCATAAACTTTGCGTAAAATGATTGCAGCGAATATGGAAAGTTTACAGCAGGAGGAATATAATGAAGAAATTCTATAATGTGGCATGTAGTTACTTATTGGTTTATGATTTTGTTAAAAAAGTCATTTAAATAGATAGGAGTGGAAAGTATGATAGCACTTTTATCAAGTGTCGTAGCAGTTTGTATGGCTGTTGGGGTAATGTTTCTACGTTTTAAAGCAGCGAAAAAGCCGGTAACGAAAAAGAAAATTATATTGCCGCCAATTTTTATGAGTACAGGCGCAATGATGTACTTTTTACCAGAGTTTCGATTAACATCGTTAGAAATAGTCGAGGCAATTAGTATAGGGCTTATTTTCTCTATTTTTCTTATTAAAACAACTAAGTTCGAAATAAAAGGCGAACATATATTTATGAAACCGTCAAAAGCATTCATATTTATTTTAGTAGGCTTATTAGCTGTACGCGTGGCATTAAAGTCATATTTAAGCCAATCAATTGATTTGGCAGAGTTAAGCGGAATGTTTTTCTTACTTGCATTTGCGATGATTGTGTCGTGGAGAATTGCGATGTATCGCTCGTTTACTAAATTAAAAAAGACAATAAAAAGAGCTGGAATTTCTATATAGGAAATCCAGCTCTTTTTATGTTTTATTAGAATTCTTTAGCTCGGAACTCATTTGCTTAATTTTAAACGTATTTGAGCATCTTGTAATGCAGCAGGTGTAACGTTAAGACCATTTTGATCAACAATTTTTGTGTTTAATAAAATGGAATCTAGGCTTCCACGAAATGTTTCTGTATAGTTTTGACGTAACATTTGTTGTTCTTGTTTTTCATCAACTGTTAATCCAGTTGCTTTTTCTTTTTTTGACAATTCGTTAATACGGAATAAAATGTTTTTCATTTGATTCACCTCTAGTTAGATTTAATTATATTAGTTACTTACTAATATATAGTTATTTTAACGCTTAATTTTTATTATGTCAACACCATCTAAAAGGTTAAAAATTGACGAAAAATTATAACAATAATAAAATGAATAACAGAGGACAATTAGCTTTACAAGCATACATAGAACACTAGGGGGATTATTATGAAATCAACATTTTTTGCTCAAAATAGAGAAAGACTAACGAAAACATTACCTGATGAATCCGTTACGATTTTATTTGCGGGACAAGCACCGCATATGTCAGCTGATGCACATTATAAATTTGTACCGAATCGTAATTTTTATTACTTAACGGGAATCGATGAACCAAATGTTATTTTTATGCTGAAAAAGTTTGGGAATAGTGTAGAAGAGACACTTTTCATTGAAAAATCAGATCCAGTAATGGAAAAATGGATTGGGAAGACAGTTTCTAGCGAAGAAGCAGAGGGAATTTCAGGTATAAAGAAAGTTGTATATTTAGATAGCTTTGAAAAGACAATGTCAAATATACTTTTTACAGAAAATGCGAAGCATCTATATTTAGATATAGAACGTCGTGATTGGAATGGTACGGAGACAAAAACATTAGCATTTGCTAAACATGTAAGAGAAAAATACCCACACGTAACAATTGGTAATGTATATCCGAACATTTGTGAATTACGAGTATTTAAAACAGAGGAAGAAATTGAAATTATTAAAGAAGCGATTGCTGTAACGAAAGATGGTATTTACAATGTGTTAAAAAATGCAAAAGCAGGCATGATGGAGTATGAATTAGAAGCTCAATTTGATTTTACACTGAAATCATCTGGCATTAAGCACCATGCGTTCAATACAATTTTGGCGAGTGGGAAAAATGCTACAGTTCTTCATTATGAAGATAATGATGCACAAATTCAAAATGGTGACTTAGTATTACTAGATTTAGGTGCTCAAAAAGACTACTATAACGCTGATATTAGTTATACATTCCCGGCAAATGGAACATTCTCTAGTCGTCAAAAACAAATTTATAATATTGTATTAAAAGCATTAAAAGAAACAACAGCGCTTATTAAGCCAGGATTAAAGTTCGCTGCATTAAATGAGCATACAAAAAAGGTACTGGCAGAAGAGTGTAAAGCAATTGGTTTAATTCAAGAAGATGAAGAGTTATCAAAATACTATTATCATGGTGTCAGCCATTTCCTTGGTTTAGATACACATGATGTAGGAACATATAAAGATAGAGTGTTAGAAGAAGGTATGGTTATAACAATTGAACCTGGTCTTTATATTGAAGGAGAATCAATTGGAATTCGTATTGAAGATGACATTCTTGTAACGAAAGACGGGTATGAAAACTTGTCAAAAGATATCATTAGGGAAGTTGAAGAAATTGAAGAATTTATGAGTGTAAATAATGAACATGTAAAAGGAAACCAAGCTGTAGTTAAATAATAAAAGAGTCATCACTAATTTATTTGAACTTTATCTCGAACCGTGGACAATTAAAAAATCCATGATTCGGGATAGGGTTCTTTTCTTCGAAATACTAATCTTTAATTATTAATCCTAATAAAGTAGCAAACTGAACAGCTTGATATGTTGATACTTTACATCCTCTTAAATCGTTCACTGAAACTGTAAGTGTATCAAAGGTAGAAGAACTAATATCTATCCCCTTCAGTGATGTCTGATCAAAATTAGCTTCATCAAGACTACATAATTGGAATTCAACTTTTTTAAGTTTACAGTCAAAAAAATCTGCATTATTTAATGAAGTTTCATTGAAGATGATTTTTTCTAGTTTGGAATTTCCAAATGCCGCTAAATTCAAAATTGAATTCTCAAATTTAACATTTCCTAAGCTAGATTCTGTGAAATTTACTCCGATTAATTTACTGTTTTTAAATTCGACTCTGTGAACAGAAGAATTGCTTAAATTAACATTTGATAAATCACAGTTTTCAAAACAAACATCTGTAATATCAATATTGCTAAAGTCTGTATTAGTAAACTTACAATTCTTTATCACTGCATCATACAATCGCACTCTATCTACACATTCATTTTCGAAAGTGGAGTCTATAATTTCACAGACTTCTAATGTTGGATCTTCTTCATAAAAAATATCTTGAAAATTCTTTGAAGATAACTCTGGTGAAATTTTTGGTCTATCAATTTTCATCGTATATCAATCCTCTTCTATTTGATATATTTGTGTAATTTGAGTCCATTGTCTGTAAAGAACATTAGTTCTTATTATACAAAAATCTAAGTTCTTTTGTGAAGAGTATTTTAGCTACATTTTTCTTATTTAATAATAGCAGTGTTATTGTTTCTTAAGAAATAACGTCAAAACAAATACGAGAACGGCTAGTATAGTCGCTACAAGGAAAATATTTTGTATTTCTAAAATATTCGCCTCTTGTAATGTCTCCGCTTTTAGTAATCTTCCAATTAGCTTACGTAAGATCTAATTACATCTCCTTATTTTCTTGAAAATCAACTTCTATAATGATTTTGAAAAAGAAAAAGGGGGGATTTTCCATGAAGCGATTTGTATTAGCAGCCGTTACAGTCTCTGTAATATTTTTAATTGCTGCCTGTTCTGTGACGACAAATACAACAAATGATCATAAAAATATGAATGATAAAAAAACACTACAGACTGAAACAGCTACAACACCATTGAAGGTTGAAAAAGGACCAGAAGTTACTTTAATAGCGAAAGAAGAAAAGCAAAAATTAAGTAACGGTGTTATTGTTCCAGTCTGGACATTTAATGGCTCATCTCCTGGTTCAGAAATTCGGGTGAAAAAAGGTGAAAAGGTGAAAGTGACATTAAAAAATGAATTATCTGCACCAGTATCTATTCATTGGCATGGATATCCTGTCCCAAATAATATGGATGGAATTCCAGGCGTGACACAAGATGCAGTTGAACCAGGAAAAAGTTTCACTTACGAATTTGAAGCGAACGTACCAGGAACGTACTGGTATCACTCGCATCAAGATTCTGTAAATCAATTAGATAGAGGTTTGTATGGAGCGCTCATTGTAGAAGATACAAAGGAAAAATATGATAAAGATTACACATTAATGTTGGATGAATGGGTTACAGATAAAGAAGAAATTAAAAAGCAGTTAAAAGAAATGACAAAAGGGCAAATAGGTAATAAATCTAAAGGTAATGAAAATGGGGAAAAGAATGATGATAAGAACGGCATGGATCATTCTGATATGAACATGGGTAGTGATAAAAAAGACTCTAGTAATATGGAAGGAATGGACCATGGAAATATGAAGATGGAAGGTCATGATATGAGTATGTATGATTTATTCACAATCAATGGAAAAAGCGGTGATTTAGTAGTGCCATTGAAAGTGAATAAGGGAGATAAAGTTCGTCTTCGACTCGTCAATGCTGGTTATCTATCACATGATATACATGTTCACGGTCATGATATAAAAGTAATTGCGACAGATGGTCAACCAATAAACGATCCAAAAGTTATAAAGGATAAAGTAATTTCAATCGCACCGGGTGAACGTTATGATATTGAATTTACTGCTAATAATCCTGGGAAATGGTATGTTGAAGACCATTCAAAAAATAAAGGTGCAAAAGGAATGAAAGCTGTTATTGAGTATGATGGCAGCAAAGAGATGAAAGATAAAGCAGACGAAAAAGAAAAATTACCGAAAGTAGATATAATGAAATATGGTACTAAAAAATTAGGTAGTTTCACATTAAATCAAGAGTATACTGCCACATATAATATGGACTTAAATACGCAAATGAATGGAAATGAAATGGTATATACAATTAACGGAAAGGTATTTCCGGATATTGACCCAATTCAAGTGAAAAAGGGTGATTTAGTAAAAGTGAAGTTGGTAAATCGTTCTAAAATGGATGATCACCCAATGCATTTACACGGACACTTTTTCCAGGTGTTGAGTAAAGATGGAAAACCGATAGAAGGTTCTCCAATTGTAAAAGATACATTGAACTTAAAACCGGGTGAAGAATATGAAGTAGCCTTTGTAGCAGACAATCCGGGTAAGTGGATGTTCCATTGTCACGATTTACACCATGCTTCAGCAGGGATGGTAACGGAAGTGAACTATACAGATTATAAATCTGACTATGTTCCAAACCAAAACATTCCTAATAAGCCAGAATAATAGGAAGCAGTTATCCTTTGGATAGCTGCTTATTCATTTTTGTTGCAAGTAATAATGTATATGTTGATTATGCCCAGGTGAAGGAGTATGATCTGGGAATGTCGCGAATACGGCAACGATAATTACTACACTAATTGAAAGTAATAACAAAAAACGCTGTTGGATAAAAGTAGAAAAGTTCTCCGATAATAATTGAATCACACAGGACATAGTAATCGTTATAGTAAGTAAAAGGCTAATGAACAATATACTATGAGCTTGTTGAGCGTTTAACATTTCTGTAATCATTGCTCCCATCATACTTGCCATTAATCCAGAGAACATTCCTTCTAAAGCAGTATATAGGTGAAAACGTAGACCGATTAAGAAACCGATAAAACCACTAATTAAAATAGCAAGCAAAGTAGAATATAGTAATTCCCCCTTAAAGAGAATGCCTAAGTAAAAACCAATACTTAAACCGATACTCATACTAAAAGACATAATAAATACCATATACTCCATTAGGGTACCCTTACGTTTAGAAATATAGGATGTAATAAGAATCGAGGTACAGCAAAGTGTTAAGGTAGTTAACGTATAAGCAAACATTATGATACCTCCTTGTCCTATCGTTCATTTCATCATATGTTTATATGGAGGGTACTTATGCTTATTAATATCTGCATATTATCTGCACAATTTCATAGATGTAAGCAAAGGAACGCTTGATTTTTTAGGGCGTCTTTTTTAATTATAAGCATGTGAAAGAAATTGTTATATTATGAGTTTCTATTGTGAAGCCATAAAGAATAAGCGTATAATATTATAGGTCTCCCATTTGCGAGACAAACCGCGAATGATAAATAAGATTGTTGTTTTATCATCGCTTCTAAACATATAGACAATGAAAGTAACACTGGAATACAGATAGGGAGTTATAAAATGAAATTAATTATTGCCGAGAAACCAGATCAAGGGTTGGCTCTTGTTTCACAGTTTAAATATCGCCGGAAAGATGGATATTTAGAGGTAGAAGCGAATGAGTTATTTCCAAATGGAGCGTACTGTACATGGGCAATTGGTCATTTGACGCAGTTATGTAATCCAGAGCATTATCACGCAGAGTGGAAAAAATGGTCACTTAATACATTACCGATGATTCCAGAACGTTTTCAATTTGAAGTAACAAAGTCAAAGTATAAGCAATTTAACGTTGTGAAACAGCTGTTACATAATCCACAGGTAACAGAAATCATTCACGCAGGAGATGCTGGGCGTGAAGGGGAACTGATCGTACGAAATATTATTAATCTTTGTAACGTGCAAAAGCCGATGAAACGTCTATGGATTTCATCTTTAACGAAGCAAGCTATTTACCAAGGATTTAAAAATCTACTTGATGAATCAGATACAATTAATACGTATTACGAAGCATACACAAGATCTTGCGCTGACTGGGTTGTTGGTATGAATGCATCACGTGTCTTTAGTATTTTGTTAAAGAAAAAAGGAATGAATGATGTATTTTCTGCTGGTCGTGTCCAAACACCAACGTTAGCATTGATTGTAAAGCGAGAGAAAGAAATTGAAAACTTTAAGTCAGAGCCTTTCTGGGAAGTGTTTGCAACCTTTAATATAGAAGGAAAGAAATATGACGGAAAATGGGAAAAGGATAATGAATCCCGCTTAAAAGATCCTGATATGGCGAATAAAATTGCGGCATTTTGCCAAGGGAAACCGGCTGTTGTGAAGGAAATGAAAACGGAGCGTAAAGAGTTTCAGCCGCCGCTTTTATTTAACTTATCATCACTGCAAGCAACGGCAAATAAAGCCTTTAAGTTTTCACCGAAAAAGACGCTTGATATAACGCAAGCACTATATCAAAAAGGGATTGTTTCTTATCCACGTTCAGATTCTAACTATGTTACACAAGGAGAAGCAGCGACGTTCCCTGATATTTTACAGAAGTTGAGTCAGTTTGATGAATATAAAGGCTTATTACCGGCTCCGGTTGAATCCATTATGAATAACAAGCGTTATGTAAATGAAAAGAAAGTAACAGATCACTACGCAATTATTCCGACAGAGCAAGTTACAAACCCAAGCAGACTATCAGGTGATGAAAAGAAAATATACGATATGATCGTAAGAAGGCTTATTGCAGCTCATTATGAAGTTGCAATCTTTGACTATACAACGATTGTAACGCTTGTAGATGAACGTGCTGAATTCATTTCAAAAGGAAAACAGCAAATTCAAGAAGGTTGGCGTAAAGTTATTTTCCAAGACGATAAAGATGACGAAACCATTCTTCCAATTGTAGCTGAAGGCGAAGAAGGAAAAGTTGTAAAGGTGAAAGTGAAAGAAGGAAAAACACAGCCACCGAAGCGCTATACAGAAGGACAACTTATTACGTTAATGAAAACAGCTGGTAAGTATTTAGAGAATGAAGAGCTGGAGAAAGTATTAAAGAAAACAGAAGGTTTAGGTACGGAAGCGACTCGCGCAGGTATTATTACGATGCTGAAAGACCGTAAGTATATAGATGTAAAGAAAAACCAAGTGTATGCGACTGATAAAGGAAAAGTATTAATTACCGCAATTGGTGATAAAATACTAGCTTCACCAGAAATGACTGCGAAATGGGAACAACGTCTTGCGGAAATTGGTGAAGGTACAGCTTCACCAGCTACATTTATGGAACAGACGAAAAAGCTATCAGCTAAAATTATTGAAGATGCAGTGGAAATGTCTGAGAAGTGGGATTTCACTGGACTACATGTTGAATCGATTGAACGAAAAGGATCGAAATTTACAACGGGTAAAAAGGTTGGTAGCTGTAAAAAATGTGATGGCGATGTAATTGATAAGTCAACGTTTTACGGTTGTTCTAACTATAATACAACGCAATGTGATTTCACCATTTCAAAGAAGATATTAAGTAAAACAATTTCGCAAAAGAATATGACAAAGCTCTTAAAAGGTGAAAAGACTGATTTAATTAAAGGCTTTAAAAAGGGCGAGAAAACGTTTGATGCGAAATTAGAGTGGAAAGATAATAAGATTAATTTTGTATTTGAGAATTAATTTGTTAAAAGAGCATGACATAAAACTGTCATGCTCTTTTGTTTTTCTTTTATATAAAATTTAACGATAAAAAAAATCCTTTAAATAATAACTTTTTATTGTAAAACGATAAAACTTGTATTAAAATCAAAATCATAATAAATGAGTGAGGTGCTTTTGTTAAAAGGTAACAACCTTATTTTTAAAATTAGAGGAGGTATAACTATGAACATTAACAATTTGATTGTTAAAAATATGGATAACCCCCATGAGTTGGAGAAGATGTATAGAAAAGATCCGAAAGCTTTTAAAAAAGCATTCTCACAAGCATGGGACCAAAACCCTGATTCTCAAGTTCTAGGTGCTTGGTATGAAAGGTTGCATTTCAAGGAGAAAGTAAATAAAGAAAAAACATCTTTGTTTCAAAAAGGTTTCTTATTCATGGGCCTTTTAGCTATTCTGGCCGGCATAAGCACCAGGATCATTTTCCACTTTGTTGAGCAGGAAGCAATTGCTCCAATTAACTTGGCTTTTGGTGTAATTCCCTTTATTGCTGCTTATTTTGTTTACAATAATACTCCGAAAAAAAGTATTATTTATTCCCTTGCAGCGTTGTTCCTAATTTCCGGGTATTATCTTAATACGCTGCCAGTAAATTATAAAGACAGTACCATACTTGCGTATTTACATCTTCCTATATTTTTATGGGTCTTAGTAGGGCTTGCATTTACAGGAAATGAATATTCAAAAGGCAGTACAAGATTAGCCTATATTAAATTTAATTTAGAATATTGTCTTCTCTACGGGAGCATGGCAGTGAGCGGAATGATACTTGCGGTATTCACCATGCGTTTATTTAGCTTTGTTGACTTAGATATAGGAGAATTCTATTTTAGTAATGTTGTTTTATTTGGAGCAGCGGCTCTCGCTATTGTGACTGCATACTTAGTATCAATGAATCTTAAGCTTGCTAAAAATATTACACCATACATATCTAAAATTTTTAGTCCTCTCGTCCTGATTACCTTGCTTATCTATCTTATAACGGTAATTTGGGTCGGGAAAAATCCATTCTTGGATCGAAATTTCCTAATGGCCTTCAACGGAATACTGCTTGGCGTATTGGCTGTTACTATATTTTCTATCGTTGAGAGTGACTCGGACGAGAAAAAGAACATTTCAGATTATATAAATTTTTCCTTAATTGTTCTGGCGCTTATTATTGACACTGTCGCATTGTCAGCCATAGTATTCAGACTTTCTTCTTACGGGATTACACCTAATAGACTTGCTGTTTTAGGTGTAAACATACTGGTCTGGGCAAATTTAATTTGGATTATGTTTTCCTATATGCGTTTCTTGCAAAATAAATCAGGACCAAAAGCTATCCAAGATGCCGTTACGAAGTATTTGCCAATATACGGACTTTGGGCAGCTTTCGTTATATTTACGTTTCCTATCATTTTTAATTAGAAAGGATCTGTTAATGTAACGAAAAGTTAATTCTCTATAACATATAAAATTTTTAGAGCCGATCAATTTATAATTGGTATTATTACGTTTGTAGTTTCGGTAATTTCATTTGTATTGATAAATAAGAAGTAAGTGTTGTATGTAATCTTTCCATAATAAAAAACGTCCCAAAATGGGACGTTTTTTATTATGCATATTGCCGTTTTTTCTTAATAAGCAACAAAACTTGTGACACACAAGCTAGTACCGGTAACTCAATCAATGGTCCAATAACGAGTGCAAGTGCGATAAGAGGCTCGTTTGGAAAAGCTGTTACAGCGATAGCGAGTGCAACAGGTGAGTTTCTTGCTAACGTTGTTAAGCTCAGACTTACTGTATCTTTGTAAGATAAATGCATGATGCGCCCGATAAATTGTCCTAGTAAGAAATTAATGATGAAGAACAATAGAACAGGAACGAGTAATAATAAAACGACATTCATATTTTGCAGTAAATATTTACCTTGTGATGCAAACATCGCTACTATTGCTAAACTTAAAAATACAATTTGAGCAGAGCTGAAAAACGGAATGAGTTTATTCTCGAGAGTTTCAGCTTTTTTCATTTTATTCATAATGAACTTTGTAGCGTGTGCAAGTATAAATGGTAAGACGATTACGATAACAATACTTTCTACTAAAACAGAAATCGCTACAGTTTTCATGACACCAGCAAATAAAAATAAATAAATGGGAAGGAGCAGTACTTGCAAAATTAAATTTACAGGTAAAATTGCAGTAGAAAGTGCTACATTACCTTTCGCTATTTCAGTAAAGATTAAGTACCAATCTGTACATGGAGTAACCATTAACATTATAAATCCAACCCAAAGTGCTGGATGATCGGAAAGAAATAGTGCTCCTAACCCCCAAGCGAGTAAAGGTGTCCATAAGAAGTTAATAGTAAGACTTGTTCCAGCAAATTTTAAATTGCGAAATCCGTTTTTTATTTCTTTTAATGGAATGCTGAGGAATAATCCATATAGCATGAAAAATAAGAAGGGGACAATAAATTTGTCTGAATACGTATGTATCATATTAAATTGTCCGAGTACGATGCCGCATGTAACAGCAAAAAGAATAATAAAAGTTTGAATCTTCTCTATAGTGCTCATGAATAAATCCTTTCTATATATGAATTTTCCTCTCAAAGTTTATTATACAAGTAATAAAGATGTATTTGGTGTTCAATTGTATTTTAGTTAATATTTTTAAATTGAGATTTTATTTTTCATTAAAAGTTACTTGACTAAAGTAAGTGACTATATTACAATCACTTACATAAGGTAATTAAATAACAAAAAGTTTTTTGTATCTTTACTTAAGGTATCTATTGGAACTTTTTCTTAGAATAAGAATTTTTGTGATGATGAATAATGAATATGATAAGAAAGTTTAGGTGAAAAAAATGGGATTATTTAGCTCGTTATTTGGTAAAAAAGAAGAAAATACAAAAGTAGAGGAGAATAAAACAATGTCAAAAGTATTATTTGTAAAAGCAAACGATCGTCCAGCGGAGCAAGCAGTTAGTTCAAAAATGTATGAAACATTTGTAAGTACTTATAAAGAAGCAAATCCAAATACAGAAATTACGGAATTAGATTTATTTGCATTAGATCTTCCTTATTACGGAAATATCGCGATTTCAGGTGGATATAAACGTAGCCAAGGCATGGAGTTAACTGCTGAAGAAGAGAAGGCAGTTGCTACAGTAGATCAATATTTAAATCAGTTTTTAGAAGCTGATAAGGTTGTATTTGCATTCCCATTATGGAACTTTACAGTACCAGCGCCATTAATCACATATATTTCATACTTATCTCAAGCTGGAAAAACGTTTAAATATACAGCAAATGGCCCAGAAGGTTTAGTTGGTGGTAAAAAAGTAGTTGTGTTAGGTGCTCGTGGTTCAGATTACTCTTCAGAGCAAATGGCTCCTATGGAAATGGCAGTTAATTACGTAACAACGGTACTTGGATTCTGGGGAATTACAAATCCAGAGACAGTTGTAATTGAAGGACACAATCAATATCCAGATCGTTCACAACAAATTGTTGAAGAAGGTCTAGAAAACGTTAAAAAAGTAGCGGCAAAATTTTAATTCATGATAGTAAATGGAAAAACCAACATGGATGACCATGTTGGTTTTTTAGTCTATTTTTCATGTTAAAAAATGTATATTTATAAAATAAAAGAAAAGTTCGAAAATAGTATTGCAAAATATTATATAGCAAACTATAATGAGTTCAAGAATAGTTGATGCTTAAATTAAATGTTCAGAAAATTCAATTAGTTAAAATTGGAAAATGAGATAAGGAAACTTGAATGGGGGTTATATTATGGCGAATAAAGTACCGTTTTCGTTCATAGTAGTTATTGGATTAATGTTATTTGCACTATTTTTTGGAGCGGGAAATTTAATTTTCCCAGCGATGCTTGGTCAATCAGCAGGAGAGAATGTATGGATTGCTAACGCTGGATTTTTAGTAACTGGTGTTGGATTACCATTACTAGGTGTGCTAGCATTTGGTTTTTCAGGTAAAGATGATTTGCAGTCGTTAGCTAGTCGTGCTCACCCAGTGTTTGGGATTGTGTTTACAACAGTTTTATACTTAGCGATTGGTCCGTTATTTGCAATACCGAGAACAGGAAATGTTTCTTATGAAATTGGTCTTAAACCGTTTATGCCAGAAGGAGTAGGTTCTACACCTTTAATTCTTTTCACAATTATATTCTTTAGTATCACTTGTTTTTTTTCGCTAAATCCCGCGAAAATTGTCGATATTGTTGGAAAAATCTTAACACCAATTAAGTTGACTTTCATCGGTATTTTAGTAATCGTTGCTTTTATACATCCGATTGGAGATATGCAAGCACCAGTGGAAGCTTATACATCACATGCATTCTTTAAAGGATTCCAAGAAGGATACTTAACGATGGATACGCTTGCATCATTCGTATTCGGGATTATCATTATCAATGCTATTAAAGAAAAAGGTGCGAAAACGAAAACACAAATTATGGTCGTTTGTGCAAAAGCGACAATTATTGCAGCATCTATTTTAGCAATTATCTATACAGCACTTTCTTATATGGGTGCTTCAAGTGTTGCAAAGCTTGGACATTTAGAGAACGGCGGAGAAGTATTAGCGAAAGTTTCTAACTACTATTTCGGATCATATGGCGGAGTATTATTAGGATTAATGATTACAGTAGCTTGTTTAACAACTAGTGTGGGACTTGTATCAGCATGTTCTTCATTCTTCCATAAGTTATTCCCAAATGTTCCTTACAAAGCAATTGCAATCACGCTATGTGTATTTAGTGCAATTGTTGCAAATGTAGGATTAACACAGTTAATCGCAGTTTCTGTTCCAGTATTAACAGCAATTTATCCACTAGCAATCGTATTGATTTTCTTAACATTCTTCCATTCATTATTCAAAGGAAGAGCTGAAGTTTATCAAGTGAGCTTAATCGTAACATTTATCATCAGCTTATTCGATGGATTAAGTGCAGCTGGAGTTAACATTGAAGTAGTAAGCCAAGTGTTCACTAAATTCCTTCCGATGCAGGAAGTAGGATTAGGCTGGATCTTCCCAGCGATTATCGGTGGATTTATCGGATATGGACTTAGCATTTTAAAAGTGAAAAACCAAGTTCAACCAGCAACTAGAGCGGATAAGAAAATAGGTTAAATAAAAAAAGTTATAGAACTTGTTTCTATAGCTTTTTTTGTTACTATTAATAATGAGAAAAAATAAAGTAGTAGGGGAAATAAAATGAAAAAAACAATTGATCATATCGGAATCGCAGTTCGTGATATAGATAGTACGATACGTTTTTATGAAAATGTGTTACTAGGAACTTTAATAGATCGTTACGTAAGTGAAGCTCCTGGTGTGGAAAGCGAAGTAGCCATTCTTGAAGTGGATGGAGATAGAATTGAATTACTTGCACCGACGAATAATACGACATCTCCAATTGCCCGTTTTATTAAACAAAAAGGTAAAGGTGTTCATCACGTTGCGTATCGTGTCGATGATTTAGATGTGGCTCTAGAAGAGTTAAAAGAACAAGGTATTCGGACATTAGAGCATACACTACGCATTAATAAGCACGGTAGAAGGTTAATTTATCTTAACCCAGCGGATACTGAAGGAACGATTATCGAGTATTGTGATTATCCGGAAGAGAAATAGAAGAGGGATATTTTTTTAAAGGTGTTACGTAATAACGTAATACCTTTTTATTTATGTATTTCACATTTTCTTCACAAATGATTCACGATAACTTTTCTTCTTTGATAACTTACATAAATATATTTTATGATATAATAACAATCGGCTTTAAAAATGTAAGTTGTATCTATCATAATAGTTACTATTATATTGGAAGTTTAGAGGTGGAAGAGAAATAAAGAGTTATACTTTCTAGAAGTTTATATTTAATCAGGTTAATATTTTGCCCAGAATCAAACTTTGGAAGTTAAAGTAATGAAAATAGAGCAATGAGGAAGAAAGAAGTGAAATGAGTGTGAAAGTAATGAAAAGGTTAGGGACATTGTTATTACTTGTGTGTGTGCTTATCATATTGATCCCGCAAAGTGCATCTGCTCATGCGTACGTTGTGAAATCAAACCCTACTGAAAATGAAACATTGAAGAAAGCACCATCTGTTGTAAAAATCGAATTCGATGAGGACATACAAGTTTCACGTTTTAATACATTGTACGTGAGAGATACATCAGGTAAAAGGGTCGATTTAAAAGATGCTCATATTGATAAAAAAAATAAAAAACTATTAGAAGCCGGATTAAAAGAAAACCTCAAAAATGGTCTCTACTCTATTCAGTGGAAAGCTATTTCAGCTGATGGACATCCAATTCAAGGGGTTATTCCATTCCGTATTGGATTAGCGGAAGCGGAAACAGACGATGTACAAGTGGAAGAGATGGGGTATGTTCCGCAAATTGATATGATCATGGAACGTGGAATTTTATATACAAGTTTCTCACTATTTATAGGAGTGCTATTCTTTAATCTTATTATGTATAAAGGGAATGCAACCTCGGTTCGATCAAGGAGTAAGAACATAATATGGATTTCCTTATTAGGGATATTTACTAGCTTGTTATTCAATCTACCACTGCAAGCGAAAATAAATGCTGATGTTTCATGGCTAGAAGCATTCAATCCTTTACTATTAAAAGAAACGTTACAGCTTTCTGTTTTTAGTTATGTTTGGATTACTCAAATGGTTCTCATTAGTTCGCTTATAATCGTTACGTATTTTGCGATGAGGCGTGAGAAGCTATCGTCTTTTAAAGTATGGAGTATTCCAATAGTGCTGTTTATTGGAATACTTGTTATGAAAGCATTTAATAGTCACGCATATGGTTTAAAGTTTAAAGATATTGCTGTTGTTATGGATTTTTTACATTTATTCGCAGCTTCATTATGGATTGGTGGTTTATCGTCTATTATTCTTCTGTTACGTAAAGAGGATAACAAATGGAATATGTATTGGGATATGATTAAGCGTTTTTCACCGTGGGCAACATGCGCTGTCATTGTGATTTTAATAACAGGTCTTTTTAACAGTACATTTTTTATTCCAACAATCCACTCGTTATTTGATACGAAGTATGGATTAGCTTTACTAGCAAAGATACTTTTATTCGTTTTCATGGGGATATTGGGAATTATTCATTATGTGAAAGGGAAAATGAGAGCGGAGCAAGGATTAGGTGCTACGGTGAAAGTAGAGTTTATCATTGGAATTATCATTTTCGTCATCGTAGCTTTTATGACAAACGTACAAACACCACCGATGCCTCCTACTGGACCTTTTACAGAGAGTAAACAATTAGATAATGAATATGAAATGACGCTAAATGTAAGTCCTAATAGAGTAGGACAAAATATATTCCATATTACTTTAAAGGATGAGAACGGACAACCCGTTACTGATATGGAACAAATTATATTAACGACTCAATCGTTAGATATGAATATGGGAAAAGGATCATTTAAAGTTTCGGCAGTTTCACCGGGAGAATATGAAGCAGAAGGTATGTATATTAACATGACAGGAAACTGGAATATACAAGTACATGGATTAACGAAATCGCTTGATAGCTTCGATACGGATTATAAATTTATTGTAGGTGGCAGATAAAGTGAAACTTTAAGCAGCCCTCATCAATTGGGCTACCCGGCGAATAGCGGGATAAAGAGTAGGTATAGATAAAAAGGAGCTAATTGAAAATGGAACGTATAAAAAAATTAGGAACAACAATGATCGCAACAGCAATTACAATGGGAATGTTTTCGTTACCTGTTAGTGCGCACGTTACTGTGAAGCCAGCAACTTCTGACATCGGTTCTTGGGAGACTTACACGATAAAAGTACCAGTTGAAAAGAATATAGCAACAACAAAAGTTACACTGAAAATACCGTCTGGTGTGGAATTCCAACAGTATGAACCAGTGCCAGGGTGGAAAATGGAAGAGCAGAAAGATAATGCCGGAAAAGTGAAAACTGTAGTATGGGAAGCAATAGGAGAAGGGATTTTACCCGGTCAGTTCCAGCGATTTACTTTCGTCGCTAAAAATCCGGATAAAGAACAAAAAATAGCTTGGGATGCATATCAACAATATAAAGACGGAGAAATTGTTGAATGGACAGGCGATGAGAAAGCTGAAAAACCGCATTCACTTACTACAATTGCAAAAGGTACGTCATTAACAGGAGAACATGGTGAAGTATCTAATGTAGAAAAGAATGAAGGTACTAGTAATATGCAGTTGATAGCAATTGTTTTATCTATTTTGGCAATTGTATCTTCGGTAGGTGCGTGTGTTTTTGTAGTGCGTCGTAAAAAATAAGATATAAAAAAGAGCCTACAAATAGTAGGCTCTTTCTCATATTTATTTCACTTCAACCTGCTGCCTTACAGCAAGTGTTTTCGGCTTTATATTTACAAAACAAATGCTCACAACAATAAATAATAGGCCAATAAATAAGCTCATTGTAATGGCTTCATGTAAGAAGATTGAACTTACAATAATAGCGATAAGGGGAATAAGGAATGTATAAGCCCCTACTTTACTCGCTTCACCAGCTCCAACGAGTGTGAAGTATGCAAGCCACCCCATTGCAATAACAAAGAATGAAATAAAGAGTAGTACACTAACAAATGGCATACTCCAAGCAATACTAGACCAACTTTCAAATTCTGAGCCAAATCCGATTAAACAAAGACCACCGATAAGAAGCTGAATTGTTACCATCCAAATGGCATTCACACGGTGACCAGTCTTCTTAATGAATACTGTGCCAAGTGCCCAGCCAATAGCGCATCCTAACGCGAGAAGGATTCCAATAACAGAAATATGTCCTGTTAAACTGCTTGAGCTAATAACACCTACACCAATAAATCCGAGAACAAGCCCGAAAATTTTCAAGCCGTACATTGATTCTTCAAGCCATATCCACGAGAAAATACCGAGTAAAACTGGTTGTAGAAATACAATGGCGGAAAATAACCCAGCAGGCATATATTGAAGACCAACAGTTTGTAACCCGTAAAATATAATGATGTTAAGTAAAGAAGAAATAACGTATAAATGCCACGTTTCTTTTAAATGTAATTCTTTATATTTGGGTAGAGCGAAAAGGAGTAAAATGAATCCTCCAATTAAAGTTCGAACGCCTGCAAATAAAACGGGTGGTGTATAATGCAGGGCAAACTTAGATAAAGGCCAATTGATTCCCCACATGAAAACGAGAAAGGTAAGGATTATGGCCGTCTTAGTTCGAGAAAGCTGTGTCACGGTAAGACCTCCTTGTTGTTATTCATTTCACTATGATATGATATCGAATGTAATAAATAAAATGAATCTTTTTTATAAGGAGTATAAGTGATTAGTTATGACTATTACACAACTGCAAGTATTAATAAAAACTATTGAGTTAGGCAGTTTTACGAAGGCTGCCAGGGTGTTAAATATGACGCAGCCAGCTGTAAGTCATGCCATTTCAAGTATTGAGTCAGAGTTAGGAGTTACGATTCTTATACGTGATAAACGACAAGGATTACTCGTTACGGATGTAGGAAACAGAATTCTTGTACATATTAGAGAGATTTTGAACGGTGTAGAGAAGATTGAACAAGAAGTTGCGATGGAGAAAGGACACGAAGTGGGGACGATTCGAATTGGGAGTTTTCCGAGTGCTTCTGCACATTTCTTACCGAAAATGATAAACCATTTTAAGGAGAAGTATCCGAGCTTAGAGGTCGTTCTTTGTGAAGGAACAATTAAAGAAGTTGAAGATTGGTTAATATCGAGGGTTGTTGATATAGGAATTGTTATTTTGCCTAATAAAGAGATGGAGATTGTCCCGTTAACGAAGGGAAAAATGGTTGCTATCTTAAGAGAGGATCATCCTCTTTGTAAGAAGGACTCTATTACAATTCGTGATTTGGAGAATGAACCGATCATATTATGTAAGGGCGGATACGAACCACCCATCATTGATATGTTTAAACAAGCCAACGTACCACTTCGGGCTGAGTATGTAATTTCTACCGTTACTACAGCTTTAAATATGATTCAAGAAGGATTAGGCATTGCAATATTAGCTGAATTATCTTTAACGAATTTACCACAGAATGTGCAAACGAGAGAATTGGAGCCGCAAGTATGGAGAGAAATTGCTTTAGCTGTTCCTTCATTAAAGGATTCTTCAATCGCTGTACAGCTATTTATTGAAGAATTTCAAGCGCTATTTGCAGAATAAAAAGGGGTGTCTCATATATCATAATGGGGCACTTTTTAATTTGCTTATAAAAAATCTATGAAAAGGATTGACTTATTTTTTAGTTGTAACTATAATGATTACATCGAGGTGGTGATTACGATGAAAATTAGTAGCCGCTTTTCCATAGCTGTTCATATTTTATCTATTTTGAAAAACAATCCATCTTCACTTTGTACTTCAGACTATATGGCTGAGAGTGTCAATACAAATCCAGTAGTCATTCGTAAAATCATGTCGTACTTGAAACAAGCTGGCTTTGTTTACGTAAATCGTGGACCGGGTGGCGCGGGATTACTAAAGGATTTACATGAAATCACATTGTTAGATGTGTATCATGCAGTGAACGTAGTCGAAGAAGACAAGCTATTTCATATTCACGAGCAACCGAATCCAGATTGTCCAATTGGGGCGAATATTCAAGCGGTGTTAGAAATTATTTTAATTCAAGCACAATCCGCGATGGAAGAAGTTTTGAGAAATATTACGATGGGGCAGTTGTTTGAAACTTTGCAAGAAAAAATGAATGCTTAAATAATATTTATATTTTTTTATCATCAATGTAACTGATTTGATTACAACGATAAGGTAAGGTGTAAAAGTTATGACTGTAAAAATGAAAGTATACTCAGATTTTATATGTCCGTTTTGTTTTTTAGCAAAAGGTCCATTAGATGAGGTAGCGAAAGAGAAAGATGTAGAGATTGAATGGATGCCATTTGAATTACGTCCAAGTCCATATTCAAAAATAGATCCATGGAATGAACCAGAAAAATTAGGTTCATGGGATGCTTTCATTCTTCCGACAGCGAAGAAGTTAGGAATTGATATGCGCTTGCCACGTGTTTCACCACATCCATATACACATTTAGCTTTCGAAGGATGTCAATTTGCGAAAGAACGTGGACTAGGTAATGAGTATCATCACCGCGTATTCACAGCATTTTTCCAAGAAGAGCAAAACATTGAAGATATTGATGTGTTAACAAAATTAGCGGTAGAAGTAGGACTTCCTGAGGCGGAATTTAAAGATGCTTTAGTAACTCGTAAATATAAAGAAAAGCATCAAGAAGCAATTCAACACGCATATGATGAAGCGAATATTATGGCTGTTCCAACTGTCATGATTGGAGATGAAGTCATTCAAGGGCTTGCTAGTAAAGAAACACTAGAAAGGGTCATTGATAAAGAAATTGAAAAGGATAAAACAAATTCATTTGAAGGTATGCAATGTAATACCGATGGATATTGCTAATTCGCTTGTTATGAAATAACAAAATAAATGATAAAACAAACATTTGGAGGAATTAAAATGTCAGCAACTACAACAAACTTAAAAGAAGCAATCGTGAACCGCCGTTCAATTCGTAAAGTAACAAAAAACGATGCAATTACGAAAGAAAGAATTGAAGAAGTGTTAAAAACAGCTTTACATGCACCAACATCTTTCAATATGCAAAGTGGTCGTATGGTTGTATTAATGGATGGAGAGCATGAAAAGTTTTGGGATATCGTTAAAGAAACACTAAGAGCACGCGTACCAGCAGAAAACTTTGAAGCGACTGTAGAAAGACTAAAAGGCTTCCATGCAGGTGTAGGAACAGTTCTATTCTTTGAAGATCAAGCAACTGTAGAAAAAATGCAAGAAAATGCCCCATTATACAAAGATCAGTTTCCATTCTGGTCTCATCAAGGAAATGCGATGTTACAACATACTGTGTGGATGCTATTATCTGCTGAAGGAATTGGGGCGTCATTACAACATTACAACCCAATCGTAGATGCTGAAGTGAAAGAAACTTGGAACATTCCGGCAGAGTGGAGCTTAGTAGGTCAAATGCCATTTGGTGAACCAAACGAACAACCAGCAGAAAGAACGTTCTTGCCTACTGAAGATGTAGTGAAATTTTATTAAGAAATACAATATGTAACGAGAAGGAAGCTGTGCTTAAAAACAGCTTCCTTTTTTGTAGTGGTGTTAATTTATGCGCATTTAGGGAAGAAATATAAGAAATAATACGGTGAGAAGGGAATTAGAAAAATGAATGATGAGAAAAAATATACAGTGGTAGGTACTGATGTTGAGGAAGTAAAGCGTTTAAATAAAAATTCAGGGTTAACGTATAATCAAGTGAAAGAAATGTTAGCAAAGCAAATGCAAAAAAAGAAGTAATTAGATTGAAATCTTTCATTTTTTCATTTAGCATTTTGATTGGAGAGAGTTAAGTAAAAGGTAACTCTCTTTTTTGTATAGCTAAGCATCTTATAGAGTGGAGGAAGCAACATGAAGAAATGGGTAAAGGTAACGCTGTCTATCACTGGAGGCATTGTCTTATTAGCGTGTGCCGGCGGATATTACGTGTATAAAAATTATTTTCCAAAGGAACCTGAGCGTATTGTATATGATAAAGAAAGAGTGCTACAACCGATACATAATCAGCTTAAAGGAATCAATATAGAAAATGTAAAGATAAAAGAAAGAGAAGTCGTAAATGCGACTGTAGATGAGCTTCAAAAAATGATTGATGATGGAAAGTTGTCATATGAAGAATTAACGAGTATTTATCTCTTTAGAATACAAGAACATGATCAAAATGGAATAACATTAAATTCTGTTACAGAGATAAATCCTAATGCGATGGAAGAAGCAAGAAAGTTAGATCAAGAGCGGGGTAGAAACAAAAATTCGAATTTATATGGTATTCCTGTCGTTGTAAAAGATAATGTACAGACGGAAAAAGTGATGCCGACTAGTGCAGGAACTTATGTATTAAAAGATTGGATTGCAGATCAAGACGCAACAATTGTGAAGCAGTTGAAAGAAGAAGGAGCATTTGTTTTAGGAAAAGCGAATATGTCTGAGTGGGCGAACTATTTATCTTTTACAATGCCAAGCGGGTATAGCGGGAAGAAAGGACAAAATTTAAACCCGTACGGTCCGATTACATTCGATACTTCAGGATCAAGTTCAGGATCTGCTACAGTAGTTGCAGCAGATTTTGCGCCGCTTGCAATTGGAACAGAAACGACGGGATCGATTGTTGCACCAGCGGCGCAGCAATCAGTAGTTGGGTTACGTCCATCTTTAGGTATGGTAAGTAGAACAGGAATTATTCCATTAGCTGAAACTCTTGATACAGCAGGACCTATGGCAAGAACAGTAAAAGATGTAGCAACGTTATTTAATGCAATGATAGGTTATGACGAAAAAGATGTTATGACAGAAAAAATGAAAGATAAAGAAAGAATTGATTATACAAAGGATTTATCAATAGATGGATTAAAAGGGAAAAAGATAGGGCTTCTTTTTTCTGTAGACCAACAAGATGAAAATAGAAAAGTAGTAGTAGAAAAAATTAGAAAAGACCTTCAAGATGCAGGTGCGATATTAACTGATAATATCCAGTTAAGTGCTGAGGGTGTAGATAATTTGCAAACATTAGAATATGAGTTCAAGCATAATGTAAACGACTATCTTTCACAGCAAAAGAATGTACCGGTAAAATCGTTAGAAGAGATTATAGCGTTTAATAAAAAGGATAGTAAAAGACGAATAAAATACGGACAAACATTAATTGAAGGGTCTGAAAAATCTGCTATAACGAAAGAAGAGTTTGAAAACGTAGTGCAAACGAGTCAAGAAAATGCAAGAAAAGAGCTAGATAGGTATTTAGTAGAAAAAGGTTTGGATTCTCTAGTTATGATTAATAACGATGAAGTCCTTCTATCAGCTGTAGCTGGTTATCCGGAATTAGCGGTTCCTGCTGGATATGATAAAAATGGAGAACCAATCGGTGTAGTGTTTGTAGGGAAACAGTTTGGTGAAAAAGAGCTTTTCAATATTGGATATGCGTATGAACAGCAGTCTAAAAATAGAAAATCACCTAGTTTATAAAAGATTATATGAAAAATAACTGCCACCGAAATTATGTTGGTGGATTCCAGTTAAACGAATCTAACAATATGAAAAGAAAAAAAGGATTCTTCTCAATTAGTAAGAAAGATTGTCTATAGGAGTTCATAAAATGTAATATATTCAATTTCCATCCATTGAAGGGGGGGTTAATTCTTAATGAATGAAGTAAAGAGTTTTTTTCGAAGTAGAGGGTTTCAACGGTTTCTCGTTTTAATAATAGTAGCGCTTGTATTATACGCATTAAAAAGTATGATTAATTTAATATTAATTACGTTTATACTGACGTTTTTAATGGATCGATTTCAACGTTTTATTTCAAGAAAATTGAAAGTAAACCGGAAAATTGTTATTGCATGTTTATATATAATACTAGTTTCCTTTATAGGCACAACATTATATAAATATTTACCTGTGCTGACGATACAAATTTCACAATTAATTTATCAATTTAAACTGTTTTTTCAAAATCCACCTGATAATGAAATCGTTAAATATGTACTTTCGACAATTAATGGGATGGAAGTATCAAAATATATAGAACAAGGTGTAGACGTCATATATCAATCAATAGCAAATATAGGAAAGGTAAGTTTACAAATATTATTATCTCTAATTTTAAGCTTATTTTTCTTATTAGAAAAAGAGCGTATTATTACATTTACATCAAAGTTTAAAGATAGTAAGTTAAAAATCTTTTATGGAGAAATTGCATATTTTGGTGAAAGATTTGCAAGATCGTTCGGCAAAGTAATTGAGGCTCAGTTTTTAATTGCCGTTGTAAATTGTATTCTTACTGTCATTGCATTAATCGTTTTAGGATTTCCACAGCTACTTGTATTAGCTGTTATGATTTTCTTACTAGGGTTGATTCCTGTTGCAGGTGTGATTATTTCTTTGTTTCCACTTTGTATCATTGCTTACAACGTAGGCGGAGTTATGTACGTAGTATACATACTCGTATTCATAACAGTAATCCATGCTCTTGAAAGTTATTTTTTAAATCCGAAGTTTATGTCTGCAAAAACAAATTTACCAATATTCTACACATTTATGATTCTTATCTTCTCAGAGCATTTCCTTGGAATATGGGGGCTTATTATCGGGATACCAATCTTTATCTTTTTATTAGATGTACTTGATATAAATAATGAGGATGCGACTAAAAAATAAGAAATGATAGAAAATCACTAAAAAGTCATAGGAGATAATGAAAATAAAAAGCAATCCAAAATAAATTGGATTGCTTTTTATCTTAATTAAAGAACCGGAGCCATTGTTTCTTTCAATACTTGAACAGAGTGGTCGAATTTTAATTCTTCATCTTCACTTAATTCAACCTCTAAAATTTCACGAACACCGCCGCGATTTAAAACAGCAGGTACCCCGATATAAACATCTTTTTGACCGTATTGACCTTCTAAGTAAGCTGATACAGTTAATACACTATTTTCGTCGTTTAAAATTGCTTTTGTAACACGTAGAAGTGACATACCGATACCATAATAAGTTGCGCCTTTACGCTCAATAATATGGTAAGCTGCATCACGGACGTTTATGAAAATTTTGTCTAAATCTTCTTGATTATACGTGTTGTCTTTTTCAAGCAGTGTTTGTAGTTTTTGGATACCAACGGAAACATGGCTCCAAACTGGAAGTTCAGTATCGCCGTGTTCTCCGATAATATAAGCGTGAATGTTGTGTGGACCAATATCGAAGTACTCACCTAACATATAGCGGAAACGAGCAGAATCAAGCGTTGTACCAGAACCGATTACACGTTCTTTCGGTAAACCAGATTCTTTCCAAGTTACGTAAGTTAAAATATCTACAGGGTTTGTTGCGATTAAGAAGATGCCATCAAATCCGCTATCCATAATACTGCGAACGATTTGTTTGAAGATTTTAGCGTTTTTCTCAACTAAATCTAAACGTGTTTCGCCTGGTTTTTGTGGTAATCCAGCTGTAATAACTACAAGGTCAGCATCTTTACAATCTTCGTAGCTGCCTTTCCATACTCTAGTTGGAGCTGGTGCGAATGGAACAGCATGACTTAAGTCCATTGCTTCCCCTTCAGCTTTTGCCTCATTTACATCGACTAAAACAAATTCTTCAGCTACAGCCTGGTTAATCATGCAGTAAGCATAACTACATCCAACTGCTCCTGTTCCTACTAATACAACACGGTTAATACCTTTTTTCATTTCAAAATTCCTCGCAATTTCATTGATTTTATTATGTAAGATAATACGTCTTACTTCTATAGAGTCATATCTAGTTTATTACATTTTATAAAAGATATTCAAGTATTTGAAAATGTATCCGTGCAAATCCGCGAACAAAACATAGGAATTCAGTGAACCGAATATAATTCAGTAAAATCCTTTGTAAAAGGGGAAATGGCATGGGGAATCCATTAGCAATGGAAGAAATGCTTCATATTATTCATGCAGGGCTTGTTAAAAAGAATAACCCAAAACGGATTACGATTGCAGGTGCAGGGATTTCTGGATTAGTTGCAGGTTCTTTATTAAAAGAGGCTGGGCACGAAGTAACGATTATAGAAGCAAATAACAGAATAGGTGGCAGAGTGTATACGATTCGGGAACCATTTAGTGTGGGTTTATATTTTAATGCGGGACCGATGAGAATCCCTGACACCCATAAGTTAACCTTAGCGTATATTCATAAATTTAAACTACCTTTAAACCTTTTTATAAATAAAACTTTTGCAGATATCATTTATACGAATAACATTCAAACGAGATTGAATGTGTTTGAAAATGATCCAAGTGTACTTGAATATCCGGTTTTGGATAAAGAAAGAGGAAAAACGGCAGAAGAGCTAATGATTGAAGTATTAGAACCAATACTAAATTACATTAAGAAGGATCCTGATAAAAACTGGCTTATCGTTGAAAAAAAGTATAAAACGTATTCGCTTGGTTCATTTTTAATGGAGTATTATTCAGATGGTGCGATAGATATGATTGGGGTACTTCTTGATATGGAAGCTTATATGGGAATGTCCTTAATTGAAGTATTACGTGAAATGATTTTCTTTACTTCAACAACGAAATATTATGAAATAACTGGTGGAATGGATAAGTTATCGAATGCATTCTTACCACAATTAAGGGAACATATTTTAATGCCGTATAAGGTTGATAAAATTATACAAGAAGATAATAAAGTAATGTTACAAGGAAATCATGAACAAACGTTAGAGCAATTTACAATAACAAGTGATTTTGCTATTATTACAATTCCATTTTCAGCGTTAAGATTTGTAGAAGTTCAGCCATACTATTTATTCTCTTATTTTAAAAAAAGAGCAATTCGTGAATTAAATTATATTGCTGCAACTAAAATTGCAATAGAGTTTAAAAGTAGATTTTGGGAGAAAGCGGGACAGTGTGGCGGTAAATCTATTACTGATTTACCGATACGGTTTACATACTATCCGAGTTATGGCATTCATACTCCAGGACCAGCTATCGTTATAGCAAGTTATACGTGGGCAGATGAGGCGTTAACATGGGATAGTCTCCCGCAAAGAGATCGTATTCGGTACGCATTAAAAAATTTAGCGGAAATATACGGTGACATCGTCTATAGTGAGTTTGTCACTGGAACATCTTTTAGCTGGAGTAAAAATCCGTATTCTTGCGGTGCATTTACAGCTTTCGAACCAGGCCAAGAGCTCGAGTTATTTCCGTATATTACACCACCATCTGGAAAAGTACATTTTGCAGGAGAGCATACGACATTAACACATGGATGGATGCAAGGGGCAATTGAGTCTGGAGTTAGAGTTGCATATGAAGTAAATGAACAGTGAATCTCTTATATTTACAAATGGTCATTCTTTTAATAAAATGATAAATATAAATCGTAATTATTACGCTTTGAATACATTTGAAGTAAAGAAATGGATGGTCGGTTGAATGAATAAAGTGGAGATTCATATATTAGGTGGTTTTTTAGGTAGTGGAAAATCAACATTATTACAAAATTTATTGTTAGCAGAGAAAAAGAAGAATAGAAAAGTTGCAGTATTAATGAATGAAATTGGTGAATACTCAGTAGATACAGATATTATTGGAAAAGAGAATGTTTTAAGAGAACTTCTTAAAGGATGTATTTGTTGTACGTTAAAAGAAGAGCTTGAAATACAATTACATTCGTTATACCAACAAGAAAGACCAGATGTAATTTATATAGAAACGACAGGTGTTGCGCATCCAATTGAAGTGTTAGACGCGTGTGTCTCGCCAATTTTAGCTCCTTTTCTGGAAGTGAAATCAATTGTAGTCGTTTTAGATGCAGTAAGGTGGTTAAATCGAAGTATATTAAGTGCAAATGTACAACAGCTATTGCATGAGCAACTGAAATTTGGTAGTCACATTCTTGTTAATAAAGCAGATTTACTAACAGATGCAGATAAGAATACAGTATTTGAAGAAGTAAAGGCAATAAATGATCATGCGAAAATGTATGAGACAAAGTATTGTAATATATCTTTAAAAGATATAGAAGAAGCAGAATTTCCAAATGATGAGGAACACGAGACACTACATGTCAAACAGCATTTACATATACAAACAATGACATATCAATTTACGAAACCGATTGATCAAGACAAATTATATGAATGGCTTTCGAATTTACCAGATAGTATTTATCGAGTGAAAGGTTTTGTGAAATTCCATGGAGATAAATACCCTCACCTATTCCAATATTCGTTCGGAGTACCAACTTTATTAGAACAAGACTTCGGTTTCCCGACAAACTTAGTAGTAATAGGAGAAGGACTAGATAAGAAACAATTGGCTGAAGGGTTAGAGAAAGTAGAACTTAACTCTAATTAAGGGGAAAAGACTAACTTAAAAATAAGTTAGTCTTTTTGTATGGTCATTACTGAAATGAAACAGTATTTTCAATTGGATTGCAGAATATATATTGATTGTATGTCCGTTTCCATTACATAGGAAGGTGATTATATATTTGTGCCGAATGTAGAGGGTACTACAAGAGTTTTCCATTATCTATCGAATTAGTTAGTCATGATTACGGACAGGGGATTTTGGCGTGTTTGATTCTATCAGAAAGTAAAGTATGGGGAGGATCACAATGTCGATGAAAAAACGTAAGTGGCTAAAAACAATGTTTACTGGCTGTGTTTTAGGTTCGTTATTAATAACGGCAGCTTGTTCAGGAAAGAAAACAAGTACAGAGGATGAAAAAACGATTAAGGTAGGAGTTCTTGCTTCTTTAACAGGACCGCTAGAATCGTATGGAAAACAAACAGTGAACGGATTTGAATTAGGGTTAGATTATGCAACTGGTGGAACTGGGAAAGTAGATGGGAAAAAGATTAAGTTTGTTGTAGAAGATACAGAAACGAAAGCGGATGTAGCAGTTAAAAAAGCTACGAAGTTATTAGAAGAAGAGAAAGTTGATTTTTTAGTTGGATCGTCTAGTTCAAGTGATACGTTAGCGGTTTTACCACTGGCTGAAGAATATGAAAAGATTATGGTTGTAGAACCGGCAGTTGCGGATAGTATTACCGGGAAGAACTGGAATAAATATATTTTTAGAACTGGAAGAAGTTCCTCACAAGATGCGATTGCAGGAGCAGCAGCAATTGCGAAAAAAGATGTAAAGATTGCAACATTTGCCCCAGATAACGCTTTTGGTCGTGAAGGGATTGCTGCATTTAAAGCGGGTGCGAAAAAATTAGGTGCGAACATTGTGAATGAGCAATACGCGGATACAAATTCAACAGATTTTACAGCGAATATTCAAAATATCATTAGTTCAAAACCAGATTATTTATTTATCGTTTGGGCAGGGGCAAATTCACCTTGGAAACAGTTGAAAGATATGAATGTGGAAGCGCAAGGTATTAAAATTTCTACAGGTGCGCCAGATATACCAGCATTAAAAACAATGGATGCATTAGTAGGTATGCAAGGTTTTTCTGTATATTATCACACACTTCCAAAAAATAAAGTGAATGATTGGCTAGTTGAAGAGCATAAAAAACGTTTTAATGGTGCAGTGCCAGATTTGTTTACAGCAGGAGGAATGTCAGCAGCAATTTCTATTGTAGAAGCCTTAAAGAAAACAAAAGGTGATACAGATGTAGATACCTTGATTAAGAAAATGGAAGGAATGGAATTTGATACACCGAAAGGAAAGATGAAGTTTAGAGAGAAGGACCACCAAGCGATGCAGACACTGTATTCTATCACATTGAAAAAGCAAGACGGTGTTGATTATCCGGTGCCAGTGTTAGAGCGAGAATTAACGATGAAAGAAACAGAACCACCAGTTCAAAATAAATAGACTGAATTTTCTGTTGTTTTTGTATAAAGAGGGGGGACCCTCTTTATACATATTTCTTTCATACTCACGGCTTTAAAGGGAGGGATTTCGTGACACATTTGCTAGAGACGAAAAATCTTAGTGTATCTTTTGGTGAACATCAAGTTATTAAAGATGTAAATTTAACTGTCCAAAAAGGAAAGCTCATTTCTATTATTGGGCCAAATGGTGCGGGGAAGACAACGTTATTTAATTTACTAAGTGGACAGATTTCACCCACAACAGGTGAAGTGTATTTTAAAGGGCAAGATATTACAAAACTATCGATTTCAGATCGAACACGCTTAGGAATCGGTCGCTCTTTTCAGCTTACAAACATATTCCCAGAATTAACGGTACTTGAAAATGTCCGTTTAAGTGTTCAATCATTCGTACAAGATTACTATAGTTTTTTCCCGAGTTCAGCAAAATTAAAGCAACAAGTTGGAGAGGCGAGACGTTTCTTAAAAACAGTATTACTTCATGAAAAAGAGAACGTATTAGCGAAAGATTTGGCACATGGAGAGAAAAGGAAGCTAGAACTTGCGATGTTATTAGCTTTAAAAACGGATGTGTTATTACTTGATGAGCCGACGGCAGGTATTTCGGTTGAGGAAGTCCCTGCTATATTACAAGTGATTGAAAATATTAAGAAACATCCAGAGAGCACAATTGTACTTATCGAACACAAAATGGATATGATACTAGGTTTGTCAGATCATCTTATCGTTTTATTTCATGGAGAGTTATTGGCTGAAGGATTGCCAGAAGAAATTATGAAAGATGAGCGTGTACAAAGTGCTTATTTAGGGGGATTATATAGTGGCACTATTACAAGTGAATAATATAGAAACGTATTTAGATCAGTTTCATATTTTGCAAGGAGTATCTCTTGCTGTTGAGAAAGGGACGATTACTGTACTGTTTGGTAGAAATGGGGCAGGGAAAACAACGACATTACGTTCAGTGATGGGGTTTCACCGCATTGCAGATGGTGAAATTTATTATGATAGTGCAAAAGTGAGTGGATTACCTACACATTTAATTTCAAGAAAAGGAATAGGGTATGTACCAGAAAATCAAGGTATTTTTCATGATTTGACAGTAGAAGAAACTTTCGCTCTTGCTAGGGGAAAAGGTGAGGAAGTAGAAGGGAAAATAGAGTGGATGCTGGAACTATTTCCGGATTTAAAGCAGTTTTGGAATAAGAAAAGTGGGCTCTTGAGCGGAGGGCAAAAGCAAATGTTGGCTATTTCAAGAGCGTTTATTAATAGTGATGGATTATTACTTATTGATGAACCGAGCAAAGGGCTATCCCCGATAATGGTGGAGAAATTAATGGTAGCTATTTTGAAGATGAAAGAGAAAACAACAGTTTTACTTGTTGAGCAAAATTTTATGATGGCCAGTCAAATTGGCGATTATTTTTACATTATGGATAACGGACGAATTGTTCATAACGGTTTTATGAATGAATTAAAAAAGGATAAGGAAATGTGTCATAAATATTTAGGAATCTCTTAACATGAATCCGAGGTGAAAAGGATGGATGTGTTAATCAATTTATTTGTAAATGGGATTTCAACAGGGATGCTCATTTTTTTGTTAGCATCAGGTCTTTCACTTATTTTCGGTTTAATGAGCGTTTTAAACTTTGCACACGGTGGTTTATTTGCATGGGGAGCATTTACAGGTGTTTGGTTATTTAATGTGACAGGAAGTTATATATTAGCTTTAGTTGGAGCAGTAGCCATGGGAATGTTCCTAGGATTTATTTTAGAAAGGTTTCTTATTAGGCCGGTATATGGAAATCATGTTCGACAGCTGCTCGTTACGCTTGGAGGAATGCTCGTTCTTAGTGAGTGTATTAAAATATTTTGGGGGCCAAACCCTATTAGTGCAAAATTACCGTTATGGTTACAAGGAAGTTTTACATTCGGAGGTATTATATTAATTAAATATCGTCTATTTGTTATTTTGATTGGGATAATTATTTACATTGCACTACTACTATTACTCAAAAAGACGAAGATAGGTCTTATGATCCGTGCAGGTGTAATGGATAAAGAAATGGTTCAAGCGCTTGGTATTAATGTAAAAGCGATATTTTCTTTCGTCTTTTTATTAGGGGCAGGGATGGCAGCTTTGGGAGGATTCTTATTAGCACCGTATTCGGGCGTTATTTTCGCCGAGATGGGCATGCAGTATGCAATTTTAGCTTTTATAGTAGTAATTATCGGTGGATTAGGAAGCGTTCAAGGTTCAGCTATTGCTTCTTTAATTGTCGGGTTAGCTGGTGCTTTTACAGCGTATTTTATACCAGATTTATCACTTGCAATTAATATGTTAATGTTACTATTTTTCTTAATAGTGAAGCCAACTGGACTTGTTGGTGAAAAGGGGTGAAATGGTGAACAACACATCGGACCGAATTAAAGTATACTTCGGAGTATGTATGCTCATTTGTTTAAGTGTATTTCCGTTCGTAAATGATTCACGGAGCCTGTTAATTTTGTTCACTCAAATCTTCATCTTTGCTATTTTTGCAATGAGTTTTGATGTATTGCTTGGGTATACAGGAATTGTATCGTTCGGTCATTGTATGTTCTTTGGGATAGGAGCATATGGGGTAGCGCTTTTATTTGATCGACAAGGCGTATCAATAACGAACTTTTTAATTGGAATAGTAGCTGCAATTATCGTTTCGGCAATCGTTAGTTATATAATTGGTTTGCTTTCTTTACGATTGAAAAGTCATTTTTATGCAATGTTAACACTTGCTATTTCACAGTTATTTTTTGTACTTGCTGAAAAATGGCGTGGGCTTACTCACGGAGGAGATGGTTTTACATTTGGTGTACCAGACGTATTCCGTGATCGTTTTACGTTTTATTATGTAACACTTATATGTTTACTTATCATTTTTGTTCTGTTACGTCTTTTCACCAAATCTTCTATTGGAAAAGTATTAAAGGCAATTTCCCAAAATGAGCAACGTGTTGAAGCACTAGGATATAAAGTGCTTCATTATAAAATTATTGCTAGCATTGTTGCAGGAGTAGTAGCTGCGATTAGCGGTGGTTTATTTGTTATCACATTGCGTTTTGTTAATACGACTGTATTTTCAATTGAAATGACATTAAATGCATTATTGATGACGATGATTGGTGGGGTTGGAACGTTAATTGGAGCAATTGCAGGAGCTGGAATTATTGAATCTCTAAAATATTATTTATCAGAACTAGCTACAGAGTATCCGATCTTTGAACGATGGACGATTATTCTTGGTTTATTGTACATTATCGTATTGCTAGTTTTCCCGAAAGGATTAGTTGGCACGGTTAAGGGACTGAAGAATATGAAGCGGAATAAGAAGGAGAAAAGTGCAGAGGTGGAGCAAAATGTGTGAAAAATCAATTGTATAGAATATGAAAATCCCTCTTTTAGATTCATAAAGGAGGGATTTTTTATTAACCGAATAGTTCATCAGGGATTTGTTTGAAAGAGTTTTGATTTGTAAAAAAATGAACAGCTAATTTTTCAACTGGAACATCTTCAATTGGTACCAATTTATCATTTTTAATCGGCAAAAAGGCTATCCCTTTTCCGTCCTGAATAAACTCTTCCATAAGCGAATAAGAATCTAATTGTTGAAGTTGACGCTGAGATAAATTATTTTCTTTTAGAAATTGTATCGTCTTATTTCTAAAAGGGCACTTTTTGTCATTGCTAACGAAGAAGAGTTCCTTTGAATAGTCAATGATACATTTTTCTTGATCTTTTAGTAAGCCTATAGAAATTGAAGTAGTAAATACTTTTTTAAAACCTGCACCAGAATCATCCTCATAAGTGATGACCATATCAACTTTTTGTTGCTGCAGTAATTTTGGCAAATGACTACTATTTTCTACATATATTTGATAATTCATGAAATTTTCTTTAATACGCTTACTTAAATAATTAGTCAAAATCGATTGTGACGTCGCGATTATATAAGAAGACCCACTTGTTTTAATTTTATCTTTCGCTTCTTCTAATAGAGTTAATATTTGATTCGTGTAATCTAATAAAATGTCACCAGAAGGTAATAAGGAAACGCCTTTGTTATCTCTATGTAGTAAGGGTGTTTCTAATTCTTGTTCTAATTTTTTGATTCTTTCAGTTACGTTCGGTTGAACATAACCTAACTCTTTAGCAGCTTTACTAATAGAACCCTCACTGGCTACAGTTTTGAATATAATAAGATCATTTATTTCCATATATCTCAGCCCCTTATGCACTATCATTATAAATGATACCAAACATAATTTATACCTATTTTACGTTAGCTACTTATCGATTTATCATAATGTATATAAGATTGAAAGCGAGTGATAAACATGATTGGAATGCAATATAAGGTCATTTTGCCAAAGGATTATGACATGGAAATTATTAAGAAAAGGGTAAAGGATAATGGTTATAAAACTGATGGTTTCCAAGCACTAAATTTTAAAGCGTATTTAATTACGGAAACGGAGAAAGACGGGAATTTTTATAACTGCTATGCACCTTTATATATTTGGAATGGGCATGAAGGGATGAATAAATTTATCTTTGAAGGGTATTACGATAATATTTTACAATCGTTTGGTTGGCAACAAATACATATAGGTGTTCCATTAGTTGTTAATCTAAGTGATGGATTTAAGAAAAGTAGATATGTTGTTGAATATGCAGGAAGTATTGCTCAAAGTAAAACGCTGATTGGGACTCAATTAAACATGATGAATGAAAATGTACAAAACAATGAAAAGTGTTTAGGGAATGTAATCGTTTATAATCCGGATAAATGGGGATATAGTAGGTTTGAGTTTTATGAAGAGAAGCCTGATATTATAGTAAATAAAGGTGCTACAGTATATGAGATTTTACACATTTCACGATGAAATTTTGTTGTATATTAAAAATAAGAAAAGGAATGAAAGTCTATGCCTTTTGTGAAGATTTATTATCCTGAAAACATATTAAATGAAGAAGAGTTGGAAAAAATGGGGGAATGTATCCATCTTTCGTTAATTGAACATTTTAACATCCCTGAAAATGATTATTTTCAAATGTTCTTACCTTACCAACAAAATAAATTTTTATATAATCCATATTATTTGTTGGAAAGAGGAGAAAAGAGAACAGAGAATATGATATATGTTTCTATTACATGTGGACCGGGAAGAACGGTGCAACAGAAAAAAGATTTGTATCAATCGATATCTTTAAAAATTACGGAATATTCCGACGTTAAAACTTCGAATATTTTTATTACACTAAATGAGACAGCTGCTGAAAACTGGTCATTTGGTCAAGGAATAGCACAAATGATGAAAATAAAGGGAGAAAAAAATGAAAAATGAACTTATTGAAGTACATATTAAAAAGAAAATGAGAGAAATGGCACCTGCATTTGCTCATTATAGTGAAAAGATATTATTTGAGGAAGTGTGGCGGGATGCCACTTTAACATTAAGGGAAAGAAATTTGTGTACTGTGTCAGCACTAATCAGTCTCGGTAATACAGAACAATTACAATTTCATCTGAAGCTAGCTAAACAAAATAGGATTAAGGAGAATGAATTGGTTGCATTAATAACACATATGGCTTTTTACGTTGGTTGGCCAAAAGCTATGTCAGCTTTAAATATAGTAATGAATGAAATGAAAAGCTAAGAATAATGATAAGTAAGAATTATATGAATTCTTACTTATCATTATTTATGCAATACTTTATCGCTATATTTATTACATTTTCTCTTGCTTTTTTATCACTTGCGTAGTAAAGTGATTGGCCAAAAGCTATGTCAGCTTTAAATATAGTAATGAATGAAATGAAAAGCTAAGAATAATGATAAGTAAGAATTCATGTTTATATGAATTCTTACTTATCATTATTTATGCAATACTTTATCGCTATATTTATTACATTTTCTCTTGCTTTTTTATCACTTGCGTAGTAAAGTGATAGTAAGATTAACGCTAGGAAGTGATCAAACATGCGTGATAATACGATAGGATCATTAATATGGTTACGTTTAATACGATTTACGAACCAAAGTAATCAAATGTCAAATGAGTTTTTAAAACGTTTTGATTTAACGACAGCTCAATTTGATGTGCTTTTGCAAATACGTACGTATCAACCACTAACACAAATGGAGTTAGCTGAAAAGGTAACTGTTACACAAGGTGGCATTTCTCGAATGTTAACTCGTCTTGAAAAAGAAGGATATATTGTACGAAAACAAGATTGGAAAACGAAAACAATTAGTCTTACAGAGCAAGGAGAAGCAGCTTTAGAGAGAGCATTGCCAGAACAACTTGCATTTCAATCTTCGTTTTTTGATGATGTATTAAATGAAGAAGAGCAGAAAATATTATATGAGCTGATGACGAAAGTTCATAAGCATAGTGAAAAAAAAGAATTACCGCAAGAGTAATTTTTTTTACACCATCAATTGACTAATCAAGTGATGGTGTAGGTAATACGGAGATAAACTTGACTTACCAACGTTTTTAGAAAAAAACTAATACTACTTTATTAAAGGGGAGAGTAACTATGGAAAAATACCGTATAGATACAAGAAAAGGAATTGAGTTTGGATTATATTCAATTGGTGATCATGTTTTAAATCCACATAATGGGGAGAAAATTACGCCAGAAAAAAGAATTCATGAACTAATTGAAACAGCTAAGTTAGCAGATGAGGCAGGACTTGATGTGTTTGCTGTCGGTGAAAGTCATCAAACACATTTTACAACACAAGCTCATACAGTTATTTTAGGAGCTATTGCACAAGCTACGAAAAATATAAAAATTGCAAGTTCAGCAACGATAATAAGTACATCTGATCCGGTACGAGTATATGAGGATTTTGCTACAATTGACTTGATTTCTAATGGACGTGCAGAAATTGTGGCTGGTCGTGGATCTCGTATTGGAGGATATAGTTTACTTGGTTATGACGTGAATGATTATGAAGAATTATTCGAAGAGAAGATGGATCTTTTATTAAAAATTAATAACGAGGAACATGTAACATGGAATGGACAGTTTAGAGCACCACTCGCACATGCATCGGTGATTCCAAGAGCGAAAAATAATAACTTACCAATTTGGCGTGCAGTTGGAGGTCCACCAGCTAGTGCAATTAAAGCAGGACGTGCAGGTGTGCCAATGATGATAACAACACTTGGTGGTCCAGCAATTAACTTTAAAGTGTCAGTAGATGCTTACCGCGAGGCTGCTCAGCGAAGCGGATTTGATCCAGCTAGTTTACCAGTTGCGACAACGAGTTTATTTTATACGGCAAAAAATTCACAAGATGCACTTAGTGAATATTACCCTCACATTAATGCTGGTATGCTTACACTGCGTGGTGATGGGTATCCGAAACAGCAATTTACAAATGCAATAGATTACCGTGATGCTTTAATGGTTGGTAGCCCACAACAAATCATTGAGAAAATGCTTTACCAATATGAATTGTTTGGCCAACAACGCTTTATGGCACAAATTGATTTTGGCGGTGTACCATTTGATAAAATTGAGAAAAATATTGAATTAATTGCTACTGAAATTTTACCAGCCGTTAGAAAACATACAGCAAAATAAATAAAAAAACTGAGAGTTTAATCGACTCTCAGTTTTTTTATTTGTTCTGGAAAAATGACAAAAAAATGAACTTTTAGTCGAGGAAGAGGGAAGTTGTTTTCTATTTTTGAATAACATTATTTCGAGTTTGAATTTTGAAAATACATTTTTCTCTTGACAAAAAATAAGCATTTATCGTGGGTGCTTTCGAGGACATTTTTCCGAGTAAAAGTCAAGCGTATGAAGAAAAAACGATTGTTTTATAGATATAAAAGTAAGAAGTATATTGAAAAAACACATTTTGCTAATGAGAAAAATCTGATTCAAAAAAATGACAAAAGACATATTTCAGACAAAATGATGTCAATAATACGTCAAAAATAACCTGAATTTACTATGCAGGTATATTATACAATTCGATTAACGAATAAAACACTACAGAAATAGTGAAAAGGTAAAAAATAGCATTACAATAGTTTGAAAAACTGAAACTTCATATTTTTCGACAATACATACAAAATGTTTTTGTCTTTTCGTATTTCTTAATAATTGAGTTTGATAAGATTGCTCAATTAACTTTTATTATAAAAACTATGAAGGAAGTGATTTTAGTATGGAAACGCTCGAATTGGCACGAATACAGTTCGCATCAACAACGATTTTCCATTACTTTTTTGTTCCGCTGTCAATTGGTTTAGCTTTTATTATTGCGATCATGCAAACGTTGTATGTGGTAAAAGGGCAAGAGGTATATAAGAAGATGGCAAAGTTTTGGACGCAATTATTCCTTATTAACTTTGCAGTAGGTGTAGTAACAGGTATTTTACAAGAATTTCAGTTTGGTATGAACTGGTCAACGTATTCACGTTTTGTAGGTGATGTATTTGGTCCCTCGCTTGCAATTGAAGGATTACTGGCATTTTTCATTGAGTCTACATTCCTAGGTTTATGGGTATTCGGTGAGGACAAATTACCGAAGCGAATTCACTTAATGTGTATTTGGCTCCTTTCAATTGGAACGATGTTATCAGCATTCTGGATTTTAACTGCAAGTGCATTTATGCAGTCACCTGTCGGGTATGAAATGGCAGCTGATGGTCGTGCGCAAATGAATGATTTCTTAGCCATTATTCAAAACCCACAACTATGGGTACAATTCCCGCATACAATTACAGCGGCAATTGCAACAGGTGCATTCTTTATTGCTGGTGTAAGTGCATGGAAAATTACAAAAGGACAAGAAACTGTAGTATTTAAAAAATCTTTCCGAATTTCTATCATTGTTGGAACAATTACAACGGCGCTTGTATTATTCTTTGGTCATGCACAAGCGCAACAATTAATTAAGACACATCCAATGAAGATGGCGGCAGCTGAAGCGCTATGGAATACAAGTGAGGATCCAGCACCATTTACAGTATTTTCGAAAATTGATACAGAGAAGAAAGAAAATTCGTTTGAAATTCAAATCCCTTATATGCTAAGTCTATTATCGTATGATAAGTTTAGCGGTCAAGTTGAAGGGATGAATCAAATTCAAAAACAATATGAGGAAAAATATGGACCTGGAGATTATATTCCTCCAGTGCATACAATGTTTTGGAGTTTTAGAGCGATGGTAATGAGTGGAACATTCATGCTTCTTCTAGGAGCTTACGGATGGTTCTTATCAAGAAAAGATCGTTTAGCTGAAAAAACGTGGTATTTAAAATTAATGGTGTATGCAATTTCTCTTCCATTCATCGGTAATACAGTAGGGTGGATTATGACTGAAATGGGTCGTCAACCTTGGGTAGTATTTGGTGTAATGAAAACAGAAGATGCTGTATCACCAAATGTAACATTCGGTGAAGTATTATTCTCACTTATTTCATTCACATCAATGTATTTAATTATGGGTGGAATTTGTGTGTACTTATTCGTTCGTACCATTAAGGGCCACACGAATAAGAAAACGAAAAAGGATTATCAAAGCCATGATCCATTTGATAAGGAGGAAGAGTATGTTATCTCTTAATGAGTTGTGGTTTTTAGTTATTGCAATCTTGTTTGTTGGATTCTTCGTACTGGAAGGTTTCGATTTTGGTGTAGGAATGGTTTCGAGGTTTTTAGGAAAGAATGATTTTGAAAAACGAGTTTACTTAAATACAATAGGACCGTTCTGGCACGCGAATGAAGTATGGCTTGTTTGTGCTGGTGGAGCCATGTTTGCGGCATTTCCGCACTGGTATGCAACTTTATTTAGTGGTTTTTATATTCCATTTGTATTTATGCTTCTTGCTTTAATTTTAAGAGGTGTTTCCTTTAAATTTCGTGCGAAAATAGATAATCATAAATGGAAGAGTGCATGGGATTGGGGGATGTTTATTGGAAGTATGTTACCTCCTATCCTTTGGGGAGTTGCGATTGCAAACTTTATGGTAGGTGTACCTATTGATGAGAGTAAAAATGTTGTAGGTGGATTCTTGCAATTACTTCATCCATTTGCGTTACTTGGAGGAGTAATGTTTCTCCTACTATGTATTGTTCACGGATTACAATTTCTTACGATACGTACAACTGGTAAATTGAGAGAACGTGCACGAATTGCTGCAATAAAAATTGCACCATTTTCATTACTTACACTTCTTGTTTTTGCTGGTGTGGGGTTATGGAAAACCGACATTTTCACTGCTCATGGAACAGAATGGATTATGGTACCAATCGGAGCTTTTGTAGCACTATTAGTGTCCACTTTATTAAATAAAAGAAGAAGAGATGGTTGGGCTTTCTTTATGACGAGTTTAACGATCATTTTACTAAGTGCGAGTGTATTTATCGGTATGTTCCCACGTGTTATGATTAGCTCTTTAGGAGCAATGAATGATTTGACAATTTACAACGCAGCATCAGGAGCTTATGCATTAAAACTTATGACTTACTTTGCGATTGCTATTTTGCCTTTCGTTATCGGAAGTCAAATATGGAGTTATTATGTATTTAGACAACCTGTTAAGTCAGACAACGATTTGGAGTACTAATGAAAAGAAAAAGAGGACTTCCGTCTTATCCCGGTAGCCGTATTTTATATGTAGCGTTAACGATTATTAGTATTTTAGAAGCTTTTAGTATTATTGCGCAAACAATCTTTTTAGCACGAGCTATTACGTTTTTATTTCATGGAGAGACAGTACAAACAATATTAAGTGAAGTTGTTTATTTTGGTATCGCGTTTGCAGCGCGTAACATAGTAGTTCGAACATCACAAATATTAGTGGAACGTTTTGCTGAAAAAACAGGGTCGTTACTAAGAAAACAATTGATAGAGGCATATTTCACATTAGGTCCAAGGTATGTTCAAACTGTTGGAACTGGTCATCTGGTTACCTTATCAATTGAGGGGATTGAGAAATTTAAAACATATATTGAATTAACGATTCCTAAAATGATTAGAAGTAGTATCGTTCCAGGTCTAATTGTACTATATGTTTTTACGCTAGATATTGAGTCTGGAATCATTTTAGTTGTAACGATTCCTATCGTGATCATATTTATGATTCTTCTCGGATTAGCAGCGCAAAAAATGGCAGATAGTCAGTATGAGATATATCGTGTACTTTCGAATCATTTTGTAGATACGTTAAAAGGTTTAGAAACATTAAAGTATTTAGGGAAAAGTGAACAGCACGAAGGAAAGATTGAAAAAGTAAGTAAAAGATATAGAAAAGCAACGATGCGTACTTTGCGAGTTGCTTTTCTTTCTTCTTTTGCATTAGATTTCTTTACGAGTTTATCAATTGCGTTTGTGGCAGTTGGATTAGGGATACGTTTAATAGATGGAACGATTATACTATTACCAGCCCTTACAATTTTGATTTTAGCTCCGGAATATTTTCTGCCGATTAAACAAGTGGGAGCAAATTATCATGCGACATTAGATGGACAAATTGCGATGGAGCAAATAGAAGAGATTTTGCAACAACAAAAAGGAATACAAAAGAAAGATTTAAATGAAGATATAGTATGGAATGCCTCTAGTAGCTTGAAATTACAAGATATCAAAGTTAATAATACTGAATCTGAAAAGGCTATATTAGAAGGAATTAATTTTACTTGGGAAGGTAACGGTGCTATTGGTGTTATTGGTGAAAGTGGTGCAGGGAAATCGACGTTAATCGACGTATTAGCAGGTTTTTTATCTCCTTCGAGTGGAAAGATGTTAGTAAATGGTGTAGAAGTTGATGGATCTACTCGTGAAGATTGGCAAAAAAATATTGCTTATATTCCGCAGCAACCTTATATTTTTCCGCTTTCATTAAAGGATAACATTCGTTTTTATGAAACAAATGCAACAGATGAAGAAGTTGAAAGAGTTATTAATGAAGTCGGCCTTCGTTCACTCGTTACATCACTTCCAAATGGGATACACGAAAGAATTGGAGAAGGTGGACGTATGCTAAGTGGCGGACAAGAACAGCGTGTTGCTATGGCGCGTGCGCTTTTAAGTAAAAAACCAATCATTTTATTAGATGAGCCTACGGCACATCTTGATATTGAAACCGAATTTGAAATAAAGCAAGCGATGTTACGTCTATTTAATGGAAAGTTAGTATTTTTAGCAACTCACCGTCTACATTGGATGAAACAAATGGACCATATTCTTATTCTAAATAAAGGGGAAATGAAAGAAAGTGGGACGTATGAAGAACTTTTAGAGAATGAGACATTACATTTTCATAGGGAAGAGAGGGGAGAGAAATGAGTAACTGGGTTAAACCTTATATAAAACAAAATAAAGGTAGAATGACTTTAACTATTTTCCTTGGTCTTCTTGGAGTTAGTTCAGGAGCGATGTTACTTTTTATTTCAGGTTATTTGATCTCAAAATCTGCCCTTAGACCAGAAAATGTAATGGCTGTATATGTTCCTATTGTTGCAACAAGAGCGTTTAGTATAGGGCAAGCTGTATTTCATTATATAGAGCGCCTAGTCGGACATGATGTCGTACTACGTATATTAGAAAAAATGAGAACGAGGCTATATAGAATAGTAGAACCACAGGCGTTATTTTTCCGTTCTCGATTTCAAACGGGTGATATGTTAGGAGTGTTATCCGAAGATATAGAGCATTTGCAAAACCTATATTTACGTACAATATTTCCTGGCATATTAGCGCTAGTTGTTTATAGTATCTTCGTACTTGTTATCGGTGCATTTGATTTTGTTTTTGCACTTATTGTAGGTTGTATGTTAGCTATTATCGTTTTTCTTCTTCCGTTTGTATCATTACTTTTGATGAAGAAACATCATGTTACTTTAAAGCAAGGAAGAAACCGTTTGTATCAACAACTGACAGATGCTGTTTTTGGATTATCTGATTGGCAAGCAAGTGGTCGTAAAGATGAATTTATTAATGAGTATGTAAAACAAAATGATCAGTTGTTAAAAATCGAAAAGAGAGTGAAACGCTGGTATCATATTCGGGACAGTATCATTCAATTAGTAGTAGGTATTGTAGTTATTTCGATGATCATATGGACTGGGAATGAAGCGGCAAGTGAACAAATTGCTCCTACAGTTATCGCAGCTTTCGTATTAATGACTTTATCTGTAACAAACGCGCTTATTCCTATTGCAGATGCCATCGATCGAATACCGTCGTACGTAGAATCTACCCATCGTCTTAATGGCGTAGAAAGTGATAGTGTTTTACATGATGAAACGGATTTGCATGGAGAGAAAGATTATATTGAACCAAAACATGTAGATATTGAACTGAATCACGTATCGTATAGTTATCCAGATAGTAATGAGATTGTATTAAAAGATGTATCATTACAAATAAAAGCAGGGAAGAAAATTGCTATTTTAGGGAGAAGTGGGACAGGGAAATCTACTTTACTAAAATTGTTAACAGGGGCGTTAAGCCCAGTAAATGGACAAGTTGTATTGAATGGTGAACGAGCTCATACGAATCTTTTAGCTAAATATATTTCTGTATTAAATCAAAAGCCGCATTTGTTTGATACGACAATTGGAAATAATGTACGAATTGGCAAACCGGAGGCGACGGATGAAGAGATATGGAAAGCTTTAGAGAAAGCACAATTAGCTTCACATGTTACTTCTCTTCCAGACGGATTACAAACAAAAATGCATGAAATGGGAAAGCGGTTTTCTGGTGGGGAAAGACAAAGGGTTGCTTTTGCTAGAACTCTTATGCAAGAAACACCAATTATTGTACTTGATGAACCGACTATCGGTTTAGATCCAAAAACAGAATTGTCTTTAATCGAAACAATGTTTTCTGCAACAGAAGAAAAGACGGTTATTTGGATTACGCACCATCTTGTAGGAATAGAACATGTAGACGAAGTTATATTCCTTGATCGTGGCCAAATTGTCATGCAAGGTAGTCATAAACAACTTCTGAAAGAAAATGAAAAGTATCGTAAACTTTATGAGTTAGATAAAGGAATATGATTTGAATAAGCAATAATTGTAAAAATAGCTACGCCTAATGGTGGAGCTATTTTTTTGTTAGATTGCAGGTGTATATGATTGTTACGAATTAAAAATGAATTTCATATTATACATATAGTGGAGGGGATGTACATGAAGGAGCAATATAAAATCATTGTTTTAAGTGATGAGTTATCAGGGGAGAGGATTCGAAATACGTTAGACAAAAATAAATGTAAAACAATAGTTCATGTTGTAGACGTTTCAGATGTTGTTCGTATAGAAAGTTCTTTTCAATATATAGTCATTTGGAGAGGGGACGCAGAAAAACTTACAAATGACTTGATAAATAGGGGCGTGCAAAGTTCAAAAATTATTAATTTAACAAAATACATGTATGAATGGAAGGATAAATTAATTTCTATCTATCAAATAAATCCGGATCTTATGTCTTTATACATTTCTATGAAAAAAGCAAAGAGTGATCCGACGTATGAATTGTTTGCTACCGGTTTGTCTTATCCACATTGTGGCATAAGTACGGAGCTTCTCTCAAAAAAGTCAATAAAATTAACACTTCCATCGCAAGATCTATACTATGATTATTTAATAGCGTCACAACTTTTATCAAACAATCATTCATTTCAATATTGTTTAATAGGAATAGCCTATTTCTCGTTTTACTTTGATATGTCGTTATCATCTGAATCATATAGAATTCACAAAGTATATTATCCATTGTTTCAAGATGGTCATCATACTGTAGTTCATTCTCCTCTACCCACTGATGGATTCTCACATCTAAATACTCCGAAACCACTTCTTTCTATTTTTAATTTGCATTTTGAATATATTTTATTATACGAACTAAAAGATGAATCATTGACGCTGCCTTGGATAAATGCTGAATGGAATACTACTTCTCTTCATATTCCTTTTGAAGAACACGGGAAAATAAGAGCAGCTTCACATGCTAAATTGGCGTATCCTCATACTTTAGATGAAAATAAAATGATTTTTAAGAAATATTTAGAATTACTGTTAAAAAACGATATAAAGCCATTAATTGTTGTGTTCCCTGTTACTTCACATTATTTCAATTGTAGTAGTAAGAAATTAAAAGAAGATTTTTATAAAGTTATAAATGATTTTCAAACTCAATATTCTTTTCAAATTATAGATCTATTTGATTCGCCATTATTTTGTGACGATGATTTTTATGATAGTGATCATATGAATAAAAAAGGTGCAAATAAAATGTCCGCATTATTAAATATGTTTATTCAGGAACGAAAAGTATGATATTTTGTTTCCTGTTTGCATAAAAGTATATAGGCTCCATACAGTTAAAGTAATGTGATTTTTGTGTCGCGTATATAAATAATATGCGAAGAGGTGAGAGAGTTAAAATGAGAACTCGTATTGAAAGAACTGAAGAAATGGTAGAGCAATTTCCGTTGGTAAGTGTATTAATTCCTACGTATAATCGTCCTAGTTACTTTGAAAAGGCGTTATGTAGTGTGTTAGAACAAACGTACCCTAATATAGAAATTATAGTTGGAGATGACAGCACGAATGATGAAACAGAAAAATTGTTACAAAAATACTTATGTGATCATTCAAATATTATTTATATAAAAAATAGGTCAACTCTCGGACAATTTGAAAATGCGTTAATGTTATTTAATGAAGCGAACGGTGAGTATATAAATTTTTTAATGGATGATGATGTATTTCATGTGAATAAAATTGAAAAAATGATGAAGTATTTTTTCAATGATTTAGATAATGAAATTAAGCTTGTAACATCTCATCGTCAAGTCATTGATGATAAAGGGAAAGAACTGCGACATATTTATTCGACTGTCCGTTTATTTGAAGAGGATACCATTATAGAGGGAACAGAATTAGGAAATAAGGTAATTGTGGATCAAAAAAATTATATTGGAGAACCGACAACAGTTTTATTTCGTAAAAATGATTTACAAGAACCATATGGGATTTTTGATAAGAGGCGGTATTTATGTAACGTAGATATAGCTTCATGGTTATCTTTATTAAGTAAAGGAAAAGCAGTATATATAGCAGAGACACTGAGTTACTTTCGATTACATCCAGATCAACAGTTAAATGAATCTAATAAAATGATGGATGGGTTAGAAGATTTTTCACACAGTATTATAGCAGGAGAACAATATGGTTTCTTATCCACCGAAAAAGAGTTAGACAAAGCGATAACTAATTTTCTAGATTATGCAAGAAGGATAGTTCCATCATCAATATTATATACATTAGACTATTACCAAAAAATTAGAGCGAAGAAAATAAACATAGAAAAGAAAAAACAACATATAAATAATAATTCTTCATTACCGAAAGTAAGTATACTTATTCCTGCATACAATAGACCTTATTACTTGGAATTAGCACTCAACAGCGCTTTGAATCAAACATATGAAAATATTGAAATTATTATTTCTGACGATAGTACAAATAATGAAGTCAATGCTATGATTCAACCGTACTTACGTGAATATGAGTGTATTACATATGTTAAAAATGAAACGCCGTTAGTTGCCGAAAACTTTAATAAGTGTGTAGAACTTGCGAATGGGGACTATATGAACTTTTTATTAGATGATGATTTATTTCATCATGAAAAGATCGAGAGAATGATGAAATACTTTTTGACGTTAGAAAATATTTCATTTGTGACGTCATATCGTGAACTGATTGATGAGAATGGAGAGATATTACCACCTTCAACATTAAATATGAAAATCGCGAAAGAAACTACACTTTTTGAAGGAAAAGAATTAGGAAATTATATGTTAAAAAACTTAAAAAATGTAGTTGGTGAGCCGACAACTGTTTTGTTTAATCGGGATTTGTTTGACGGGAAGTTTGGATATTTTAAAGGAAAGGCTTATTCTGCTATTAATGACATTGCAACTTGGCTAGATATGATGAGGAAAGGAAAAGTAGTTTATATACATGAACCTCTTAGTTATTTTAGACAACATAGTGGACAAAATCAAAAACAAATGCATTTTATTTTAATGACAATTGAAGAGTGGATTGAATTAATTATAGATGCATATAATAGTGGGTTTTTAAGCTCCGAAAGTGAGTATAAAGAGAGTTTATCTTATTGTTTAGAAAATGCGGGATTTATAGTTAAGGATGCAGTAAGAAATGGCGAACTAGATCAAATTTATAATGAAAAGATAAAAAAAGGCTTAAATAAGTTAGTTGCTCATATGTTCGAGAAAGAATCTTGTTATTGTCAATATTGTAATCAACAATTTGAAAAATTTTCACCTTGGCCAGCACATTATGATTTTCCGAAATATAAATTTGAAATGTGGAATAAAGATACAGGGATATGTCCAGTTTGTAATTCGATGGATCGTGAAAGATTGTACCGTGTGTACATTGAAACGGAAACGGACTTGTTAAATAGAAACTATACAATGCTTCATATTGCACCTGAAGCGAAGTTAAGAGATTGGTTTAACGAGTATAAAAATATTACGTATGTATGTGGTGACTTAGAACCAAAGGATCCATTAATGAAGGAAATTGATGTTACAAGGATTACATATGATAGTAATACTTTTGATGTAATATTATGTAGCCATGTGTTAGAACACGTTCCTGATGATGACAAAGCAATGCGAGAGTTATATAGAGTGTTAAAGCCAAATGGATGGGGAATTATTCAAGTACCGATCGTAATGAATGTAGATTTTATTATAGAGAATGAATTAATTGTAACACCACAATTGAGGAAATTAGCTTTTGGTCAAGAAGATCATGTGAGAATTTACAATCAATCGGGATTTATTCAACGATTAATGAATGCAGGATTTAAGGTAGAATTATATAACATAGCGGAAAAACAAGGAATGAAAGGTGCTAGGAAATTTGGATTATCTGAAACAGATATGCTCTATATTGTACGAAAATGATAGGAAGGAATAGATAGATATGGAGAATATTCCTTTTTTACGTGCTTCAACTGTACCTGTAAGTGAGTATTTGGACGAATTGAAGGAAATTGATACATCTCACATATATACGAATTATGGACCTATAAATCAACGTTTTGAGGAAACAATTATGTCGTCATTTTTTCAAAACAGGGGAGCTGTTACAACAGTAGCAAACGCAACGTTAGGGTTAATGGCGGCTATTCAACTAAAGAAAAGAAGAAAGGGAAAGTATGCTCTCATGCCTAGCTTTACATTCCCTGCGACTGCCTTAGCCGCTATTTGGTGTGGATTGGAACCGTACTTTATTGATATTTCAATAGATGATTGGTATATGGATAAAACCGTACTTTTGGATAAAATAGAAGAATTAAAAGAAGAGGTTGCGATTGTTATCCCGTACGCCACTTTTGGATCATGGATGAACTTAGAAGAATATGAAGAACTAGAGAAGAAGGGGATTCCGGTTGTCGTAGATGCGGCGCCGGGATTTGGATTAATGAATGGAGGGATGCATTACGGTCAAGATTTTAGTGGAATGATTGTATATAGCTTTCATGCAACAAAGCCGTTCGGAATTGGTGAAGGAGGGCTCATATATAGTAAAAACGAAGAAGATATACAACGTATTAAAAGAATGGGGAATTTCGGATTTGATAAAAATCGTGAATGTACGATGATGGGGTTTAATTGTAAAATGTCTGAATACGCAGCAGCTATTGGGATAGCGACTATAAAAAAGTGGGATCAAAAATTAAAAGAACGCAGCCGTATTTCTGAATGGTATAAACAGTTGTTACAAAATACTGGGTTAATGAAAAAAGGGTGGAAAGTCCAAAAGACAGAAGCGGTTATTCACCAATTTATGCCTATCATTTGTCCAGAAGAAGTTCGCAATATACAAGTAATAGAAGAACTGAAAAAACAGAAAATAGAAGCTAGATTATACTTTTCACCATCTTGCCACCAACAAGTTCTTTTTAAAAACTATAAGTCTACAGATTTAACAAAGACGAATAAAATAGCAAAACGAATCGTAAGTTTACCTTTATGGGAAGGAATGACGAAAGAACTAGTAGAGCAAATTGTAATCTGTTTAGAGCAGAAGGTGGTGTCGGTAGATGAATAGTTTTTATAGTCAAGAAGAACTAAAGAAAATTGGATTTTTATCTGTTGGGAAAAATGTATTGGTTAGTAAAAAAGCAAGTATATATAATCCGAGTGCTATATCAGTTGGCAATCATGTAAGAATTGATGATTTTTGCATTTTAAGTGGTAAAATCACAATTGGAAGTTATTCGCACATATCAGCGTATACAGCGTTATATGGAGGGGAAGTTGGGATTGAAATGCATGATTTTGCAAACATCTCAGCTAAAACAATCGTATATGCAGTACTTGATGATTTCAGTGGAAATACATTAATGGGGCCAACCGTCCCGAATCAATATAGGAATGTGAAAGCAGAAAGAGTTATTTTAAAAAAACATGTGATTATTGGTGCTAATTCTATTATTTTTCCAAATGTAACGGTAGGAGAAGGTACGGCAGTCGGTGCGATGAGTATGGTAAAAGAGAGTTTAGATGATTGGTATATTTACGCTGGAGTTCCCGTAAGAAAAGTAAAACCTCGTCAAAAAAAGATGCTAGAGTTAGAAATTGATTTTTTAAAAAGCATTCATTCTTAACAAAAAAGAATGAATGTTTTTTATTTTTATCTCGCTATTTGCCGGGCAGTAAGACCCTACCTCAAAATTCAGCGGAAGTAAAGAAGTTAGGTGGGGATCGGGCTGATAGCCAGTGGGGGATGAACAAAATCCTCACTGATTAAACTTTCACTTTATGATAGAGCAGAGAGTATCTTAACTTATTGTGTTTTAAATTTTGCTGACCAAGGCAATACTGAGCCATAGTGAATGTAAAGTTGGAGGGCGAGCGTATATGTTTGATGAAGATGGGATTGTTTTAATTATGGAACCAGCTGATGAAAGAAACTTGAGGAGATTTATTTTTTCAGTGCCAAAGTCAGTGTATGAAAAGAAGGGGCTTACATTACACTATGGAACAGCTATAGGACAAGGCTATATGGATATAATTGAAGATATTATAAGCGTACATATAGAAATAGATGTTGTAACGATAATAGGGCATGTAAGAGGATAAATAGCTATTTGAAAAAGGTTATAAACAATTTAGCTAGAAGTTATGTATAGAGAAAATTACAGACAATGATAAAGACGAAGGGAGTCTAAAATGAAAATAAAATCAATTTTATTAGTATTTATAGTTTCAATTGGTTTAATGGGATGTTCAATAGTGGAAGAAGGAAAGAACTCCATAGATTATGCTCAAAAGGCGACAGACTATGTAAATGAAATAAGTGCATTTGCAAATGATGCACCAGCATTAGCAGAAAAGGCCGTTAATGATAGCGAGGCTCGAAAAGAATTAGAAACGAAGCTTAGTGAAATTAAACAAGATATACCCGCATTCAATGAATTAACGCCACCTGATGTAGCGAAGGATATTCATCAACAAATCGTCGGATATAACGAAAAGTTAAATACGTTAATTGATACGGCGATGACAAAGATAGAAGAAGGAAAAGTGGATGTAGAGCAATTTAAAAACTCTGAGCTTATGCAGACGGTAGATCAAGTTCGAGATTTGAAAGATAAAGTGCAAAATTTAGGTCAATAGTAAAAAGCTCCGTTTGTGATAAACGGAGCTTTTTACTATTGGATACAATAAACGATTACACCAACGATAATAATCATGTTGCCGATGAGTTTACGTTTCGTTATTTTTTCTCCTAGGAAATACCAACCGAAAATTAATATGATGATATAACTTAAGGATTCTAATGCTGATGCTTGTTTTAATGCCATACCCTTCATGGCGATAACATTTAATCCGGCGTTAATTACAAATAAAGAGTAGCCGATAATAACATAAGGATTCACATATTCTTTTATTCTAGAATCGTATTGTTGCAAAGTAGCTTTTTTTAATAATATTTGTGAGTAATTAGCTAAAATTATCCCGAAAATAAATAATAACATATAACTATTCATCTTTTGTCACCACCACAATTCCGACAATAATAATAGCTGCACCAAGTAAATGATTCCACTGAATCGTATCTCCAAATAGAAATACTGACCAAAGCATTGACCACAGTATAATAATCCCGCGATGTGAATATGCTTTTGAAATTTCGAAATGTTTAATTACTTGTTGCCATAAAATTGCATATCCGAATAAAAGTATAACTAATCCGAAATAAGCAACAAAAAATGAGATGGAAGCAATGGGGAATTTAGCTGCCCATTTCATGTAAACCATAATGATAGAATATATCAAAAAAGCTACATGTAAAAATACGTAATTTTTAATAGTTGGTTTCATTTATTCACTCTCTTTTGCATATAAATATATATTTATATCTATCTTTTCCTAATAATAGATATTGGAACGTATTTTGTTTAATCTTTCACATTCCAAATTATATAGTATCATGGCTTTTATTGTAAAACAATAGAAGCTATGCATTCATTTTTTCCAAGGTTCTACAATATGTATCGTTTTATTTGTTGCATCCAACTCTACTTGAACACCGATAGGCATGGTAATCATTGGATGTGTATGACAACAATCGAAGTCAGCTAGAAAAGGAATTCTTTGATTTTGAAGTACTTCTAGTAGTATTTCAAAAGGTTTTCGATTTGTACCACAATCATCAAATTGCTCATGTTTTCCAAGAATGATACCTGAAATTTTATCGAATACACCGTTAATTTTAAGTAATGAAAAGCTTCTTTCAATAGTAGCTGCATCTTTTGAACTGTCCTCAATGAAGAGAATGTCGCCTTCTTGAATATGTGGCATATAGGGGCTACCCCAAATTCCTTGTATCGTGTTTAAATTCCCGCCAATAATACGCCCAGTAGCTTTTCCATCAATTACTGAAATCCAATCGTTTGGTCGAAGTTCTTTCTCCTTTGTCTTTTCTTCCCAATTAATAAATTCATCTGACCAAAATAATGGTTGTTTTATATGATAAGGAAGAGAATGATCATGTAGTAAAGTTTCAGCGAAATATTTGTATGTGCAATCAACAAAAGGTTCAAATTCGCCAAAGGAAGGGACGAGAGCTGGTCCATAAAATGTAGGGATTCCTGTTTTGGTGTAAATTGCTAGTAATAAAGCAGTTGCATCTGAATACCCAATCATTATTTTAGGGTTCTTTAGAAAAGCATCATAATCAATATAAGGTAATATTGAATTTGAATTCATCCCACCAATTGTTGACATAATACAAGAAATATTAGGATTTCTTATTAAGACATTTAGCTCCTCAGCACGCTCTTGTATACTACCAGAACGATAAAAATCATATCGACCTGTTAATGAACCTTCTAATATATGAAACCCTTTCTGTTGTAAGTAAGATTTTGCTCGTTCAAATCTCTTTGGTGAAGTGTAGGTTACTGGTGAAGAAGGGGAGTAAATCCCAACTGTGTCTCCGTATTTTAATGATTTTGGAAGTAGCATTTGTATGAATCCCTTCTATTAAATAGTTTATCTCGCTATTTGACGGGTAGCCTGATTGGTGGGGCTGATTAAAGTTTCGCTTTATTTATGAGATTTTATTATTAAATATTCTTACGTTTCAATATTGTAAGTTTAACATAAATAAATTAAAATAATCATTGCTGTACTATGAATAAATATACCTTTTACCTTGACTGTATAAAGGAATTGTTGATAAGGTTAAATGTGAGTGTATAAAAGGTTTGCTAAAGGAGTTTTGAAATGAATCGGTTAAAATGGGGAAGGATGACAGTCCTATTAGTCATTATTTTAGGGATATGTTGGTTCTTATTCCAAGGAAATCAAAAGAGCATAGCGAATGTAGAGGGACAACCTTTGCAAGTGGCAGAACTACCTAAAGCAGGATTTACTGAAAAAGTAGTCCCGCCAAAGTACATCCCACCAGAAATTAACGCAAAAGCAGCTATGATTATCGATGCGAGTGATGGAGATATTATTTATCAATATAATGAAAATGAAGCTTTTGCCCCGGCTAGTATGTCTAAGATGATGACAGCGTATCTCTTACTAGAGAGTATACATAATGGGAAAGTTCGCTGGGAAGATCCAGTAAAAATGAGTGCGAAGGCGGCACAAACAGAGGGAGCGAGAATCCCAGTACAAGTTAATGATACATTAACTGTTAAAGATTTATATCATGCATTAATGATTGAGTCAGCTAATAATTCAGCTGTGGCTTTAGCAGAACATATGGCAAAATCGGAGAAAGATTTCGTTCAGCTTATGGATGCAAAAGCGAAACAGTTAAAAATGTCGGAACATGCTAAATTTGCAAATGCTTCTGGATTACAAGAGCCAGATGGAAGTGAAACAAAAATGACGGCTGCTGATGTAGCGCAATTGGCATATCATCTTATAAAAGATTATCCGGAAATATTAGAAGTGACTCACTTACGCCAAAGTCAGCTAGCATTTAATAATATTAATGTTATAAGCACAAACGACATGTTAAATAAAAATAATAAAAGTTTATATATAGAAGGAATGGACGGACTAAAGACTGGATTTACAGATAGTGCAGGATACTGTTTTACTGGGACTGCAAAGCAAGGTGATAATCGAATTATTACAGTGGTCATGGGGACATCAAGTAAAACAAAACGTTTTACAGAGACAAATAAGTTAATGTCGTATGCATTTGGATTAGTTAATTAAGTAAGTAAAATACGAATCTAGATCGCTACATAAGTAAGACTGTTCGTTGTTACTAATTTTAGATAACAACGAGCAGTCTTTTTATTTTCATTTTAAAAAGGAAAAAGAGTCTAAATACAAGTGTTAACATTTGAGTTTATTTGTTGCTGTGATATTATAAAGTTATAAGCTTATTAATAATAAGTTTGAGGGGCGTAATATGATATATACATATGAAATAGCCTCAATTGAAAATTGGAGGGAATTATGATGGCAAAAGATTTTTACTCAGCAATTGAAGACAGAAGATCTATTTATGCAATTAGTAAAGAGCAAGTAGTTTCTGATGAGAAAATTCAAGAAGTGATTTATCATGCTGTAAAACATACACCTTCAGCTTTTAATTCTCAAAGTGCTCGCATTGTTGTTTTATTAGGAGAACAACATGATAAATTATGGGATATTACGAAAGAAACGTTACGAAAAATTGTACCTGAAAATAACTTTGCACCTACTGAAGAAAAAATGAATGCATTTAAAAGTGGTTATGGAACGGTTTTATATTTTGAAGACAGTGAAGTAGTGGAAAGCCTTCAAGCTAACTTTGCATTATATAAAGATAATTTCCCAACTTGGTCTCAGCAATCATCAGGAATGTTACAATTTGCAATTTGGACAGCTTTAGAAATTGAAGGGTTTGGTGCTACGTTACAGCATTACAATCCGCTAATTGATGAAGAAGTGAGAAAAGAGTGGGATGTTCCAGAGAATTGGAAACTTATTGCGCAAATGCCATTTGGTAAACCGGTAGTACATGCTGGTGAAAAAGAATTCCAACCGCTAGAGGACCGTGTGAAAATTTATAAATAATTTAAAAAGGTGAACAGGAATATAACCTGTTCACCTTTTTTTATACGTAATAAGGGTTTTTTTGTCCTGCATTTTTCATCTGATTTTTTAATTCGTTTTTACGTGTTTCAATAGCTGATACTTTTTGTAATGTTATCATTGAAACGAATTGAATAAAAGCATAGTATAGCTCTATGTTTTTTTGTATTGGATCATCTATTATATTTCTCACAAATATGCCTCCTCTTTTTATTCCAATAAAACTCCGCATTAATGGGCAGCCCGAGTGGTGAGGGTTAATAATTAGCGGAGGATGTATAAAACCCTTACTGATTAAAGTTTCATTTTATAAGGGAATGAAACTTTAATCAATTCGCTAAAATTCTTGTTTATTAAGATATGTATATAATACTATAAATATCCTATAAATTCCATTATAAGAAAAAGAGAACAGTTGATATAGTGTGTGTTTTCTTTAAAGGAGAAATGGCTTTTGTGAAATAAATCTTACAATTCGTCAAATTATTTCAAAATTGTAGATAGTATAGAAATTTAGTTTTCTAAAAATATTATACTATTGATAAATAGAGTGATTTTTGTCATGATGAAAGTATACTTTATGTAAGGAGCTTTATAAGGAAATACATACTTGAGTTTGTATTAGGTTAATAGAATTTTTTATAATAGATAGAAAAGGGATATTTTATATTAAAATATTAAATGGAATGTCGAATTTTCATGCGATATATAAGAAATTTGAAAAAACCATTGCAAAAACACTGTGTTTAATGATAAAGTTCACATGAAGTTCACACGGATTTCACTTTGTTCATTTAAAATGAACTCTGTGTGAAAAATAAAACTCTTGCTAAAAAATGGAACTGGATGAATATTTTACTTTGATAATATTGTAAAGTATTAAAGTTTTAGTTTTTTTTAAGAGGATAGTAGGGAAAGGAAGTAAAGACAACTTATGAAAAAAGTAATTGCAGGTTTAGCAGCAGCTTCTGTAGCTGGCGTTGCAGTTCCAGGAATGGATTCTGCTCATGCACAAGTTTCAAATGAAGCGCTAAAAGAAATTAATGGACAAACTCAAACTCAAACGACTGTAACTGAAACAAAAACTGTAGAAACAACTTCTGAATTAAAATACACAGTAACTGCTGATGTATTAAATGTTCGTTCAGGTGCTGGTACAGGACATAACGTTATTTCTAAAGTAAAATCAGGCCAAGTGCTACAAGTAGTTGGACAAGAAAATGGTTGGTTCAAAGTAAACGTAAATGGTCAAACAGGTTATGTAAGTGGTGACTTCGTAACAACTGGTGGCAAAACAGGAACGACTGTTCAACAAGGAACAGGTACTTACACAGTAAACGTTTCTTCACTTAACGTACGTACAGGCCCAAGTACATCTCATACAGTATTAGGTTCTGTAAACAAAGGTAAAACAGTACAAGTTGTAGGTGAAGTACAAGATTGGTTTAAAATCAACTTCAATGGTGGAACTGGATACGTAAGCAAAGACTTCGTAACAAAAGGTGGTTCTGCTGTATCTAACGAAACACAACAACCAACTACAAACAACAATACTACAACAGTTCAAACTGGTGGTTCTTATGTTGTTAACACTGGTGCTTTAAAAGTACGTACAGGCCCAGCTACATACAACGCTGTAATCGGTGGAGTAACAAATGGTAAAGTATTAAACGTTACTGGTGCTGAAAATGGTTGGTACAAAATTAACCATAACGGCCGCACAGGTTACGTAAGTGCAGACTTCGTTAAGTTTGTAAAAGGCGGAGTAAACAACGTTACAAATAACAATAATGTTACAAATAACGTTCAACAACCAGGTAAAGACGTACAAAAACCAACAACAGGTGGAGATACATCTTCAATCGCTGGATTCGCTAGATCTTTAAATGGTTCACCATACAGAACTGCTGGTACAACACCTGCTGGTTTTGACTGCAGTGGATTCATTCACTACGTATTAAATCAAACTGGTCATAAAGGAGCTCGTCAAACAGTTGCTGGATACTGGAGCTCTAAAACAAAAACTAGCAATCCACAACCAGGTGATTTAGTATACTTCCAAAATACTTATAAATCAGGTCCTTCTCACATGGGTGTTTACTTAGGAAACGGTCAGTTCATTAGTGCAGAAACAGATGCAACTGGTGTACGTATTAGTTCTGTAAGTAACTCTTACTGGAGCAAGCACCTATTAGGTTACACAAAAGCATACTAAGAAAAAGTAGTTTTATATACTTTTCGTATAGAGAAAAGGCTTTCCAAGGAAACTTGGGAAGCCTTTTTATAGTTGAATAAATTGGAAGTTTAATAGTTTTTATTTTAACTTTCCATTTAAAAATCGATCATATAAGTCATGGAAATAGTTAGGGCGAAATAAGTTCGCTGCATGTCCCGCTAACGGTATTTCCTTATATAGAACGTTAGGCAAAATAGATTTCAAATCAAATAGACAAGATTTATAGAGATGATCATGCTCTCCCATTACCCATAGTATAGGGTGAGGAAGTGATTTTAATTTAGATTTTAAATCGAATTCTAACCTATGTCGTAATGACTGGGCAATTATGGATGAATGTAATTGTAATCCGAAACGGTAGTAAATATTTCTTGAAATGACTGCGAACGGATTTGCTTTTAGTATACCGCTTGGAAAAATAGTATTTGCGTATTGAGAGAGCCATTTAGAGTATTCATCTCCTCGCTTCTCCCAAAAATTTTGAAATACATTATATAAACGAGAAGGGTTATTGTAATGTCCTCCAATATGACAAATACTTAATACTTTTTCTGGATGCATTTGTGCAAAAATTGTAGAGATGTAACAGCCGTAACTTAGCGCACAAATATGTGCTTTTTTAATATCTTCTTGCTCATATAAGTTTAATAATTGATCTACGAGGCGCTGTAATGAAAAGTCGATTGCTTTTCCTTTATCATCACCGTGACCTAATAAGTCATAAGTTATAATGTTGTAGGAGGAAGAAAAACGTTTTTGCTCCTTTTTGAAGGCGCGACGATTGCCAACTAATCCATGAATAAAAATAATTGTTTCCTTTTCAGAATGTATATTTGTTTGCAAAAAGGATACTCCTTTCACTAACTGGAGATTTATATCGTGTTGTAAATTATTTATCTATAATTTACATAGAATAATATTAAGTACCAGGTAATAATATCAGATATTTATATCTGTTGTAAAGATGAGTTTTTATGTATATTTTGTAAAAATAGAAAAAGTGTGTTTACATTCAGTTTACATTTGTATCGTATTCTAATTTTAGAAAGAACAGTTTGGTTTACCACGAGGAGATGAACAGGAATGGAAGTTAGAAATGAAATGAAGAAAAAAGGGAGTTGGAGGCAGTTTTTACGCCTTATTCAAGATACAAATCCTCCGAAAGGAATTTTAGTTTTTGCGTTATTAATGAGTTTGCTTTCTACGGGAGCGAGTTTATTTATTCCTATGCTTACAAAAGGATTAGTAGATAATTTTTCGCTTTCTTCAATTAGTGCAGGACAAATTGTTGGATTAGTTGCTTTCTTTGTAATGCAAACTATTGCGGCAGGGCTGTCTATATATTTACTAAATTATATTGGGCAGAAGATTGTAGCGGGACTAAGAGAACGTTTGTGGAAAAAGGTACTTATCTTGCCGGTATCTTATTACGATCAAAATAGAACAGGTGATACGATTAGCCGTATGACGAATGATACAGGTGTTGTGAAAACGTTAATTTCTGAGCATTTGTCAAACTTATTAACAGGCGGTATTTCAATTGTTGGATCGTTAATTGTATTATTTGTTTTAGATTGGAAAATGACTGCGTTACTTTTAACGGTTATTCCGTTGTCTGTATTAATTTTAGTTCCACTTGGACGAAAAATGTATAAGATTTCAAAAGCGCTTCAAGATGAAACGGCATCTTTTACAAGTGTGTTAACGCAAGTGTTATCAGAAATTCGTTTAGTGAAATCTTCAAATACAGAAAAAAGAGAATATGAAACGGGCAATACAGGTATACAAAAGTTATTACAATTTGGTTTGAAAGAAGGGAAAGTGCAAGCATTAATTTCGCCAGTTATGTCGTTTGTTTTAATGGCACTACTTGTTATTATCGTAGGATATGGCGGGATGCGAGTTTCTAGCGGTGCATTAACAACCGGTGAACTTGTAGCGTTTATTTTGTATTTAGTTCAAATTGTAATGCCGATGAGTCAATTATCTATGTTCTTTACACAATTCCAAAAGGCAATTGGTGCAACGGAAAGAATTAGTACGATTTTAGAATATGAAGTAGAAGATCATGAAACTGGTGTGAAAGTGACAAATGCTAAGCAACCAATTGTTCTTGAAAATGTACATTTTGAGTATAACGAAGAAGAGCAAGTTTTGAAAAATATTGATTTCACAATTGAATCTGGAAAAGTGACAGCGATTGTAGGACCAAGTGGTAGTGGGAAAACAACGTTATTCTCATTACTGGAACGTTTTTATGAGCCAACTAGTGGTGCCATTAAATTAGGAAAAGAATCAATTACGAGTTATTCATTAGAGTCATGGCGACGTCAAATCGGTTACGTATCACAAGATAGTCCGTTAATTGATGGAACGATTCGTGATAATATTTGTTATGGTGTCGAGGGCGAAGTAACGGATGAAGAAATTGAAAAAGTAGCTGCAATGGCATATGTTGATGCGTTTATTCATGACTTACCAAACGGTTATGCAACAGAAGTTGGAGAACGCGGTGTGAAGCTTTCTGGGGGACAAAGACAGCGAATTGCTATTGCCCGAGCGTTACTTCGAAATCCGCAAATTCTTATGCTCGATGAGGCAACTTCAAGCTTAGATAGTAAATCTGAGTCTGTCGTTCAAAAAGCATTAAATAACTTAATGAAAGGCAGAACAACATTAGTGATTGCACATAGACTTTCTACTGTTGTAGATGCAGATAAAATTATCTTTATTGAAAAAGGGAATCTTACAGGTAGTGGTACGCATGATGAATTATTACAGACGCATGATATGTATCGTGAGTTTGCAACGCAGCAATTGAAAATTAAAGAGGGGGCATTATAAAATGAATCATCAGTGGGATTTTACTCCACTGATGATTCATTTTTAAAAAATATATTAGATGCTAAGTAGAAAGGAAATGGTTCCTTTGATACCTAAAATTTTAATAGTAGACGACGATCCACACATTAGAGAACTCGTTTCTGTATTTTTAGAACGAGAAGGTTTTCAAACATATGAGGCAATTGATGGAGTAGATGCACTTCAGAAAATGGATGACGTAAAAGTCGATATGGTTATTCTTGATATCATGATGCCAAATATGGATGGATTTGATGTATGTTTTGAATTAAGAAAATACTATGATATCCCGGTTCTGATGCTAACTGCCAAAGGAGAAACATCACAAAAAGTAAAAGGATTTCACCTTGGGACAGATGATTATCTTGTAAAACCATTTGATCCTATAGAACTAGTAGTGAGAGTAAAGGCATTATTGAAACGTTACCAAATTACAGTTTCGCAATCGATTCAAGTTGGAAATGTATTATTAAATCGTAAAACATTCGAAGTTACATCTGGAGAACAAACGGTTACGTTACCGTTAAAAGAATTTGAGCTGCTCTTTACTTTAGGGGCTAAATCGGGAAGAACTTGTTCGAGAGAGCAATTAATTGAAGAAATATGGGGATATGATTTTGAAGGGAATGAACGTACACTAGACGTTCATATTAATCGGTTACGTGAGAAGTTTCAAGAAGAGCAATCGAAATTTAGTATTAAAACAATAAGAGGATTAGGGTATCGCTTAGAGGTAAGTAAATGAGAAAAAGAAAACGAATGAGTAAGTTGAAGATGCTGAAAGTATTTGGAGCGGTATTAGCGCTCTTTTCTATTCTTACTATCATTTGGTCTATCGCATTTTATGTAGCAACTAGTTTATTGAATGCTTTTGACGTAAACGTATCGCCGTTTGTTGCCTTTCTAATTAGTGATATGGTCGGTTTTGTCTTTATTATTCTTATTTGGACATTGATTGGAATATTAATGAGACCAAAACGAGAGGCGATGATTTGGACTATTATTGAACCGATACAAAAAATTGCAAAAGGAGACTTCTCCGTAAAAATAAGAAATGAAGAAAAGTATGATGGTGAAATTGGCGTGCTCGTAAAAAGTATAAATGATATGACAGATGAACTGAATACGATGGAGAAAATGAGACAAGAGTTTGTATCGAATGTTTCTCATGAAATACAGTCACCGTTAACTTCTATAAAAGGATTTGCTAGAGCACTACAAGACGATAATCTTTCTGAGGAAAAAAGAAAGCATTATCTTACCATTATTGAAACTGAAACAACGAGATTATCTAAACTAAGTCAAAATTTACTAAAGCTAACTCTTTTAGAATCAGAAGAGTATACACCAGAAAGAGTGAGCTATCGATTAGATCAACAATTAAAGCAAATTGTGTTAAATAGTGAACCACTCTGGGCTGAAAAAGAAATTGAGTTAGAACTAGATTTAGAAAAAGTATATGTTATTGCTGACCAAGAAAGTATGAGTCAAGTGTGGATTAATTTAATTCATAATAGTATTAAATTTACTCCAAGCGGTGGTACGATTACTATTCAGTTAAAGGAACATGAGACAGTAGTGGAAGTGCGTATCCGTGATTCAGGAATTGGTATATCAGAAGAACAGAAACAACATATTTTTGAGCGTTTTTATAAAGCGGATTCTTCACGAAATCGTGCCTATGGGGGAAGTGGCTTAGGTTTAGCTATTGTAAAGAAAGTACTCGACCTTCATCAAGGAGAGATAAAAGTGGAGAGTGAGGAAGGAAAAGGTACTGAATTTATTGTGCGTATGCCGAATCATGAAGAGAAATAGTGTTAGAAGTTCTAACACTATTTCTCTTTAAAAATGCATTTACCGTTACTGCAATTATATTGATAAGCGAAGGAAAAGGTACTGAATTTATTGTGCGTATGCCGAATCATGAAGAGAAATAGTGTTAGAAGGTTCTCCTTCTAACACTATTTCTCTTTAAAAATGCATTTACCGTTACTGCAATTATATTGATAAGCTTTTCCTTCGCTATTCATACGATATGAGTAATCGGATTCTTTATCTTTCTTAAAGTCAACGTATGCTTCCGCACCGTTTTTATCGTCATCTATATCAATGAATTGAACGTGTCGTATAGAATAATCTTTTTTTTCTCTTAAACCTCTTCCTTGCAAGTTTGTATGAATACCATCTACTAACTGGTCAAACAACGACCAGTTTAAATTAAGATGTTCAAATGACTCAGTGTGTCTTCCTAAAATACCGTTGTCTTGTATTATTTTTTTATTATCATCGTATGTATAAGAGTAGGTGAAATATGGTTCGTCTTTATATACTACTGTTGCATAATAGCCAATATTATAAAGGGGAGTATATTTTCCGGTTATGTTTTGTATCTCTTTTTGCTTATAACCTTTTTTAGTATGGAGATAATGGCTAGTATCTTTTTCTATTACTTTATAATTTAGTGGGTTACCAAATATAAAGTACAGTGCAAACGATATGATACATAGTCCGACTGCAGTTAGTAACAAGAACCATTTTTTTCTTTTCATACTCATACACTCCCCTATGCTGGATTTGTTTTTATTTTACATGAATAATGGTAAAAAAAATGAAACTTATAAATAAAAACTTTCTATAGTTACCTACAAGTAACCTACGCACATGAAAGTGCATCATTGCCTTTTTACATAAACATAGATACAATTTTAATATAATACATAACTGAGATGATTAAGGAGTGTTATACTTGGCAGAATTATTACAAGGTAAAAATGTTTTAATTACAGGAGCAGGTAGAGGGATTGGTCGCGCTGTAGCAATCGCATTAGCGAAAGAAGGCGTAAATGTAGGCTTATTAGCTCGTTCAGAAGAAAACTTAAAAGCTGTAGCGAAAGAAGTAGAAGCAGAAGGTGTAAAAGCCGTTATTGCAACTGCTGATGTTTCTTCATACGAAGAAGTAACAACTGCGATTGAAACGTTAAAAAATGGTTTAGGATCTATCGATATTTTAATTAATAACGCTGGTATTTCTAAATTCGGTAAGTTTTTAGAATTAGACGTTGCTGATTGGGAAAAAATCATTCAAGTAAACTTAATGGGTGTATACTATGCAACTCGTGCAGCTTTACCGAGCATGATTGAACAACAATCTGGTGATATCATTAACATTTCATCTACAGCAGGACAAAAAGGCGCACCTGTAACAAGTGCATATAGTGCTTCTAAATTTGGTGTCCTTGGCTTAACAGAATCGTTAGCGATGGAAGTTCGCAAACATAACATTCGTGTAACAGCTTTAACTCCAAGTACAGTAGCAACTGATATGGCTGTAGATTTAGGATTAACTGATGGAAACCCTGATAAAGTAATGCAAGCAGAAGATATTGCAGAATTTATCGTAGCGCAGCTGAAATTAAATAAACGTACATTTATTAAATCTGCTGGGCTTTGGTCTACTAATCCATAGGAATTAAATTTAACTTTAAAAGAAGGGATATCTATTCTATAAGCGGTAGATGTCCCTTCTTTATTTTTTGTATTCAAGACAGAATTTTCGGTATAATTAAAAGTGAATGGTAGAAAGCATTGGTAAATTGAAAGGAATGGCAGTTGTAAAAGAGTGATGTAAGGAGGGAAAAGGAATGAAAAAGAAGTTTCAAAAATTATAACGTGTATCGTGTATAACGAGATTAGCTCGTGGACCTCCAATATACATAACACTATATTGTATATTAAAAAATTGGAGGCTATAAGTAGATGAGAACTGAAAAAGAAATGTTAGATTTAATTATAAATACAGCAATAGAGGATGAAAGAATTCGAGCTGTCATCATGAATGGATCGCGTGTAAATCCAAATGTGAAAAGAGATTGTTTTCAAGACTATGATATTATGTATGTTGTAAATGATATACAATCTTTTACGTCTAATCATAATTGGATTCATAGATTTGGAGAAATAATGATTGTACAAATGCCAGAAGAAATGTCGTTAGTTCCACCAGATGAAGACGGGAAGTTTCCATATTTAATGCAGTTCATGGATGGGAATCGGATTGATTTAACGCTAGTTCCAGTTGAGTTAATAAAAAAGTTCGTTGGACAAGATAGTTTAAGTAAACTGCTTCTTGATAAAGATAATTGTATGGAAGGATTTCCGCCAGCAAGCGATAAGGATTACTTAATAAAAAAGCCTACAGAAAAAGAGTTTTTGGATTGTTGTAATGAATTTTGGTGGTGTAGTACGAATATCGCAAAAGGGTTATGGCGAGAGGAACTTTCTTATGCAAAAGGAATGCTTGAAGGACCAGTGCGAGATATGTTCATCGTAATGCTAGAATGGCATATTGGTATGAAAACAGACTTTACAGTTAATACAGGGAAGTTTGGAAAGCATTTCGAGCAATATATTGAAAAAGATATGTGGGTGCAATTTAAAAGAACATTTTCTAATGCAGAATATGAAAACATATGGGAGTCATTCTTTGTTATGGGTAATTTATTTAGGGAAGTGGCGAACGAAATCGCTAACAAATATGAATATCAATATCCGCAAGATGATGATGATAAAGTGACGAACTATTTAAAACATGTGAAAGCTTTGCCAAAAGATAGTACATCGATTTATTAATAATAGTAAGCAGTAAGACTGTCCTAATTAAGGACAGTCTTATTTTTGTTTATGAATAACAATTTCTCTAACAAAGTGCAGATGAATCACATATGAAAATTTAGGGAGGTTTTTTATCATGTATTATTTTTATTCGCCAGAAATGTTTGCTCCATATCAATGGGGACTAGAACGAGATATTTCGTATGCTTATATGCCATATAACTCATTTTATTACGGAGATTATATAAGTGCATTGCCATACGCATATATCCCTCAAAGCTATGAAGTACAAATGAAAGCAGATGATCGTGGATCGTGGACACCATTTACATGGGTTGAAAAATATGCGTACGCATTTTCAGGACCGTATAATAAAGCGGAAGTAGCTCTTACATTTGATGATGGACCAGATTCAGAATTCACGCCAAAAATATTAGATAAGTTAAAACAACATAATGTAAAAGCTACTTTTTTCTTACTTGGTGAAAACGCAGAAAAATTTCCGAATGTAGTAAAGCGTATTGCAAATGAAGGGCATGTAATTGGTAATCATACGTACAGTCATCCGAATTTAGCGAAAGTAAATGACGCTGAGTACCGTAATCAAATTATAAAAACGGAAGGAATATTAAATCGTTTAGCTGGTTATGCACCGAAGTTTATACGTCCGCCATACGGTGAAATACTTGAAAATCAATTAAAATGGGCCACAGAGCAAAATTTTATGATTGTACAGTGGAGTGTTGATACAGTTGATTGGAAAGGTGTGAGTGCTGATACGATTACAAATAATGTGCTAGGGAATTCATTTCCTGGAAGTGTCATCCTCCAACATTCAACACCAGGTGGGCATTTACAAGGATCTGTAGATGCACTAGACAAAATCATTCCGCAGTTAAAAACGAAAGGGGCACGTTTTGTAACACTTCCAAGTATGTTCCAGACATCAAAAGAAAGAAAGTGAATGTGTTATAAATTAGGAAAATAAGGGTTATGTCGTATAATGAAAGTGTAAGTTAGGGGGATATAATTGATTGATGCACTAGTAAACATAGGAATAAGCATATTGATTGGTATTATTTTTGTACTTGCGGCAATTATTCTTCAAAAAAATCCACCGACCGATATTAATGCGGCATATGGTTATCGTACGAAACGATCTATGAAAAATAAGGAATTATGGGATGCGGGTAACAGGTATAGTGCAGAAGTGATGAAGCAGAACGGATTCATCATGATGTTAATTGGAAGTGTTATTAGTATACTGTTTAGATATCCACATACAATAATAGCAATTATGGTGGTTATGCTGTTATTAATTATTCGTTTATTTATACAAGTAGAGAATAAATTAAAGATACTTGAACAATAATAAAAATAGGACTCTACGCAATATAATGCTAGGAGTCCTATTTTATTTATAAACTATTATTTTCTAGTAAGTCTTTTCCTTGTTCAACAACAAATTCATAGTATGCAAGATCATATGGATAAATATCATCAAAAGTTATCGTTATCGGTTTATTGCTCAAAACAGAAGTAGCTGTAAAAGATGAAATTTCACCATTTAATAGTTGTAGAAAAGAAGTTGCATGTACTTTCATCACATCGTCTACTTCTTCACCTGGTGCGAATGGAAGTGGATTGATGACATTGTGAAAATACATATGACAAAATTCACGATCAGTAAGATTTGAAATTTCATAATCTATTTTAAAGATTCCTTTGTATACTAAATCAGTAGTTTGAAAGGAAAGCCCCAATTCTTCTTCGATTTCACGAAGACCACCAATTTGTACATCTTCATCATGCATAATATGTCCAGCTGAAGTAATATCCCATATAAGTGGAGCTTCTTTTTTATTTTTAGAGCGTAATTGGAAATATAAGAATATATCTTTAGCATCTTTTTCTACAAACCAACAATGAAATGTTTCGTGCCAATCACCGTCACGATGCACTTCATCGCGTAATTTCTTCCCAAGTGTATTTCTTTCAGAATCAAATATTGTTAACCACTCTGTCATTTTAATTCCCCTTTCTGCAAATTTTATTATACAATATTCGTATTGAATTTTGGGAAAATAAAGAAAAAGGGGCGATTATAAGTGGAGATAGAGCGTATGGAAATAAAATCGATTATTTCAACAGAGGAAGAGTTACGGAAAATATTGGGGAAACCAAGTGAGCGAGCATTGAAAAAAGTTATTTCATCATTAGACCACCATTGTGTAGATTTCCTTTCTAAATCTCCTTTTCTAGTATTATCTACTGCAAATAAGTTGGGGGAGTGTGACGCCTCGCCGAGAGGAGACGCACCTGGATTTGTATACGTACTCAATAATAATAAAATTATCATTCCAGAAAGGCCAGGAAATCGTCGTATAGACTCCATTTTGAATATTATTTCAAATCCACGTGTAGGACTAATCTTTTTTATTCCAGGTCTTGGGGAGACACTTAGAATAAATGGCCGAGCGTATATTACAAACGATGAAGAAATTTTGAAAGAAATGCAGGCGAATGGACGTAATCCGTTGCTTGGAATTGTTGTTGAAATAGAAGAGTGTTACATTCATTGTGCAAAAGCGTTTATTCGTTCGAAGATATGGGATCCAGAATCTTGGTTAAATAAAAAAGAGTTACCTTCAGCAGCAAAAATGTTGTTAGAGCATGCGAAAGTGAATGCTTCAGAAGAAGATGTTGCACGTTCTTTAGAAGAAAGTTATACAAAAAGATTGTATTAAAAATTTTATTGATATAATTTTGTAAGGTGAGTATGTACGGGTTTTAGAATGGGGATTTATCCCGCATTAACGGGCAGTAACACCCCTACCTCAAAATTCAGCGAAAGCAAAGAAGTTAGGTGGGGATCAACTGCCCGTAAAAGCCCGATTGGTGAAGGCTAATAATCAGTGGGGATGAACAAAATCCCCACTGATTAAAGTTTCACTTTATATATGAACCGTTGATTTATAAACTGGAGAAATGACAAAATAGGTAAATTGAGTGGCAGTTGCATAATGCTATTGTGAAATATAATAAAAAATTATTTTGAAAATAGTTAGTAAAAATAGGCTTGCTTTTTAAAAATTTGATAACTATAATAAGTTAACAAATAGACATGAACGAAAAAGTAATGATAAGGACACGAAATCATTTTTACGGTTTACAGAGAGGGAAGTCAAGGGTGTGAGCTTCCTAACACGAGAAATGATTTTACCACCTTTGAACTTCAATAGTGAACGAGTAATCTAGTAATTATTGGCGGTATCAGCCGTTATCTGAACTTGAGCAATCTAGGAGGAAATACGTCTAGATTGGAACAAGGGTGGAACCACGAAAACACATTCGTCCCTTTCCTAGGGATGAGTGTGTTTTTTATGGTATAAGAGATTGAAAATTTAAAATAATTAAAAAATAGTATTGATTTTGTTTTTTATGCGAGTATAATGAATTAACAAATAAACATGAACGAAAAAGTAACGATAAGGACACGAAATCATTTTTACGGTTTACAGAGAGGGAAGCCAAGGGTGTGAGCTTCCTAA